>NZ_JBHYVM010000002.1:226126-243536 GCF_042750105.1 Streptomyces sp. NPDC059443 | reverse complement strand
AGCCTGAGCGGGGGGGGCTTGGGCGCGCCCCCCACCAGGGGTGGGTTGATGGCCGAGCCCCCGCCGGGGGTGAGGGCGGGGGCCCCCGCCGGCGCCACCGCCGGCGCGGCGGGCTCGGCGGCGGCTTCGGTTGCGGGCCCGGCGGCGGACAAGGCGGGCGAGCCGGACAAGGCGCGCGAGGCGGCCGAGAAGCGCCGATCAGAAGATCAGGAATAGTCGAACAACTGACTCCGTCATACGCCAACGGTCAGAAAGTGTCCGAATGACGCTGACTTCTGGTCAGCGGTCCGGTCCGGACCGGTCTGTTCCCCACTCTTGACGTGTGGAGACGATCGAGCGTGAAGACGGGGGCCGGGAGATGGATGTCAGCGGGAGCGTCCCGCCAGTCATGGGGGGTGAGCCGGAGGCTCCGGCCGCCCCCCTCGCGTACGAGGGAGTGTGGCGATTCACCGCTCCCGCTCTAGAAGAATCCGTTCCGCAGGCTCGCCGGGCGGTCCGTGACCTGCTCGGCCGCCAGGGAGTGCCGGCCGACCAGGACCTGGTCTACTCGCTGCTGCTGATCATCTCCGAGCTGGTGACGAACTCGGTCCGGCACGCGGCCCTGCTCTCGCCGGAGGTCGCGGTCGAGGTCGCCATCGGCCGGGAGTGGGTACGGGTGGCGGTCGAGGACAACCACCCGTACCGCCCCAAGGCGCTGGAGGCCGATTTCGGCCAGACCGGCGGCCGGGGGCTCCTGCTCGTCAGGGAGATCACCCTGGAGGCCGGCGGGGTCTGCGACGTCGAGCACACCTCGACGGGCGGCAAGGTGATCTGGGCGGCCCTGCCGCTCACCGCACCCGCCGCGCCGCCGGTCCCGGCGAGCTGACCGGCGTACCGGGCAGCCGCGCCAGGCCGCCGTACCGGTGAGCCGTGCCCGGCCGCCGTCGCCGCACCAGGGCCGGGGGCTACCAGCCCGCCGCGTCGCCCGTCAGCTCGCGGATCGCGGGCCTGGCCGCGTCGAGCACCGTCATGAACCAGGCGGAGAACGGCTCCTCGGCGTTCCGGGTCACCAGCTCCTCGGCGGTCACGAACGCGGTGTCCGCGATCTCCTCCGGGTCCGGCTTCAGCGCCGACTGCGCGAGTCCCACGAACAGGTGGTTGTACTCCTGCTCGACCAGCCCCGACGCCGGGTCCGGATGGTTGTAGCGCACGGTCCCCGCCTCCGCGAGCAGGGAGGGAGACAGCCCCAGCTCCTCGTGGGTCCGACGGGCCGCCGCCGCGAACGGCGACTCCCCGGGGTAGGGGTGACCGCAACACGTGTTCGACCAGACTCCGGGGGAGTGGTACTTCCCGAGGGCGCGCTGCTGGAGCAGCAGCCGGCCCTTCTCGTCGAAGAGGAACACGGAGAACGCCCGGTGCAACAGACCGGGCGCCTGATGGGCGGAGAGCTTCTCCGCCGTGCCGATGGTGTTGCCGGACTCGTCGACCAGTTCGAGCATGATCGGTTCTTGAGCGCCGGTGCCGGTGGACGCGCTGTTCGCGGCGGTGGCTGGTGTGGTCGGCATACCCATCCTTCGCTTCGGACTTCGACCTTCAGTCTGCCGTACAAAAGAGGTTTGTCCCCACTTCGGCGATCCGCGCATGTCTGCCCCCCGCCGCGTGATAAGCGGCGGGGGGCAGGGCGTCAGATGCCGAACGGTGCCGGATACTTGATCGTGCCTGACGGAATCGGCGCGGAGTCGTCCAGCACCAGCGCCATCATCGCCTCGTCGGGCACCTCGAATGGCGCCCGGATTCCGAACCGCGAAGCCGGTGTGAAACCGAAGCGCGCGTAGTACGAGGGATGCCCGAGGACGAGTACGAGCGACTCCCCGCGCTCCCGGGCCGCCGCGAGCAGCGCCCGTACGACCGCGCTGCCGGCGCCCGAGCGTTGGAGCGCGGGGTGGGCGGCCACCGGTGCGAGCGCGAGCGCGGGGACCCCGTCCACCTCGCACCGGGTCAGCAGGGCGTGCGCCGCGACCGACCCGTCCGGGCCCTCGGCCACGTAGGAGAGGCCGGGCAGCCAGGAGCCGTCCGCCCGCAGCGCGTCCACGAGGTCCGCCTCGGCGGGGGTCCCGAAGGCGGCCGAGTTCAGCGCGTGCACGGCGGCCGTGTCGGCCGCGGTCTCCGGCCGGGTGGGCCAGGAGCCGCCGGCCCCGGCCGTGGAACCATCCGGATAGGGGAGGTCTCCCGTGTCCGCCTTGACGGTCTGGTCGGTCTGGTCGGTCTGGTCTGTGTGGTCTGTGTGGTCGGTCAACGTGAACCCTTGAACGGGGGCTCCGGCCGACGGGCCGATCGGTGTGATCAGGCCCGGCCGGATGCCCGGAAGGAAGTGGGGATGGACCGGAGTTCGTCGCCGCCCATGGCCGCGACCTCTGCGACGGTCATCAACCCACCTCTTCCTCGTTCGTTGTCCCGCCTGGGGCGCATATCGCGCGGATCAACGTATTTGCGGGATTCGTACACGTCTGCGATCAGGCTAACACCGCGACGGTTTGAGTCCCCCGGCGTTCTCGTCAATGATGATCAGGCCGGGGCCCGTGGCCCTGGGATATTCGGCTTATCGGGGCGTAAACAGGCGGTGAACCCCTGCTTCCGTTCATCCGATAGCCTCTGCCGACGTGCGGCCGCCCCACCTGGTGCGACCTGGCGCACGTCCGTTTCGTGTGTTCGCGCAAGGAGTGAGTTCGTCTGCCGACCGTCATCCTTACCGGCCTGCCGGTCCCCGGATCGCCGCTCGCGGACGAGTTGCGCTCCCTCGGCTTCGAGGTCCGGCCCGCGGCCACCCCGCAGGAGACCGCCGCCGCGCTGGCCCTCGTACCCGCCGACCAGCGGGTGGCCGTCGTGGACGCCGGGTTCGTCGGGCACGCGCACGCGCTGCGGCTCGCGCTGACCGATCCGCGCTTCGACGCCTGTGCCGTCACCGGGGCCTTCGCCGTCCAGCCGGGCGCCCGCGCCGCGCTCGACCGGGCCGCGGCCCTCGCCGAGGCCTCACGGGAGCAGGAGCAGGAGCAGGAACAGGAGACCGGCCCGTACCCGGACCGGCTCGCCGCCGCGGTCGAGGCCGCCGGCACCGCCGTCCAGCGCCCCGAGCTCGGCACCCTCGTCGCCGCCGTCCCCGCGACCGCCGCCGAGCGCGACGCGGCGACCGCCGCCGTGGCCGCCGTGGACGGCGAGGCCGTCCGGCTGCGCACCGCCGTGAAATCCCGCGACGGGTTCTTCACCACCTTCTTCATCAGCCCGTACTCGCGCTACATCGCCCGCTGGTGCGCGCGCCGCGGTCTGACCCCGAACCAGATCACCACCGCCTCCCTGATCACCGCCCTGATCGCGGCCGGCTGCGCCGCGACCGGCGAGCGCGGGGGCTACGTCGCCGCCGGCGCGCTGCTCCTCGTCTCCTTCGTGCTGGACTGCGTCGACGGGCAGGTCGCCCGCTACGCGCTCCAGTACTCGACGATGGGCGCCTGGCTCGACGCCACCTTCGACCGCGCGAAGGAGTACTCCTTCTACGCGGGCCTCGCGCTCGGCGCGGCCCGTGGCGGCGCCGGACACGGTGACGACGTATGGGCCCTGGCCCTCGGCGCCATGATCCTCATGACCTGCCGGCACGTCGTGGACTTCGCCTTCAACGAGGCCAACCACGACGCCACGGCCAATACGAGCCCCACCGCGGCCCTCTCCGGCCGGCTCGACAGCGTCGGCTGGACGGTGTGGGTCCGCCGGATGATCATCCTGCCGATCGGCGAGCGCTGGGCCATGATCGCGGTGCTGACCGCCGTGACCAGCCCCCGGATCGTCTTCTACGCCCTCCTCGTCGGCTGCTCCTTCGGCGCGCTCTACACCACCGCCGGCCGGGTCCTGCGCTCGCTGACCCGCAAGGCCGGGAGGACCGACCGGGCCGCCCAGGCACTGGCCGACCTCGCCGACTCGGGCCCCGTCGCCGAGCTCGTGAGCCGCGTCCTGGGCTGGCTGGCCCCCGGCGTCGGGATCGCCGCGGCCGTGTTCGGCTCGGGGTCCCTGCTGTGGGCGGCCTGGGCGCACGAGTTCGGCTCCCGCCAGGTGGTCATCGCCGCCGTCTTCTACGCGGTCCTCGCCGGCGCGGCCGTGGCCCGCCCCCTCAAGGGCGCCCTCGACTGGCTCGTCCCGCCCGTCTTCCGGGCCGCCGAATACACCACCGTGCTGATCCTCGCCGCGAAGGCGGACGTACCCGGGGCCCTTCCTGCGGCATTCGGACTGGTCGCGGCGGTCGCCTACCATCACTACGACACGGTGTACCGCATCCGCGGTGGCACCGGCGCGCCCCCGCACTGGCTGGTGCGGACCACCGGCGGGCACGAGGGCCGGGTCCTGCTGACCGCGGTCCTGGCCTACGTCCTGGCATCGCGCGCCACCGACTTCCCCGTCGCGCTCACGGCCCTGGCCGTTTTCGTGGCACTCGTGGTGCTCGTGGAGAGCATCCGCTTCTGGGTCTCCTCCGGGGCACCCGCCGTACATGATGAAGGAGAAGCAGCATGATCGGCCTCGTCCTCGCTGCCGGTGCCGGACGCCGTCTGCGTCCCTACACCGACACCCTGCCCAAGGCCCTCGTGCCCGTCGGCCCCGAAGGCGACGAGGAGAGCCTCACGGTCCTCGACCTGACGCTCGGCAACTTCGCCGAGGTCGGCCTCACCGAGGTCGCCATCGTCGTCGGCTACCGCAAGGAAGCCGTGTACGAGCGCCGGGAGGCCCTTGAGGCCAAGTACGGGGTCAAGATCACGCTGATCGACAACGACAAGGCCGAGGAGTGGAACAACGCCTACTCCCTGTGGTGCGCGCGTGACGTCCTCAAGCAGGGCGTGATCCTCGCCAACGGCGACACCGTCCACCCGGTCTCCGTGGAGAAGACCCTGCTCGCCGCCCGTGGCCAGGGCCAGAAGATCATCCTCGCCCTCGACACGGTCAAGCACCTGGCCGACGAGGAGATGAAGGTCATCACCGCCGAGGGCGAGGGCGTCCGGCGGATCACCAAGCTGATGGACCCCGCCACCGCCACCGGTGAGTACATCGGTGTCACCCTCATCGAGCCGGAGGCCGCCGAGGCGCTGGCCGAGGCCCTGAAGACCACCTTCGAGCGCGACCCCGACCTCTACTACGAGGACGGCTACCAGCAGCTCGTCAACGACGGCTTCACGATCGACGTGGCCCCCATCGGCGACGTCAAGTGGGTCGAGATCGACAACCACGACGACCTCGCCAAGGGCCGGAAGATCGCATGCCTGTACTGACGCGGCTGATCCCCTCGCCTGTTGTCGTCGACATCAGCCGTGGGGCGATGGACGATCTGGCCGGCCTCCTGGCCGACCAGCGCGTCTCCGCGTCCGGAAAGCTCGCCATCGCGATCAGCGGAGGCTCCGGCGCGGTGCTGCGCGCCAAGCTGGAGCCCGTGCTGCCGCACGCCGACTGGTACGCCGTCGTCGACGGGACCATCGACTCCGCGGTCAAGCTCGCCGACGACATAAAGGGCCGCCGCTACGACGCCGTCGTGGGCCTGGGCGGGGGCAAGATCATCGACGTGGCGAAGTACGCCGCGGCGCGGGTCGGGCTGCCCATGGTGGCCGTCGCCACCAACCTCTCCCACGACGGCATCTGCTCCCCGGTGTCCATCCTGGACAACGACAACGGCCGGGGCTCCTACGGGGTCCCCATGCCGATCGCGATGGTCGTCGACCTCGACGTCATCAGGGAGGCCCCGGTGCGGTTCATCCGCGCCGGCGTCGGCGACGCGATCTCCAACATCTCGGCCATCGCCGACTGGGAGCTCTCGCGCAAGGTCACCGGCGAGCCCGTCGACGGCCTGGCCGCCGCCATGGCCCGTACCGCCGGCGAGTCCGTACTGCGCCACCCCGGCGGATGCGGCGACGACGAGTTCCTCACCGTGCTCTCCGAGGCGCTCGTGCTCTCCGGCATCGCCATGGCGATCAGCGGGGACACCCGCCCGTCGTCCGGCGCCTGTCACGAGATCAGCCACGCCTTCGACCTGCTCTACCCGGGGCGCTCCGCGCTCCACGGCGAGCAGGTCGGCATCGGTGCGGCCTTCGCCATGCACCTGCGGGGGGCCGCCGAGCAGTCCGGGCTCTTCGCCGAGGTGCTGCGGCGCCACGGCCTGCCCGTGCGGCCCGAGGAGATCGGGTTCAGCGCGGACGAGTTCGTCAAGGCCGTCGAATACGCACCTCAGACCCGTCCGGGACGCTTCACGATCCTGGAACACCTCAACCTGTCCGCAGCCGAGATCAGGGACGCTTACGCCGACTATGCCCAGACCATCCGTAGCTGAACTCCGGCCCGTCGTTCACCCGCCGGGCGTCAAGGACCGGCGCAGTGGCGAGCACTGGGGCGGACGCCTCTACATGCGCGAGATCTCCCTGCGCATCACCCGGGTCCTGGTGGGCACCAAGGTCACGCCCAACCAGCTGACCTACCTGATGACCCTCGCCGGTGTCCTCGCCGCCCCGGCCCTGCTGGTGCCCGGCGTCTGGGGCGCCGTGCTCGGCCTGGTCATGGTCCAGCTCTACCTGCTGCTCGACTGCGTCGACGGCGAGGTGGCCCGCTGGAAGAAGCAGTACTCGCTGTCGGGCGTGTACATGGACCGGGTCGGCGCCTACCTCTGCGACGCCGCGGTCCTGGTCGGCTTCGGCCTGCGCGCCTCCGATCTGTGGGGCGGCGGGCGGATCGACTGGCTGTGGGCCTTCCTCGGCACCCTCGCCGCGCTCGGCGCGATCCTGATCAAGGCCGAGACCGACCTGGTCGGCGTCGCCCGGCACCAGACCGGCAAGCCCCCGGTCCAGGAGTCGGCCGCCGAGCCGCGCTCCTCCGGCATGGCGCTCGCCCGTCGGGCCGCCGCCGCGCTCAAGTTCCACCGCCTCGTCCTGGGCATCGAGGCGTCGATGCTCATCGTGCTGCTGGCCGTCCTGGACCAGGTCCGCGGCGACCTGTACTTCTCCCGGCTCGGCGTGGCCGTGCTGGCGGGCATCGCGCTGCTCCAGACCGTTCTGCACCTGGTGTCGATCATGGCCTCCAGCAGGCTCAAGTGACGTCGCCGATGCGGCTGGGCGCCGTCATCATCACCATGGGCAACCGGCCCGACGAGCTCAAGGCGCTCCTCGACTCGGTGGCCCGGCAGGACGGACCCCCGGTCGAGGTGGCCGTCGTGGGCCAGGGCGTGAAGCTCACCGGGCTCCCCGAGGGCGTGCGCGCCGTCGAGCTGCCCGAGAACCTGGGCATCCCGGGCGGCCGCAACGTGGGCATCGAGGCCTTCGGCCCCGGCGGCCGCGAGGTGGACGCCCTGCTCTTCCTCGACGACGACGGGCTGCTGGAGCGCACCGACACCGCCGAGCTGTGCCGGCAGGCCTTCGCCGAGGACCCGGAGCTCGGGATCGTCAGCTTCCGGATCGCGGATCCGGACACCGGCGAGACCCAGCGCAGGCACGTGCCCCGGCTGCGTGCCGCCGACCCGATGCGCTCCTCGCGCGTGACCACCTTCCTGGGCGGCGCCAACGCCGTGCGCACGAAGGTGTTCGAGCAGGTCGGAGCCCTGCCGGGAGAGTTCTTCTACGCCCACGAGGAGACCGATCTGGCCTGGCGGGCGCTCGACGCCGGCTGGCAGATCGACTACCGCGCGGACATGGTGCTCCTGCATCCCACGACGGCCCCCTCCCGGCACGCGGTCTACCACCGTATGGTGGCCCGAAACCGGGTATGGCTCGCCCGCCGCAACCTTCCCGCCCCGCTGGTCCCGGTCTACGTGGGCGTCTGGCTCCTCCTGACGCTCCTGCGCAGGCCCTCGATGCCGGCGCTCAAGGCCTGGTTCGGCGGGTTCAAGGAGGGGTGGACCACTCCCTGTGGCCCCCGCCGCCCCATGAGATGGCGTACGGTCTGGCGGCTGACCCGGCTGGGCCGACCGCCTGTCATCTGATCCCCTCGCGTCTGAGAACATGGCGCGATCACGACCCGATCGCCTCAGACCCGATGCCACCTTCTGCCGCATCACGAAGACGGAAAGTTTCATCTTGTGAGTGACACAACTCAGGACGGCGCCCTCGCCACGAGCAAGCCGCCGTCCCAAGACGCGGGGCTGAGCCCCGTGGAGCTCGCCAGGAAGTACGGGCTGTCCGTGAGCGGAGCCCGGCCCACGCTGCCCGAGTACGTGCGGCAGCTCTGGGACCGGCGCCACTTCATCATGGCCTTCTCCCGGGCCAAGCTGATGGCGCAGTACAGCGAGGCGAAGCTCGGTCAGATCTGGCAGGTGGCGACCCCACTGCTCAACGCGCTCGTCTACTACCTGATCTTCGGTCTGATCATGAACGCGTCCCGCGGCATGGCGAAGGGGGTCTACATTCCCTTCCTGGTGATCGGCATCTTCGTTTTCACCTTCACCCAGAGCTCGCTGATGGCGGGAGTCCGGGCCATCCCCGGCAACCTCGGCCTGGTCCGCGCCCTGCACTTCCCGCGCGCCTCCCTGCCGATCTCCTTCTCGATGCAGCAGCTCCAGCAGCTCCTGTACTCGATGATCGTCGTGTTCGCCGTCGCGGTCGCCTTCGGCAACTACCCGAAGCTGTCGTGGCTGCTGGTGATCCCGACGCTGGTGCTCCAGTTCATCTTCAACACCGGCCTCGCCCTGGTCTTCGCGCGCATGGGCTCCAAGACGCCCGACCTTGCGCAGCTCATGCCCTTCATCACGCGTACGTGGATGTACGCCTCCGGCGTGATGTTCTCGATCAGCGGGATGCTCAAGGGCAAGCCCGAGTGGATCGCGGAAGTGCTCCAGTGGAACCCCGCGGCGATCTACATGGACCTGATGCGCTACGCGCTGATCGACGACTACGGCCGGCACAATCTGCCGCCGCACGTCTGGCTCTTCGCGGTCGCCTGGGCCGTTGTGATCGGCCTCGGCGGATTCGTGTACTTCTGGAAGGCTGAGGAGCGTTACGGCCGTGGCTGAGAACAACGAGGGGAACATCCCCACCGTCATCGCCGACGAGGTGCACATCGTGTACCGCGTCAACACGGGCAGGTCCGGCAAGGGCAGCGCCACGGCGGCGCTGAGCAAGATAGTCCGCCGGGGCAAGGGCGATGCGCCGGGCGTCCGCCGGGTCCACGCCGTGCGCGGCGTCTCCTTCACGGCGTACCGCGGAGAGGCCATCGGAGTCATCGGCTCCAACGGTTCCGGCAAGTCGACCTTGCTGCGGGCCATCGCCGGCCTGCTGCCGTGCGAGTCCGGCAAGGTCTACACCGAGGGCCAGCCCTCGCTGCTGGGCGTCAACGCCGCGCTGATGAACGACCTCACCGGCGAGCGCAACGTGGTCCTCGGCGGTCTCGCGATGGGCATGAGCCGGGAGCAGATCAGGGAGCGTTACCAGAGCATCGTCGACTTCTCGGGCATCAACGAGAAGGGGGACTTCATTTCCCTGCCGATGCGCACCTACTCCTCCGGTATGGCTGCGCGCCTGCGTTTCTCCATCGCGGCCGCGAAGGACCACGACGTCCTGATGATCGACGAGGCGCTGGCCACCGGTGACCGGAAGTTCCAGGTGCGTTCCGAGGAACGCATCCGCGAACTGCGCAAGACCGCCGGAACCGTTTTCCTTGTCAGTCACAACAACAAGTCCATCCGCGACACCTGCGACCGGGTGCTGTGGCTGGAGCGGGGCGAACTCCTGATGGACGGTCCCACCGAGGAAGTCGTCTCGGCATACGAGAAGGCGACCAGCTGACGGATCCCGGCCACCGGCCCCCGCCGCTTCGTGCGGCGGGGGCCGTGGCATGCCGTGGCTTTTATCCGGGCGACATCAGGCGCGGAGCGAATACCCGTCGAGCCGTCGCGGCGTTGTACAGCGTAAGCTGGGTCAGTCCTCAATCGCGGGCAAGAGGGGACGATTCCCCACAGGTGAATAGCCTGAGGCACCCCGGGGAAAGTCCGGCGGCGTGTCCGAAATAGGATGTATTGGGTTGGCAGTGTAGAACGGGAGATGTGACGGCAATGGCTACGGGAATTCTCCGGCCCCCAGGCACGACGGCCGTCTCCGCCGCGGGCGGCGGGCGGTGACCCCGGGGCACGGCATCGGCCCCGACGCCCACACGGGCCTCACCCTCGACAAGGCCCGGACCGAGAACTTCCCCGTCGCCCCCGCCTTCCTGCCCCGCGCCTGGCGCCGGGGCCTGATGGCGGTCTACGGGTACGCCCGCCTGGTCGACGACATCGGCGACGGCGATCTCGCCCCGGGCGGTCGCGACGCCGTGCTGCTCGGCCTCGATCCCGCCGCCGTGGACGACCGGCTCGCCATGCTCGACGCCTTCGAAGCCGACCTGAAGCGGGTCTTCGGCGGCACCGACGGCCCCCCGCGCCACCCCCTGATGCTGGCCCTGCAGCCCGTCGTACGGGACCACGGGCTCACCCCCGAGCCGTTCCTCGGGCTCATCGAAGCCAACCGGCAGGACCAGCGGGTCGCGCGCTACGAGACGTACGGCGACCTGGTCCGCTACTGCGAGCTCTCCGCCAACCCGGTAGGCCGCCTCGTCCTCGGCCTCACCGGCACCAGCACCCCCGAGCGGATCCGCCGCTCCGACGCGGTCTGCACCGCCCTGCAGATCGCCGAACACCTCCAGGACGTGGCCGAAGACCTCGCCCGCGACCGCATCTACCTCCCGGGCGAGGACATGCGCCGCTTCCGCGTGGCCGAATCCGACCTGGGAGCCCCCAGCGCCGGAGCATCCGTACGCGCGCTCGTCGCCTTCGAAACCGAACGCGCGCGGGATCTCCTGAACGAGGGCACGCCGCTCGTGGGCAGCGTCCACGGAAGGCTACGGCTGCTGCTCGCCGGCTTCGTGGGAGGAGGGCGCGCCGCCCTGCGAGCCGTCACCGACGCCGGCTTCGACGTACTCCCCGGCCCTCCCAAGCCCACCAAGAGCGGCCTGCTCCGCGAGGTGGCCGCCGTCCTGCGCACAGCGCCGAGAAAGGGGTGAGCCCGACCGTGGAGGGCCCCACACACGCGTCCGCACCCGGCGCGCCGTCCGCGCCCGTGCTGGCGGCCTACAGCTACTGCGAGACCGTCACCGGCTCGCAGGCGCGCAACTTCGCCTACGGCATCCGGCTGTTGCCGGCCGACAAACGACAGGCGATGTCGGCGCTCTACGCCTTCTCCCGGCGTGTCGACGACATCGGCGACGGCACCCTCGCCCCCGCGGTCAAACTGGCCCGGCTGGAGGAGACCCGCGCCCTGCTCGGCCGGATCCGCGACGGGAAGATCGACGAGGACGACACCGACCCGGTCGCCGTCGCCCTCGCCCACGCCTCGCGCCGCTTCCCGATCCCCCTCGAAGGGCTCGACGAACTCATCGACGGCGTCCTCATGGACGTGCGCGGCGAGGCCTACGAGACCTGGGACGACCTCAAGGTCTACTGCCGCTGCGTGGCCGGAGCCATCGGCCGGCTCTCGCTCGGCGTGTTCGGCACCGCCCCCGGCGCGCCCGACGCGGCCCGGGCCGGGGAGTACGCCGACACCCTCGGCCTCGCCCTGCAACTCACCAACATCCTCCGGGACGTGCGCGAGGACGCGGGCAACGGGCGCACCTACCTGCCCGCCGAGGACCTCGCCAAGTTCGGCTGTTCCGACGGCTTCCAGAGCGAGCGGATGCCCGCCGGCGCGGACTTCGCCGGGCTCGTCCACCACGAAGTCCGGCGCGCCCGCGCCCTGTTCGTCGAGGGCTACCGGCTGCTGCCCCTGCTCGACCGGCGCAGCGGCGCCTGCGTCGCCGCGATGGCCGGGATCTACCGGCGCCTGCTCGACCGCATCGAGCGCGAGCCCGATGCCGTGCTCCGGGGCCGCGTCTCGCTGCCGCCGCACGAGAAGGCGTACGTGGCCGTCCGCGGGCTCTCCGGACTCGACGCGCGGACCATCTCGCGCCAGAGCAACCGGAGGCGGCTCTGATGGCGGCCGCCGGGCAGGTCCGACGGGCTACCGCGGAGCGGGACGGGGCAACCCGCCGCGCCCCGGTCGCGTCTGTCGCGGTGACAGAGGAGGACGTATGACAGCGAACCACGCCGTCGTGATCGGCGGCGGGCTCGCCGGGGTCACCGCCGCGCTGGAGCTCGCCGACGCGGGCCTGCGCGTGACCCTGCTGGAAGGCCGGCCCCGCCTCGGCGGCCTCGCCTTCTCCTTCAAGCGCGGCGACCTCACCGTCGACAACGGCCAGCACGTCTACCTGCGCTGCTGCACCGCCTACCGGTGGTTCCTCGACCGCATCGAAGGCGCGGACCTGGCCCCCCTCCAGGACCGGCTCGACGTACCCGTGCTGGACGTGGCCCACCCCGGCGGCCCGCGCCTGGGCCGGCTGCGCCGAAGCGCCCTGCCCGTGCCCCTGCACCTGGCCGGCTCCCTCGCCCGCTACCCCCACCTCTCGCTCGCCGAACGGGCGGGCGTCGGGCGCGCGGCCCTCGCGCTGCGCCGCCTCGACCCCGCCGACCCGGCGCTCGACGGCCTGGACTTCGCGACCTGGCTCGGCCGCTACGGCCAGTCCCCGCGCACCATCGAGGCGCTGTGGGACCTCGTCGGCATCGCCACCCTCAACGCCACCGCCGAACAGTCCTCGCTGGGCCTGGCCGCGATGGTCTTCAAGACCGGGCTGCTCTCCGAGAACGGCGCGGCCGACATCGGCTGGGCCCGCGTACCGCTCGGCGACCTCCACGACGTCCTCGCCCGCCGCGCCCTCGACGCGGCCGGGGTGCGCACCGAGCTGCGCACCCGGGTCACCGGCATCTCCCGTACCGAGGACGGCGGTTGGCGGGTCGATACCGAGGGCGAGTCGCTGGACGCCGGCGCCGTGGTCCTCGCCGTCCCGCAGCGCGAGGCGCACGGGCTGCTTCCGGCCGGCGCGCTCGCCGACCCCGACAAGCTCCTCGACATCGGCACCGCGCCCATCCTCAACGTGCACGTCGTCTACGACCGCAAGGTGGTCAAGCAGCCGTTCTTCGCGGCCCTCGGCTCCCCGGTCCAGTGGGTCTTCGACCGCACCGAGTCCTCCGGACTCCCCGACGGCGGCCAGTACCTGGCCCTGTCCCAGTCAGTCGCCCACGAGGACATCGACGAGCCCGTCTCCGTCCTGCGCGCCAAGTACCTGCCCGAGCTGGAACGGCTGCTGCCGGCGGCGCGCGGCGCCAAGGTACGGGACTTCTTCGTCACCCGGGAGCGCACCGCCACCTTCGCCCCCACCCCCGGCGTCGGGCGCCTGCGGCCCGGCGCACGGACCGACACGCCGGGGCTCTACCTCGCCGGTGCGTGGACCGCGACCGGTTGGCCCGCGACCATGGAGAGCGCCGTCCGCAGCGGACTGAGCGCGGCCCAGGCCGCACTCGCCACGCTGGGCCGCCACCGCGAACACCCCTTGCAGGAGGCGGCATGACCACCACCGGCACCACCAGCCTCACCGGTACCGGCATCACCACCGGCATCGCAGCAGCACCACGCACCGCAGTACGTACAGGAACCAGAGGAGAGCCAGTGAACCCGGGGAATCCGGCCGTCGAGAACACGGACGCCAGTGCGGGCCCGGCCGGCGGGGAGAAGGCGGACACGCTCGCCCTCCTCGAACGCGGCCGTACGCTCTCGACGCCCGTGCTCCGCGCCGCCGTGGACCGGCTCGCCGCGCCCATGGACACCGTCGCCGCCTACCACTTCGGCTGGATCGACGCCTACGGAAACCCGGCGGACGGCGACGGCGGCAAAGCCGTCCGCCCCGCCCTCGCCCTGCTCTCCGCCGAGGCCGCGGGCGCCGCGGCCGAGGTGGGCATCCCGGGAGCCGTCGCGGTCGAGCTCGTACACAACTTCTCGCTGCTCCACGACGACCTGATGGACGGCGACGAGCAGCGCCGCCACCGCGACACGGTGTGGAAGGTCCACGGACCGGCCCTCGCGATCCTGGTCGGCGACGCGCTGTTCGCCCTGGCCAACGAGGTGCTCCTGGAGCTCGGCACGGTCGAGGCCGGGCGCGCCGCCATGCGCCTGACCACCGCCAGCCGCAAGCTCATCGACGGCCAGGCGCAGGACATCTCCTACGAGCACCGCGAGAGCGTCAGCGTCGAGGAATGCCTGGAGATGGAGGGCAACAAGACCGGCGCCCTGCTCGCCTGCGCGGTCTCCATCGGCGCCGTGCTCGGCGGCGCGGACGACCGTACGGCCGACAAGCTGGAGGAGTACGGCTACCACCTCGGCCTGGCCTTCCAGGCCGTCGACGACCTCCTCGGCATCTGGGGCGACCCGGAGTCCACCGGCAAGCAGACCTGGAGCGACCTGCGCCAGCGCAAGAAGTCCCTGCCCGTCGTCGCCGCCCTCGCGGCCGGCGGACCGGCCTGCGAAGAGCTCGCCGAACTGCTCGCCGCCGACGCCAAGAGCAACGACTTCGAGAACTTCTCTGAGGAGGAGTTCGCGGCCCGCGCGGCGCTCATCGAGGCGGCCGGCGGCCGCCAGTGGACCGCCGACGAGGCGCGCCGCCAGCACGCGGTGGCGATCAAGGCCCTGGACGACGTGGACATGGACCAGAAGGTGCGTGACCAGCTCGTGGCACTCGCCGACTTCGTCGTCGTGCGCAAGAGGTGATCGCCACCCGTACGCGCATATGACTCGCCAGTCGCCGGCCGGTACTGCCTGCCCGTAGTACCGGCCGACGGCAACCCCCAGTACAGCGGAGGACAGCAGAGGACACTGCACACAAAGGGGAAGCCATGACAGCGACGACCGACGGCGGCGGCCCCACCGCGGCCGCATCGGAGAGTTCCACACTTGAAGGGGCTCCGCCGGGCCCGCTGCGCGACGCGCACGAGGCGACGGCGAGGGCGGTGCGCAACCTGCTCGACCGGCAGGACGAGGCCGGCTGGTGGAAGGGCGACCTGGAGACCAACGTCACCATGGACGCGGAGGACCTGCTGCTGAGGCAGTTCCTCGGAATCCGGGACGAGGCCACCACGCACGCCGCCGGCCTGTTCATCCGCGGCGAGCAGCAGGGCGACGGCACCTGGGCCACCTTCCACGGCGGCCCCCCGGACCTCTCCGCCACCATCGAGGCCTACGTGGCCCTGCGCCTCGCCGGGGACGCCCCCGACGATCCGCACATGGCCCGCGCCTCCGCGTGGATCCGGGCCCACGGGGGAATCGCCGGCGCCCGCGTCTTCACCCGCATCTGGCTGGCGCTGTTCGGTTGGTGGAGCTGGGACCACCTGCCCGAACTCCCGCCCGAACTGGTCTTCCTGCCGCCCTGGGTACCGCTGAACATCTACGACTTCGGCTGCTGGGCCCGGCAGACCATCGTCCCGCTCACCGTGGTCTCCGCCCTGCGCCCGGTCCGCCCGGCCCCCTTCGCGCTGGACGAGCTGCACACCGACGCGCGCAACCCGAACCCGGCCAGGAGGCCCGCCCCGCTGGCGAGTTGGGGCGGCGCCTTCCAGCGGATGGACAAGGCCCTGCACGTCTACCGCCGGTTCGCCCCGCGCCGCCTGCGCAGGGCGGCCATGGCGAGCGCCGGCCGCTGGATCGTGGAGCGCCAGGAGAACGACGGCTGCTGGGGCGGGATCCAGCCGCCCGCCGTGTACTCCGTCATCGCCCTGCACCTGCTCGGCTACGACCTGAAGCACCCGGTGATGCGGGCCGGACTGGAGTCCCTGGACCGGTTCGCGGTCTGGCGCGCGGACGGCGCCCGGATGATCGAGGCCTGCCAGTCCCCGGTGTGGGACACCTGCCTGGCCGCCATCGCACTGGCCGACGCCGGACTGCGCCCCGACCACCCGGCCCTGGTCAAGGCCGCCGACTGGATGCTCGGCGAGGAGATCGTCCGCAGCGGCGACTGGGCCGTGCGCCGGCCCGGACTGGCCCCGGGCGGCTGGGCGTTCGAGTTCCACAACGACAACTACCCCGACATCGACGACACGGCCGAGGTGGTCCTCGCGCTGCGCCGGGTCAAACACCCCGACCCGGCACGCCTCGAAGCCGCCGTCGCCCGCGGGGTGTCCTGGAACCTCGGCATGCAGTCGAAGAACGGCGCCTGGGGCGCCTTCGACGCCGACAACACCAGCCCCCTGCCCAACAAGCTGCCCTTCTGCGACTTCGGCGAGGTGATCGACCCGCCCTCGGCGGACGTCACCGCCCACGTCGTGGAGATGCTCGCCGTCGAAGGCAGGGCGGGTGACGCCCGCACCCGGCGCGGGATCGCCTGGCTGCTCGCGGAACAGGAGCCGGACGGCGGCTGGTTCGGCCGCTGGGGCACCAACTACGTCTACGGGACCGGCTCGGTGGTCCCGGCCCTGACCGCCGCCGGGTTCGCCCCCTCGCACCCCGCGATCCGGCGGGCCGTGGGCTGGCTGGAGTCCGTACAGAACGAGGACGGCGGGTGGGGCGAGGACCAGCGTTCCTACAAGGACCCGTCCTGGGCCGGGAAGGGCGCCTCGACGGCCTCGCAGACGGCCTGGGCGCTGATGGCCCTGCTGTCGGCGGGGGAGCGCGAGGGGGACGCGGTCCGCCGGGGGATCGCGTACCTCGTCGGGACCCAGCGGGCGGACGGCACCTGGGACGAGCCGTACTTCACCGGGACCGGCTTCCCCTGGGACTTCTCCATCAACTACCACCTGTACCGGCAGGTGTTCCCGCTCACGGCGCTCGGCCGCTACCTGTACGGGGAGCCGTTCGGCCCGGACGGCCGGTACGCGGATCCGGGCGTGTTCCCGGCCGTGCCCGTACCCCCGGCCGCATCCCCGGCCGCGGACCCCACCGCCTCCCCGGCCGACGGGGAGGCCTGATGCACCCGGACCGCGAAGCCGCCCCCGGCCCGCCCCCGCTGCTGGTCGCCTGTGCGCTGCGCATCGAGCGGACGGCCCTGCGCAGCGGCAGCGCGACGGGCGCACCCGAGCGCTACGAGGTCCTGCGCACGGGCATGGGCCCCCGCTCGGCCGACCGCGCCGTCGGCCGCGCCCTGGCCGGTCCGGCGCTGCGCGGGGCCGCGGTGCTCGCCACCGGATTCTGCGCCGGGCTGCTGCCCGGCATGAGCCCCGGCGACCTGATCGTCGCCGAGGAGACCCGGGACCCGCGCGGCACGGTCGCCTGCGCCGGTACCGCCCTGCTCGCCGAGGCGCTGGCCCGGGCCGTACCCGGCCGGACCGTACACCTCGGTGCACTGACCGGATCCGACCACGTCGTCCGGGGCCAGGAGCGCGCGGAACTGCGCGCCACCGGCGCCATCGGGGTCGACATGGAATCTGCGGCCACCCTGTGGACCGCGGCCCCGGGGGGGGGCCCCCCCCCCCCCCCCGGCGCCCCCCCGCCCCCCGCGGGGGGGCGGCCGGGGGGGGGGGGGGGGGGCGCGGGCGCAGGCCGGG
>NZ_JBHYVM010000002.1:57945-226116 GCF_042750105.1 Streptomyces sp. NPDC059443 | reverse complement strand
GGGGGTGCCCCCCTCAGCCGCGCCCCCCCCGGGGGGGGCGGGGGGGGGGGCGCCCCCCCCCCGCCCCGCCCCCCCCCCCCGCCCCCGCCCGGTTGCGGCCGTCCGGGTGATCGTGGACGCTCCGGAGCATGAGCTCGTCCGTATTGGCACCGTTCGCGGAGGAATATCGGCCTTTCGCGTACTGCGTGCCGTGCTGCCCGCGTTTTATGACTGGCACCGTTCTTTGCTGCTCCCCAGGAGGTGAGCCAGATGGCCATGCCACTGCGACAGACCATCAGGGTCGGGACGTACCTGCTCGAACAGAAGCTCCGCAAGCGTGAGAAGTTCCCGCTGATCGTCGAGCTGGAACCGCTCTACGCATGCAACCTGGCCTGCGAGGGGTGCGGGAAGATCCAGCACCCGGCCGGGGTGCTCAAGCAGCGCATGCCCGTGGCCCAGGCCGTCGGCGCCGTGCTGGAGTCCGGCGCGCCGATGGTGTCCATCGCCGGCGGCGAACCGCTGATGCATCCGCAGATCGACGAGATCGTGCGCCAGCTGGTGGCGAAGCGGAAGTACGTCTTCCTCTGCACCAACGCGATGCTGCTCCGCAAGAAGATCGAGAAGTTCACCCCGTCCCCCTACTTCGCCTTCGCCGTGCACATCGACGGACTGCGCGAGCGCCACGACGAGTCGGTGGCGAAGGAAGGGGTCTTCGACGAGGCGGTCGCGGCCATCAAGGAGGCGAAGAAGCGCGGGTTCCGGGTGACCACCAACTCCACCTTCTTCAACACCGACACCCCGCAGACCATCATCGAGGTGCTCAACTACCTCAATGACGACCTCCAGGTCGACGAAATGATGATCTCGCCCGCCTACGCCTACGAGAAGGCCCCCGACCAAGAACACTTCCTGGGCGTGGAACAGACCCGCGAACTCTTCAAGAAGGCCTTCGCGGGCGGCAACCGGCGGCGCTGGCGGCTCAACCACTCCCCGCTCTTCCTGGACTTCCTGGAGGGCAAGGCCGATTTCCCCTGCACCGCATGGGCCATTCCGAATTACTCCCTCTTCGGCTGGCAGCGGCCCTGCTATCTGATGAGCGACGGCTACGTGCCCACGTACCGGGAACTCATCGAGGACACGGACTGGAGCAAGTACGGCCGCGGAAAGGACCCGCGCTGCGCGAACTGCATGGCGCACTGCGGCTACGAGCCCACGGCGGTCCTCGCCACCATGGGGTCGCTGAAGGAGTCGCTGCGCGCGGCCCGGGAGACCGTGGGCGGAAGCCGGGGCACCTCGGCATGAGCGGGGCCCGGGCGGGGCAGGAGGGCCGGGGGGACCGGGCCGGGGGCTTCGACCTCGGCGCGCTGCTGGCCGAGCGCGGCGGGGAACGGTACGAGCTGCACGCCCGTCACCTCAACCACCAGCTGCCCCGGATGCTGCACACCATCGGCTTCGACAAGGTCTACGAGCGGGCCGAGGGAGCCCACTTCTGGGACGCCGACGGCAACGACTACCTCGACATGCTGGCCGGGTTCGGGGTGATGGGCCTGGGCCGCCACCACCCGGTGGTCAGACAGGCCCTGCACGACGTCCTGGACGCCCAGCTCGCCGACCTCACCCGCTTCGACTGCCAGCCGCTGCCCGGGCTGCTGGCGGAGAAGCTGCTCTCGTACAGCCCGCACCTGGACCGGGTGTTCTTCGGCAACAGCGGCACCGAGGCGGTGGAGACCGCCCTGAAGTTCGCCCGGTACGCCACCGGGCGGCCCAGGATCCTCTACTGCGACCACGCCTTCCACGGGCTCACCGCCGGCTCGCTCTCGGTGAACGGCGAGGGCGGCTTCCGGGAGGGCTTCGCCCCGCTGCTGCCCGACACCAAGATCGCGCTCGGCGACCTGGCCGCACTGGAGCGGGAACTGCGGAAGGGGGACGTGGCGGCCTTCGTGGTCGAGCCGATCCAGGGCAAGGGGGTGCTCGCCGCCCCGCCCGGTTTCCTGCTCGCCGCGCAGGAGCTGCTGCACCGGCACAAGGCCCTGCTGATCGCGGACGAGGTGCAGACGGGCCTCGGACGCACCGGCGAGTTCTACGCCTATCAGCACGAGCCCGGCGTGGAACCGGACCTGGTGTGCGTAGCGAAGGCGCTCAGCGGCGGCTACGTACCGGTCGGCGCGACCCTGGGCAAGGACTGGATCTTCCAACGCGTCTACTCCTCCATGGACCGGGTCCTCGTGCACTCCGCGAGCTTCGGCTCCAACGCGCAGGCGATGGCGGCCGGGCTCGCGGTGCTCTCCGTCATGGACGACGAGGGGGTGGTGGCCAACGCCCGGGCGATGGGCGACCTGCTGCGCGGCCGGCTCGCCGCGCTCGTGGACGAGTACGAGCTGCTCCACGAGGTACGGGGGCGCGGGCTGATGATCGGCATCGAGTTCGGCCGGCCCTCCTCGCTGGGGCTGCGGAGCCGGTGGACCATGCTGCAGGCGGCCCGCAAGGGGCTGTTCGCGCAGATGGTCGTGGTGCCGCTGCTGCGCAAGCACCGGATCCTCACGCAGGTGTCGGGGGACCACCTGGAAGTGATCAAGCTCATTCCGCCGCTGATCGTGGACGAGGCGGACGTGGACCGGTTCGTCGGGGCCTTCCGCGAGGTCATGGACGAGGCGCACGGCGGTGGCGCGCTGATGTGGGACTTCGGCAGGACGCTGGTGAAGCAGGCCGTCGCGAACCGGTGAACTGGTGAACCGGCGGTCCGGGGCGAGCGCCGGGCCGCCGAACCGGCCGCCGGGGCGACGGCCTGCCTCGCGGGACGTCAGTCCAGCAGCCGGTCGCGGAGCCGGTCGAGGGTCTCGGGCGCGAGCCCGAGGCCCTCGGCGAGGTAGCGCTCCACCCCGCCCCACTCCTCCTCGACGGTCTCGAAGGCCGCGGTCAGGTACTGGGCGCGGGCGTCGAAGAGCGGGGCGAGCAGTTCGAGCACCTCGGGGGTGCGGACCGGGGCCTCGTCGGTGCTCCGGCGGACCCGGTACTGGTTGTGCGGGGCGTTCGACTCCAGGTAGTCCGTGACGATCGCCTCCCGCTCGACGCCCAGCGCGAGCAGGACGACGGCGATCGACAGGCCGGCCCGGTCCTTGCCGGCCGCGCAGTGCAGGAGGGCCGGGACGCTGTCCTCGGCGAGGGCGTGCACCACCCTGCTGTGCTCGGCGGTGCGGGTCTTGATGATCCCGCGATAGGAACGCATCATCCGCTCGACGGCCTTGCCGTCACCCAGGACCTCGTGGAGCTGGCCGGCTTCCCCGTCGCGGACCATCTTCCAGAACTCACGACCGTCGGCCGGGTCCGACAGCGGGATGTTCACGTTCCGCACGCCGGGTAGCTCGACGTCCGGGCCTTCCAGCGCCTGGTCGGCGGCGTTGCGGAAGTCGAAGACGGTGTGCAGCCCGAGCGAGCCGAGGAATTCCGCGCCGGTTTCGGTGGCATGTGCGAGATGTCCGCTTCGGAACAGTCGTCCCGGCTTGACCTTCCGGCCGTCCGTGGTCGGCATCCCGCCCACGTCACGGAAGTTGCGCACTCCGGTCCGTTCCGGATCGGGCTGCGGGGTCTGGGGTATCCGCTGGGTCACAGGGGCTCCTCCGTGTCGTCGTCGAGAGTGTCCGAATTACGCTACTTGGGAACAACTTGCCATGGCGAGAGGCGAGATCGGACACCTCCCCGTGAGCCAGATCATACGGTGACCGTGAGTGCCTGATCGTTAATGCCGAATTGCCTTGTCGGGGCGGCTGTTGAAGGCAGGGAATGGACACAGGGTGACCGGAATTCCGGCGGGCCGTCATTCCTGAGAATCCTTCAGTGAATTCGTGACTTGTTCTGTGCGGCCGGACTCGATTACGTTCGCGATCGATCCGGATGGACCGCCTAATCCTGCCGCCGTCCGGCAACCGCACCCGACTATTCACGCGCGTGGCAGGAGCGGGGGAACCAGGTAAGCCGCTGTTCCCGATCCCCACCGGATCTTTACAACGGGACAGCTCGGGGTGAAGCCGTACACGCACCGTTCACCGGCGCGGATATGGCCGGACATCTCCCGTCCGAACCCGACAGCTCACCTCGCAGGCGTCGGAGAGGAATTCGCCATGACCGCAACGGGTAAGCACCGCCGCCCGAAGTCCCGCTCGATATCCCGAGGTTTCGCCGTTGCGGGCACCGGCGGCGCGGCCCTCGCGCTCCCGCTGCTGGGGGCCGCCGGAGCCCACGCGGCCGGCGCCCCGGCCGCCGCACCTGCCACCGTGCCGGTCCAGGCGGCGCGGGCCGCCCAGGTGCCGGCCGCGCTCCAGGCCGCTCCGGCCGCGGCGCAGGCCGCCCCCACCGTCTACACGGTGGTGCCGGGGGACTACCTCTCCAAGATCGCCGCGCGGCAGCACCTCACCGGTGGCTGGGAGCGGCTCTACGCGGACAACCGCGAGGCCGTGGGCTCCGACCCGTCGCTGATCCACCCGGGCCTCAAGCTGACCCTCGGCGCCGGCGCCGGCGGCGCGGCCCCGGCGGCCGAGCAGGCGCCGGCGCCGGCCGGGAAGCCTTCTTCCGCCGCGGCTGACACCTCGTCGGACGACTCCTCGGCTTCCGCTGACGACTCCTCGGACTCTTCGGACTCTTCGGGCGCTTCGGGCGCTTCGACGGCCGAGGCCCCGGCCGCCCCCGCCCCCAAGGCGGCCCCCGTCAAGCAGCAGCAGGAGGCTCCGGCCTCCGCCGGGTTCGTCGCCCCGGTCAGCGGCGGCACCTCCACCCCGTACAAGGCCGCCGGTTCCATGTGGTCCAGCGGCTACCACACGGGTGTCGACTTCATCGCGAGCACCGGCACCACCGTCAAGGCCGTCGGCGCGGGGACGGTCGTTTCGGCCGGCTGGGGCGGCGCGTACGGCAACGAGGTGGTCATCCGCCACGCGGACGGCAAGTACAGCCAGTACGGCCACCTCTCCCAGCTGTCCGTCTCGGTCGGCCAGAGCGTCACCGCCGGGCAGCGCATCGGCCTCTCCGGCGCCACCGGCAACGTGACCGGCCCGCACCTCCACTTCGAGATCCGCACGGGGCCCTCGTACGGCTCGGACATCGACCCGCTGGCCTACCTGCGGTCGAAGGGCGTCAGCATCTGACCCGTCCGACCCGTCCGACCCGTCTGAGGCCGGGACCCGAAGGGGGTCCCGGCCTCACGTGCGGTATTCCTCGTGCGGCGGGTGGCAAAGATCACGGTCCGTCAACCCTTGGCTACGGTCGCGTAGGTCGGGCGCCGGGGTGAAGGATGTGGTCCCGTGGCAGCGACGACGACGACAGTGACGACGACACTCAAGACCATCGGCTCGTACGCGGCGATCGGGGACAGCTTCACCGAAGGCGTCGGCGACCCGGGACCCGGGGAAACGTTCGTCGGCTGGGCGGACCGGCTGGCCGTACTCCTGGCCGATCAGCGCGAAGAGCACGACTTCCGGTACGCGAACCTGGCCGTCCGGGGCCGGCTCCTGGACCAGATCGTGGCCGAGCAGGTCTCCCGGGCCAAGGAGCTCGCACCGGACCTGGTGACCTTCTGCGCGGGCGGCAACGACATCATCCGGCCCGGCAGCGATCCGGACGACGTGGCGCAGCGGTTCGAGGCGGCGGTCGCCGACCTCACCGGATCGGTCGGCCAGGTGATGATCACGACCGGGTTCGACACCCGCGACGTGCCGGTCCTCAAACACATGCGGGGCAAGATCGCGACGTACAGCGCGCACGTGCGTTCCATCGCCGACCGGTACGAGTGCCCCGTGCTCGACCTCTGGTCGCTGAAGTCCGTACAGGACCGGCGGGCCTGGGACGACGACCGGCTGCACCTCTCGCCCGAGGGCCACACGCGGGTCGCCCTGCGCGCCGCCCAGGTGCTCGGCCTGGACACCCCGGCCGATCCGGACCAGCCGTGGCCGCCGATGCGGCCGCGCGGCTCGGTGGACGTGACCCGCGACAACATCCAGTGGGCGCGCGAGTACCTGGTGCCGTGGATCGGGCGGCGGCTGCGCGGGGAGTCCTCCGGGGACCATGTGGAGCCCAAGCGGCCGGACCTGCTGCCGCTGTAGGACGTGCCGACGGGCGCGGGTACGCGGGCGGGGCGGGGTGCCGGGGCGCGTCCGGGAGCGCGAAATGGAATCCTTCGGTAGTGCGGTGCGTTGGGATGGTGGTAAGCCATGAGAACGTCCTGTCCCCACCCCTCCCAGGAGGCGCCTTGACCGGCTCCCGTCCCTTGCGTCCACGGCTGCGCGCCCTGCGGCCCGAAGCCTTCGGCGCCGACCCGTCCGGTGCCCGGCTGGACCGGATCCGGAGCTCGCCGAACTTCGCCGACGGCGTGTTCCAGAATCCCGTCGGGGCCCGGACCAGGCCCTCCGGTTCGATGGCGGAGTTCGCCAAGATCTACTTCCACAAGGAGCAGCGCCTCCGGCGCAATCCCGGCGCGCCCATCCCGGTCTACCCGACGACCCTCGCCGAGCTGGCGAAGCCGCCGGCCAGCGGGCTCAGGCTGACCTGGATGGGGCACTCCAGCGTGCTCGCCGAGATCGACGGGCGCCGGGTGCTGTTCGACCCGGTCTGGGGCGACCGGTGCTCTCCCTTCCCCTTCGCCGGCCCCAAGCGACTGCACCCGGTGCCGGTCCCGCTGGCCTCGCTGGGCGAGGTCGACGTCGTGGTGATCTCGCACGACCACTACGACCACCTCGACCTGCCGACCATCAAGGAACTGGCCGGGACGGACACGATCTTCGCGGTCCCGCTCGGCGTCGGAGCCCATCTGGAGCGCTGGGGCGTCCCGGCCGACCGGGTGCGCGAGCTCGACTGGAACGAGACCACCAAGGTCGCCGGGCTCTCCCTGACGGCCACCCCGGCCCGCCACTTCTGCGGGCGCGGCCTGCGCAACCAGCAGTTCACCCTGTGGGCGTCCTGGGTGGTCGCGGGGGACGAGCACCGGGTGTACCACAGCGGGGACACGGGGTACTTCCCCGGATTCAAGGAGATCGGCGCCGCGCACGGGCCGTTCGACGCCACGATGATCCAGATCGGGGCCTACTCCGAATACTGGCCGGACATCCACATGACCCCGGAGGAGGGCATGCGCGCCCACCTCGACCTCCAGGGCGGGGTGCCGCACGGCACGATGCTGCCGATCCACTGGGGCACCTTCAACCTGGCCCCGCACCCGTGGGACGAGCCGGGCGAGGGCACGGTGGCCGCGGCGGATGGTGCCGGGGCGGCGATCGCCCTGCCGGTGCCGGGGCAGCCGTTCGAGCCGGGCGCGGCGGACGTGCCCGCCGGGGCGTGGTGGCGGCCGTTCGTGGCGGCGGGGCCGGTGGCTGCGTCCGCACCTGCGGCCGCGTCCGGGCCCGCCTCTGGGGCTGCCGCGTCCGGGCCCGTGCCTGTGTCCGAGCCCGTGTCCGAGCCTCTGAAGACGGTCACCCCGCCGGCGGGCCGCGAGGAGCCGGAGGCGGTGGGCTCGTAGGGCTGGTGGGCTCGTAGGGCTACGGGCTCTACGAGCTCCGTGGGGCCTTCGGGCTCCCGATCGCGCAGAGCGGACCCTCCTGGCGCAGGAGGGTCCGCTCTCGGCATGCCGCTCGGCTCGTGGAGCTACCGCTTGTGCCCGTGCTGCACGTCCAGGCACAGCGCCCAGACGTCGGAGTAGCTGCCCGCTGAGGGCGAACCACCGCTGTGGGTGGCGGCCGTCCAGTACGACGGGTCGGCGCCGCCGTCGCCGACCGGGGTGCCCGCGGCGTCGCTGGGGAAGCTGCCGTTGAGGTGGGGGCCGCCCGAGGTCGCCTTGCTGAAGTCGGTCGTGGTCACGTTGCCGCCGCTGATCGCGGCGCCCCCGCTGACCAGCTGCCCTTCCCCGCGGGAGCAGCCGGCCGTCGCGGTCTGTCCCGTCGAGGCCGTGTTCGGGCCGCTGACCTCGGTGAAGTGGACCGTCGTGGAGACGTGCTTGAGGCTGATGTCGCCCGTGCTGCAGATCGCGTAGGCGTAGGTCATGTTGTCAGCGCCGCGTCCGCCGCCGATCCCCCCGACAGCCGTCCAGGAGTCGGGGTCCCGCTCGCCGTCGCCCGCGGCGATCGAGCCGAAGTGGTGCCCGGCGTCGTTGAAGGTGGGGAAGGAGGCGATCGGCTTCAGGCTGCCGACGCTGGCCGGGGTGGTGCGGGCTCCGCCGCCGATCAGGACCGTGTTGGCCGGGCAGGTCGCCGTCACGAGCTTGGACGAGAGCCCGGAGGTCGGTCCGACGGCCTTGTTCATGACCACCTGGGTGTGCCTGATGAGGTTGCTGTGCAGGCAGATGACGTACGGGGTGGTGGAGAAGGCGGTGCTGCTGCGGCTCCCGCTCCCGCCGAACGCCATCCAGTGCGTGGCGTCGCTGCCGACGATCCCCGGCGCGTCGGTGTACTCGGTGGCGCCGTCGGCACTGGGCACCATGCCCATCACGTGATTGCCGTTGGACATCTCGTCGTCGCCGATGGCCTGGTCGGCACCGCCGCCCGAGACGAGCCCGTCGGCGCAGTCCGCGTGCGAGGAGACCCCGGTGAAGGGGGTCGGCGGGCCCATGGTGGCCCCGGGGCTGGTGACGGTGACGTCGACGGTCTTGGCGTACGCGGCTCCCGGCACCGCCACGGTCAGCAGGGCGGCCAGGATCAGGGCCTTGCCCGTGGCGGAGCCCCGCCGGAATTTCGTGCTCATCGGATTCTCTCTCTTGACGTTCATGTGCGGGGTCGGCCCTCCGGCTGTTCGGAGCCGGTGCCTCAGACGCCGTCGTTGGCGCACAGTGCCCAGGCGTCGGTGTAGGTGCCGGGCGAGGACTGGCCTCCGGTGTGGGCGGAGGCCGTCCAGTAGGCGGCCGTGGTGGTTCCGTCGCCGACCGGGGTGCCGCCGGAGTTGCTGGGGAAGCTGCCGTTGAGGTGGTCGCCGCCCGAACCCGGACCGGTGAAGTCCGTGGTCGTCACACTGCCTCCGCTGATCGCGGCGCCGCCGCTGACCAGGTTCCCGTCACCGCCGCCGCAGCCCGCGGTCGCCGTCTGTCCGGTGCTGCCGGAGGTCGGGCCGCTCACCTCCGTGTAGCGGACCTTCACGGTGGCGCCGCTGACGTTGATGCCGCTTCCGCTGCAGATCGCGTAGGCGTAGGTGTAGTTGGCGGCGTTGGCGCCGGAGTCCCAGCCGACCGCCGTCCAGGAGTCGGGGTTTGTCTCTCCGTCCGCCGCGGCCTTCGCGCCGAAGTCGTGGGCGGAGTTGTTGAAGGTGGGGAAGCTCGCGATCGACTTCAAGCTGCCCGTGTTGCCCGGGGTGGTACGGGCGCCGCCGCCGAGCAGGCGGGTGTTGGCCGGACAGGTCGCCGTGACGCGGCCCACCGTCACCCCGGCGGTGGGGGTGTTGGCCTTGTTCATGACGACCTGGGTGTGGTTGATCAGGCTGCTGGTGAAGCACATCGCGTAGGGGGTGGTGGAGAAGGAGGCGTTGACCTGGCCCCCGCTTCCGCCGATGCCGAGCCAGTGCGTCACGTCGGTGCCGACGACACCGGTGGAGCCGGTGTATTCGGTGGTGCCGTCGGAGCTGGGCGAGGTGCCGTTGACGTGGTTGCCGTTCACGCTCGCGCCGGTGCCGATGGCCTGGTTGATCCCGCCGCCGGAGGCGAGGCCGGAGGTGCAGTCCGCGTGGGTCGATATCTCGGAGTTGGCCGCGGCGGGGCCGCTGGTGGCCCCGGGGGTCTTCACGGTCACGCTCACGGTGTTGGCGTAGGCGGTTCCCGGTACGGCCAGGGCCAGTACGGAACCCAGGATCAGCGCCTTGCCCGTGGCGTAACGGCGCAACAGTCCTGTCTTCATGTGGATCTCCCCATGTGGTGGGCGGTAAGCGGGATGTGGTGTGCGGTGTGCGGGATGCGCTGGGCCTTGAAGGTGCACGGCAGGGCGCGGCGCGGGTCCGGGGCCGGGCCCCGGGGGCAGGGGCGGCGGGCGTCGTCGGTGCGGAGCTGTCACGGCATCTGGAGCTGTCACGGCATCACAACGGCCGCCTGCCTCGCGGATGTACGCCGCTCAGGGGCAGACCAGGGGTTCGGACCGGCCATTTCGCCACTCTGTCGTGAGCAGCGCATGCGGACTCTAACAGTCCTTCTGGGTTGCATCTACATAGGAGATATGCAGGTTTGAGTGGCAGATGCCGAGATTGAATATGTGACTCCCGGGTAGCCGGCCGCGGCCCCCGGGGAGGGCGGGGGGCGAGGTGCGGGTGCGCGTCGAGGGGTGTCGGCGCGCGCCTCCGGCGCCGGGGCGTGTGCGCCCACGGCGCATTCGGGCTGTCGTGCGAGCGCTCCATCGGGAGCGGGAAGCACCCGGGGCAAGTTCCCCAACTGGGCGTCCAGGGCGGGATCGTGCGGTCTAGCGTGGGTATCCGGTGATCAACACCGGCACCCGGGACGCCCGGGGGCCGGGCCCCACTGACCGAGGACGCCGATGTCCGGACTCCGCGCCGCCCGCCACGCCCCGTCGAGACATGCCGTCACCGGTCCCGGCCGGCAGATACGCCCCCAGCTGGTCCGCTCCGCCGTGCTGCCCACGCTCGCCGCCGGGCTCAGCGGTGCGGCCGCGGTGATCTTCACGCTCCAGCTCGGCGGCGGCGCCGGCGACCGCGACGCCAGGCTCTGGCCGGTGCTCACCGGCTGCGCCCTGCTCGTGGTCGGCGCGCTCGCGGCCGCTCTGCTCGGTGCCCAGCGCGCGGCCAACTCCGTCCGCGACCGCTGCGAGGCCCTGCGCCGCTCCAGCGTCCGCGGCCGCCAGGAGCTGCGTACGGCCGCCGAGCGGCTGGAGCGCGGGGAGGTGCCCGGCCGTCCGGTGCGCGGTGGGCCCGGAGGGCCGGGGCTGGGCGGTGACACGGGGCGCGTGGACGAGTTCTGGCTGCTCGCCCAGGAGCTGCGCGGAGCGCGCGAACAGGCCTACGTGACCCTGGTCCGCCTCGGCGGCCCGGTCACCCCGTCCGACAGCGACCGCAAGGTCGAGGTCTTCGTCAACCTCGCGCGCCGCCTCCAATCGCTCGTCCACCGCGAGATCTCGCTGCTGGACGACCTGGAGGACACGGTCGAGGACCCGGACCTGCTCAAGGAGCTCTTCCACGTCGACCACCTCGCCACCCGGATCCGCCGCCACGCCGAGAACCTCGCCGTACTCGGCGGCGCCGCCTCGCGCCGCCAGTGGACCCGGCCCATCGACCTGAGCGAAGTACTGCGCTCCTCGGTCGCGGAGGTCGAGCAGTACACCCGGGTCAAGGTGGTGCCCCCGGCGGGAGGCACCGTACGCGGCCACGCCGTCGCCGACGTCGTGCACCTGCTCGCCGAACTCGTCGAGAACGCCACCGTGTTCTCGGCTCCCGACACCGATGTCGTGGTGCGTGCGGAGCGGGTCACCGCCGGAATCGCGGTCGAGGTGGAGGACCGGGGGCTCGGCATGCCGCCCGAGGAGGCCCACCGGATGAACGCCCTGCTCGGCGACCCCGACCAGATCAGCGTCCGGCACCTGCTGGCGGACGGGCGGATCGGCCTGTTCGTCGTCTCGGCGCTGGCGCGGCGGCACGGGATCGCCGTGGAGCTCAAGTCCAACATCTACGGCGGGGTGCTGGCCGTCCTCGTCCTGCCCCAGGAACTGCTGGGGGCGGAGGCCCCGTCCGCCGCCGACGCGCTCGGCGGCTCGCGGGCCACCTCGTGGGGATCAGGGGGATCCGGGGGAACCGGCGAGGGGGCGGGTGCGCAGCCGCCGCCGCTGGAGCCGGTACGGGTGGGCCTGCCCAGGCCGGAGCCGTCCCCTGGCCCCGGGGCCCAACCGGTTCCCGCGCCCCAGTCCGTCCCGCCGGGGGTACCCGCATGGGCCGTTGACGTGGTCGGCGCGAAGCCCCGTACGGCGCCTCGGCGGGTCGAGGCGCTCGCGGAGCCGGAACCGGAACCGGTCTTCGAAGCCGTCGCCGAGCGGGCCGCGACCGTGCTCCCGGCGGCCCCCGTCGCTCCTGCGCCGAGCGCCGCTCCGAGCGCTGCCCCGGCCGCTGCCCCGGCCGCCGTGCAGCCGTCCGTACCGGCCGCCCGGGTCGGTGAGGAGCGGCCGCCGCTGCCCCGGCGGCGGGCCCAGCACCACCTCGCGCCCCAGCTGCGCGAGGCACCCGTACCCCGGCCGGCCGAGGGCTCCGGCGCGGAACAGCCCGTACACGACCCCGGGTTGATGGCCGCCTTCCAACGGGGCTTCGGTCTCGCCCAGTCGGAGCACCAGACGTGACCCCGGCCTCTCAACCGGCCCCCGCAACTCACCCGACTCACCCAACTCACCCGACTCATCCGACTCATCCGGCAGTTAAGGAGCGCACCCCCATGGGCGGCGAAGTGGCGACCACGACCAGTCGGCTCTCGGACCTCGACTGGCTGCTCAGCGGCCTGGTCCAACGGGTGCCGTACACGCGCAGCGCCGTACTGCTGACCGCGGACGGGCTCGTCACCTGTGTGCACGGGCTCGACGCGGACAGCGCCGACCACCTGGCGGCGCTCGCCTCCGGGCTGTACTCGCTGGGCCGCAGCGCCGGATCCCGGTTCGCGGACGGCGCCGAGGTCCGGCAGGTGGTGGTGGAGCTCGACACCGCCCTCGTCTTCGTATCGGCGGCCGGATCCGGCACCTGCCTGGCCGTACTGGCGGACCGGGAGGCCGACGCGGGCGTGCTCGGCTACGAAATGGCCATGCTGGTCAAGAGCGTGCGCCCGTACCTGGCGGCGCCGCCGAGGCGGCTCGCCGCCGACGCGGAGTGATGCGGGCCGCGACGAGGGGGGTCGGGACTTGGGGGACGACGGGGGCGACGGCATCGGGGGAGCCGCGTGACAGTCCATGGCTGGACGATTCGGCGGGACGGGTGATGCGCCCGTACACGGCGAGCGGCGGGCGGACGCGGGCGGCCGTCGCCCTCGACCTGCTCTCGCTGGTGACGGCGACCGGCGTACGCCCGCGCGCACCGCTCGGCGCCGAACACGCTCTCGCGCTCCGGCTGTGCGCCGGCGCGGCCGCCGTCACCGTCGCCGAGGTGGCGGGACACCTGCGACTGCCCGCGGTGGTGGTCAAGGTGCTCCTGTCCGACCTGATGGAACACGGGGCCGTGACGGTGCGGGCGCCGCGGTTCCCGGCCGGCGGATCGTTCGCCGCCGATGACCAGACCCTGCTCCGGGCGGTGCTCGATGGCCTGCGCAAAAGGCTCTGAGTCGCCTGCCCACGGGCTGCCCGCGACCTTGAAGATCCTGGTCGCGGGCGGGTTCGGGGCGGGCAAGACCACCTTCGTGGGTGCGGTGAGCGAGATCGAGCCGCTGAGCACGGAGGAACTGCTGAGCGGGCTGAGCGAGGCCGCCGATCCGCTGGACGGGGTCGAGGCGAAGACGTCCACGACCGTCGCCCTGGACTTCGGCCGGATCACCTTGGACGACCGGCACGTCCTGTACCTCTTCGGCACGCCCGGCCAGCAGCGCTTCTGGTTCCTGTGGGAGGAACTGTGCGCGGGCGCGCTGGGCGCGGTGGTGCTCGCCGATACGCGCCGCCTCGCCGACTGCTTCCCCGCCGTGGACTTCTTCGAGCGGCGCGGGATCGGCTTCATCGTCGCCGTGAACGAGTTCGACGGCGGCCACCGCTACACCGCCGACGAGGTACGGGAAGCGCTGGGGCTCGGGCCGGACGTGCCCGTCGTACGGTGCGACGCGCGGCTGCCGGGCTCCGGCACGGGGGCGCTGGCCGCCCTCGTCCACCACTTGCTGTCGAGCGATGCGAACCATTCGAACGACGCGACCCATTCGAAGTAATCGAAGTAATCGAAGTATTCGGAGTAACGGGATTCGGGGGAGACACCATGACCTACTACGAATCGACCGGGCACCTGCTGCTCACACCGGTGGACCGGGAGGCGCCCGCACGTGTGGTCCGGCTGCGCGAACTGGGCCTGGGGGAGCGGGTGGACGGCGAACTGGACGCCTTCGCCCGGCGGGTCGCGGACGCACTCGCGGCCCCGTACGCCGGCATCAACTTCATCGACGAGGAACGGCAGTTCTTCGCCGGACTGCACCACGCGGCCGACGCCCCGGCGAGCGGCTACCCGGCGCGGGTGCTCGCCCGGGACCGCGGCTACTGCCCGCACGTGGTGGTGCGGCGCCGCGCCCTGGTACTGGAGGACGTACGGGACTTCGCGCGCTTCGCGGGCAACGCGGTCGTGGACGAGAGCGGGGTGCGCTCCTACATGGGCGCGCCGCTGACCGACCGGCGCGGGATCGTCCTGGGGACGGTGTGCGCGGTGGACGTGGTGCCGAGGCGGTGGGGGCTGGCGGGGCTGGCGACGGTGAAGGCGCTGGCCGCGGAGCTGGTGGAGCTCGTGCACGCGCGGGAGGACGGCCGGGAGGGGGCGGAGGAACGCCGGGGAGACCGGTGCGGATGAGGGCGGCGCCGCGCGGGAGCCGGCCCGTTGTCAGTGGCGGGGACTACCGTCGAAGACGAGAGATCAGCGGGGGCTGAACAGGACTGGACTGGACAGGACTGGAGAGGAGTTGTGGGGATGGCCACGACGGCGCACGACGTCCGGACGATCGCACTGTCGCTTCCGGGCAGCAGCGAGAAGCTCGCCTGGGGCATGCCGACCTTCCGGGTCGGAGGCAAGGACGGGAAGAGCGGGAAGATCTTCGTCTCGCTGGCCGACGACGACACCTCGATCGGTGTGAAGTGCCCCAAGGAGGACCGGGCCGAACTGATCGAGGCGGAGCCGGAGAAGTTCTTCATACGGCCGGGCCACGACGACAACTACGCCTGGGTCCGGGTCCGCCTCGCAGCCGTGGAGAACACCCGTGAGCTCCGCTCGATCCTCACGGACTCCTGGCTCCAGGCCGCCCCGAAGCGCCTCGCCGCGGCCCACCCGGAACTGGCCGCGGGCGCGGAGGGAGGCGGCGCGGGAGACGAGTAGGCGGGGCGGCGCGGCCGGGCGCCCGGCCAGTCACGGACGCTCACGGCCGCTCACGCACGGGTGAAGGCGGAGATCCGTGCGCGCAGGGAGGCCGGGTCCAGGCCCTGGGCGGCGATGTGCTCCTCGATCGTGCCGTAGCGGCGCAGCTCGGCGCGGGCGACGCCCAGGCCGAGAACCCGGTGGGGGACCTGTGCCAGTGCCTCGTTGGCGGCCGCTGTCGAGGTCCCCGCGAGGTACGGCTCGACCAGGACCACGTCGGTGCGGGCGCGCCCGACGGCAGCGCGGAGCGCCGCGTCGTCGAAGGGCCGTACGGTCGGCGCGTACAGGACGGTCACGTCCGTGCCCTCGGTCGCGGCGAGGACGTTGTCGAGCAGCGGCCCGACGGCGACCACGACACCCGCGCGTCCCTCCCGTACGGTCTGGAAACCCAGGCCCGTGACGGGGCGGGCCGCGGCGTTCGATTGCGCGGAGAGCCGGACGTACACCTTGTCGTCCCCGGCCGCGTACGCGTGGCGCAGCAGCGCCTCCGCCTCGTCGGGGTGGCCCGGGACGTGGACGGTCCAGCCGTCCAGGGTGTCCAGCAGGGCCACGTCGCCCGGTGCCATATGGGTGAAGCCGCCGGCCGGCCAGTCGTAGCTGGCGCTTGCGCTGACCAGGACCCCGCCCGTGCCCTGGTGCCCGAAGTCGAGCTTGACCTGTTCGAACGGACGTTCCACGAGGAAGCTCGCGAAGGTGTGCACGACGGGCCGCAGGCCCGTGAGCGCGAGTCCGCCGCCGACGCCGATCAGCAGCTGCTCGCGGATGCCCACGTTGAGCACCCGGTCGGGGTGACGGTCCTGGGCGGGACGGAAGCCGTCCATGGTGATCTCGGCGAGCACGAGCGCCAGCCGGGGATCCTCGTCGAGTACGTGCGATGTGACCGATACGAACCGTTCGCGCATGGTGTCCATACCTTGTCCTCCCCCTCCTACTGCTTCTTTTCGACGCGGGCGACCACGGCGTGCGGCCGGCCCGGATGTGGTGCGGTGTAGGCGGCGTGCAGCGCCGCGCGGTCCCGGCCGTCCACGGTGACGGCCGACCAGCCGGCCGCTTCGAACCGGGAGGCGATGCCGCCCGGCCAGCCGTGGGTCGCGGAGTCGTTGTCGATCACGATCGTGTGCAACCGCTCCAGCCCGGCCGGGCCGGCGTACGCGATGGCCTCGTGATTGCTGCCCTCGTCCAGCTCGGCGTCGCCGATCAGCACCCACACGGCCGGGTCGGTCAGGCCCTGCGCCCGCAGTCCGAGCGCTGTGCCGACGGCGAGCGGCAGCCCGTGCCCGAGCGAGCCGCTGCCGATCTCCACGCCGGGGATCAGAGTGCGGTCCGGGTGGTGGCCGAGCGGGGAGTCGTAGGCGCCGAAACCGCTCAGCCAGTCGACGGGGATGAACCCCTTGGCGGCGAGGACGGCGTAGTAGGCCATCGGCCCGTGCCCCTTGGACAACAGGAACCGGTCACGCCCGACCTCCTCGGCGGTGCCGGGCCCCACCCGGAGCACCCGGTCGTAGAGCACCCACAGCGCGTCGAGCGTGGACGAGGCGGCGGGACCGTGCTTCTCGGCGCCGGTCATGAGTGTGATGAGCGGTGCGAGGTCCTCGTAGCGGAACCCGGTGTCCGCGGTTGCCTGTGTCATGGACCGATCGTTCAACCTCAACCGCCCTTGAGGTCAAGCCCCACCTGCCGCCCCCGATGCGGCGGCGAAACGTGCGCGCGACCACCCCGTGAAGTGCGGTATCGTTCTCCTGCGCGTTCAACCAGGGGAAACCCCAGGTCAACGGGTATCGGGACGTGGCGCAGCTTGGTAGCGCACTTGACTGGGGGTCAAGGGGTCGCAGGTTCAAATCCTGTCGTCCCGACCAGCGTTTACGCAGGTCGGAGGCCGTTCTCTCATCTTTGAGAGGGCGGCCTTTTCCATGCCCGGAATGCTGGTGGTCGCAGTGTGGTCGCACGCCCGTTCTGCGGCCGGTCGGCCGTGGCGCTGAACCCAGCAACGGCGGGGGATCGGAGCCGGTTGAGGGCTTCGCGGAGGTGCTGGATGTGGTCGCGTGGTGGTCGCAGCCCTTCCAGCCAGGCCCGTCGGTCGTTTCGTTTCTGGGCGCGGGTGAGGGTGTGGTCGATGGTGTCGACGGCTTCGCGGGCGGCCTGTTGGGTGAGGTGGCTGTAGACGTTCGCGGTGGTCGACAGGGTGGAGTGCCGCAGGGTCTTGGAGACGACGGTGAGGGGGACGCCGGCGGTGATGGTGGCGGCCAGGTGCCGCAGGTCGTGAACGGTCACCCGTGGCACGCCGGCTTCTTGGGACAGCTGCCGGAGCCGGTCGAGGACGGTGTGGGGCCGCAGCGGCTGGCCGTCGGGTCTGCAGAAGACGAGTCCGGAGAACGGGTCACTCGGGTCGCTGTGGGCGTGGGCCCTTGATCGGGCCCGGTGCTCGAGGGCGGTGGCGACGCGGGGTGAGATGGCGACCCAGTTCCGGCTGGTCCGGGTCTTCGGGCTGGTGATGACGAGGTGGTTGTTGTCGATCGCGGAGAGCGTGCACCGTATGTAGAAGACGCAGCTAGACGGCGATAAGCTGACACTCACCAAAGATAACGTGAAAGAATTTCTCGATATCGTCGACGGGCGCTGGTTCGAAGATGATTTCGGCAAGGAACCTCGGCTTGCCGACAAATACCGCCAACGCAACTATTGATCAAAAACTCAAAGGGTTCTCGTCCAGGACGTAGCGGACGTGCGGGCCGCCGAAGTAGCCGCGCACGATGTGTGGTTGACGCTGGCGTCCATGGAAGAATCTGCGGGTTTCGGCGGCGAGTTCGGCCTGGTTCCTGGCCCGGTGGGTGTGGTGCAGGCTGCGTTTGAGGTTGGCTTTTGGACCGTTCTCCAGGACCGTCAGGGCGGCATCGACGGCGTCGGCGAGGGCCTGGTTCACGGCGTTGCGGACGTCGGGCTGGTTGAAGGTGATGACGAGGACGCCGTCGCGTCGCTCCGTCAGCACCACTGCTTGCATGCTCCGCGTACTCATCCTGTCTTTCCGGCGCAGGGGGTGGGCGGGACGTCCCGGGGCGGGTTATCGCCGGACGAGGGGCAGGGCCGCGAGGCCGCGCATGACACGGGCGGGCCGCCAGAGCAGCTCGTCGGCCGGTTTGGCCAGCTGCACCGGGCCGAGGCGTTCCAGGAGCAGGGGGAAGGCGACCGCGCCTTCCAGGCGGGCGAGGGCCGCGCCGATGCAGAAGTGCGGCCCGTACCCGAAAGCGAGATGGTCGTTACGCCTCCGACGGCCAGGCTGGTGAGCGGCACGCTGACGGCCACCACGAAAGCCGCCGCGGTGGTTTGCGGTCGCCCCATCCTGGTTATCCCGCCCAGTGCCCACAGCGTGACGTCCTGTACCGAGATCTTCCTTCTGCGGGCCGTCGCGGCGTGTGCCGTCTCGTGGAGCAGCAGGCTGCCCATGAGCAGCACGGCCCCTACAACACTGGCGAAGGCGTACGGCATCCGAGCGTCCCGGAGCCAGCGTGGCGGCGGGTTCCGGAGCCCGGCGGCTCACCCCGTCGGACTATGACCTCGCCGCACCCGGCTACCGCACCGGCAACGGCTTCGCCGACCTCATCGCCCGGCACCGGACCACCGGCGAACTCCGCCTCCTGGAAGGCACCGGCCCGTCCGGCGAGGGACTCGGCGACCCGGCCGCCGGAACCTCCCTCGCCTCGGGATGGAGCTCGACCCAGCGCCCGCTCCTGACCGCCGTCCCCGATGCCAACGGTGACGGCCGGCCCGACCTGTGGGCCACAACGAACATGGGCGGCCTGCTCTTCCTCGGCAACCTCACCGGCGACGGCGTCCAGGTCGGCACGGGCGGCTGGCAGGTCTTCTCCCAGCTGAGCTAATTCCCCGCCGCACACAGGCGCGCCCGGCCCGCGGTGGGTCCACGCCCCGGGCCGGGCGCAGCCGTGTCCACCGGCCCGTACGTCCTCGGCGACGTGGTACGGCTTATCCCTCTGGACTGGCTCGACTGATGACACCGTCGGCGGGGCGGCAGGGAGTACCAACCGGCACGGCTGAATCCACTGCGAGTGGCCTAACGGGGTGGGCGCGGGCGCAGGAGCGTAGGGAGCAGGCGGAGTCGGTCTGAGGCGGTCAGAGGTGTGGCGCCGGGCCGGCCGGTGAAGAATGGGGCCCGTCGGCACCACTGCGATTCTGCGAAGGCGGCATGGATTCTTTTGATTTGGGACGCCTGACGGACCATGACTTCGAGGTCGTCTGCCGCGATCTTTTCGGTGAGATTCTCGGCGTGCCGCTAGAGCTCTTCCCGCGCGGCCGGGACCGGGGGATCGATCTGCGCCACACAGCGGCGGACGGGACCACGACGGTCGTCCAGTGCAAGCACTGGCCCAAAGCCACGCAGGCGACGCTGACGAAGCGCCTGATCAAGGACGAGCTGCCCAAGGTCGTCGCGCTGAAGCCGGACCGGTATCTCATCGCCACGAGTGTGGGCCTGACCGTGGACGGCAAAGACAGGATCCGCGACGCATTCGCTCCTTACGTGCACACCACCGGCGACCTCTACGGTGTGGACGAGATCGTCGCCGAACTGCAGAGCAGACCCGAGCTGGTCCGGCGCCACTTCCGTCTCTGGCTGAGTGGCACAGCCGTACTGCAGACGGTACTGAACCAGGAGAAGTACGTGCGCTCGTCCTGGCTGCGCAAGCGGATACCGTGTGCGGCGGACACCTTCGTACCGCACGAGGGCTTCGACCGGGCGAAGGCCATCCTGGACGAGCAGCGGGTCTGCGTCATCGCCGGGATTCCGGGGGTGGGTAAGACGACGGTGGCCCTTATGCTCGCGGCGTGGCTCATGGGTAACGGGTACGAGGTGCACGAGATCTCGCAGGACGCCGAGGAGATCACGGCGCTGTGGCGCGAGGACACGCCGCAGCTGTTCCTCTACGACGACTTCCTGGGCCAGACGACGCTGGAGTCCCAACTCAACAAGAACGAGGACGCCCGCCTCATCGACATCATCCGGGGAATCCAGGAGGCTCCGGACAAGGCCCTGGTGATGACGACCCGTGACTACATCCTGGAGCACGCCCGCCTAAAGCACGAGAGGCTCCGCGCCCCGGATGTCTCGGAGGCGACCAGCGTCGTCCACCTCACCGACCTGGGCCTCGGTGTCAGGGGTCAGATCCTCTACAACCACGTCCACCACGCGCAGCTGCCCGCCGAGCAGAAGTGGCCGTTCGCCGACCGGGCTGTGTGGCAGCCGATCGTCGAGCACCGCAACTTCAGCCCCCGGCTGATCGAGGAGACGCTCCGGCTCGCCGCCCGGCGGGAGCAGGACGTTGCCGCCGCCGTACTGAAGAACCTCGACGATCCCCGGCGCATCTGGGAGCGGATCGTGGAGAACGATCTGACCGACGAGGCAGTGCATCTACTCGAAGTCCTCTTCACCCTGCGCACGGCCGCACCGGACACGCTCAACGAATCGTGGTCCTGGTACCGCAAGGAGCGGGGGCTGGAGGCGGACGCCCGGACCTTCCGCAGGGCGCTGCAGGTGCTGGACGGCACGATGGTCGCCGTTGAGCAGCACGGGGTGTCCTTTCACAACCCGTCGATCGCGGACTACCTCCGCTTCCATCTCGACGCCGGGCGGGCCCCGATGGCCGCGCTCCTGGGCGCGTTGATCGACCCGGTGCAGATCCACGGCCTGATCGACGCGGCCGGCATGGCGGACGGGTCCGGCATCCTCGCACAGCTCAAGGCGGAAGCCGAACGGACGGCGGCCGCTGTGCTGGAGACGGCGGAATTCGTCGAGGGGTCCCCCTCACCCGAGGCCGATAGCAAGGCGTCCCATCTCCGGTGGATCCTGGAGACCGCCGGTCTGCTGGACTCCGCCCCGCTGGCGGCGCATGTCCTCAAGGAGAGCTCGGAACTCTGGTACAGCGAGCACGTCGACCACCTCGTCGGCCTGGCGCGGGCCATGGGAAGCAGTCGGCTGATCGCCGAAGAGGACGCGGTGCGCTTCGCCGGTGAGGTGGCGGACGGAATCCGGCTGGATCTGTCGGAGCAGGTGGAGGCCGGCGACTGGTACGGGGCCATCGACCTCTACGCAACCCTGGGGCAGCTTCCGGGGGGCTCGCTGAGCGGGCCTCCGCTGGAGGCCCTGGTGGAGTGCGCGCTCGAAGGGCTTCACCAGGTCGCCGGCGAAGACGAGTCCTTGCTCGACGCGGGGCCGCTGGATGCGCTCCTGGAGTTCCTGTTCCACCAGGGCTACGACGAAGGCGCCGCATACGGCGAGTACGCCGAAGACTTCGCCGCTGTCCAGAAGCTGGTCGGCCGGTTCGCCAGACTCCGTGACATGTCACGCTTCGTGCCCCGCCAGGAGGCCGCTGCTGCGGGCCCGTACAGCAGCGAGGTGCGGGACCGCGAGGTCATCACCGAGCTGATGAAGGGGTTGAGGGACCCTGAGGTCACGTCCGGTGCATAGGGAATCCCCCCGGTTCGTACGGGCCGGGGGCGGGCGGTTGCCTGGAGGCCGTGGTGGGGGTGGACGGCCGGCAATGGACGTGACGATCGCGAAGAAGACCAGCGGATTCGCCGCCGCGGCGAACAGGGCGCTGCGCCACAGCACCAGCGCCAAGGCCGAGTGGACGATGAGCAGAGCGATGGGGGTCGCCATCCCGAGGGCCGGCCGGCAGCCGTGCGACACCAGCAGGAGGGGACGGCGCAGGTGGGGCGGGACCCGCCGGGTCTGCCACAGCAGCCAGCCTCCCCAGCCGCCGACGAGCACGGCCGTGCGCATCAGGTAGGTGGCGAAGGCGTCGGTGCCGGCGGCGCCCGCGCGCAAGTGGGCAGAGCCCAACGACACCGCGACATTCGGTCCGAGGCTGCACCACAATTTCTTAGGGACCGGTGGGTCTTGGCATCCGCGGCGGGCCGGGAGCGGGCGGTGGCTTGGTCTTGGGGCCGCTGCCTTCGATATCGAATCTGGTCCGTGACTGGTCCGGGAGACGCGGCCGAGCGACCCATTTCCACACTTAACATGATGGGTTGATGTCTAAGAGTAATCGCTCGAAACTGGCTTCGGGAGGATAGTTTCCCTTCCGGGAGCTCGACTTGGTGCTCTAGAAGAATCCAACTGCCTTCGGGGAATAGCTGCAATAAAGGTTCTTCGTCTCCTGGTGGGAATAAGGTCTAGCCCGTCATCGGCGGGGTGCTGGACCGCGTATGGTCCGGATCTTGGTGAGGGACAGTGACGGCGCAGGCGTGTGGCGATCGGCGCTGTCCGGCGGGCCGCCTTAGTCGGCGCGCCGCCGGACGCGCGAAGCGGGGGAATATGTAGATGAATGGGGGCTACGACTTGGTGGCGGCTCTTGCCGTTGGCGTGTGCGGTCAGCCGGTCAATGCCTTGACTTCCCTGTCCACGGAGTCGGCAGCGGGAGCCAGGGCCCCATCGAGCGAGTCCAGAATGAGTCCGAGGGCGGCCTGCGGGTAGTACTCGAGCCCGTGCAGTGGCCGGTGCCCTGCACGCTTGAGGCGCGCCAGCATCCCGTTCTCCGCCTCCCGGGCAACCCCCTCGGGAAGTCCAACGAAGAGCCGGTGCCGGGTGTTGTAGCCGTCGCGGGCGTGTCGTGACAGGCGGACCTCTCCATCCCCGCTGTTAATGCCGAACTTGACCCCCGGCTTGCCGGTCACCCGGTCAGTGTCCGTTACGACGTAGAACACATCTTTCGGGTTGGCGGCCCCGGCTTGGGCAGCTTGGTCGGCTGCCTTCCGCTCGGCAGCAGCAGCGCGCGCTTCCTGCGCCCTGATTCGGGCCTCCTGTTCGGCCTTCAGTTTCTGCGTGGCAGCCTCGCGCTCGGCCCGCTCGGCCCGCTCGCGCTCAGTCCGGAGGGAGGGTTCACGTGCTTCCGCGTAGTTCTGCTCAGTCGCGTGTACACGCATCACGTGCATATAGGCGCGGAAGCGGTCATAGTCGATGTTCGGCTCAAACCGCACGATCGCCTCGGCGATGTGAACCCGGTTCAGTGTGTACTCACCATCCTGGTGATTGCGATCCTCCCGGCTCGCCTCGACGACGTCCCAGAGTCGCGACGTCTCGACGCCCCGCAGGCCGGCCAGGTGATAGTTGGCCTGGATGAGGTATCTGCCGACAGGGTCACCCCAGAAGGGATCGTAGATATCGGGGGCGGGAATCTGACGGTCGGTGTTCTGTGGAACAGCGCGATGGACGCCCGCCAGCCGGTGCCGTGAAGCGGCGTACATGTCGACCTATACATCACGCGCAGCAGCCCGCAGAGCAGCCACGGCCCGCGCTAGGGCGATTCCTGCAGAAGTGACCGCCTCCATACAGGCAATCACCTCGGCCGATTCGTCGACCTCGCTATCGCGCCCCTCGATCGCAGCCAGGTCTGACTGCGGCACTCCCGCCGGGACGAGCGGCGCCACTCCTGCAAGGGCGGCCAACAGGTGATCGGCGTCTGCCCACGGGACCGTGACGTGCACGAAACCGGAGTCAGGGAGTGGGTAGACGCCGTGTCCACCGCCGTACTTGCTGTGCTCGCCGTGACAGGTCAGGTCGATGCCGACCCGCTCGGCGAGAAGCCGGATCCCCCGGACTGCTCCGTCGACCCAGGCGTTTCGTACCGCGTGGGGTGTACGACCATAGCGGTCGACGACCCCTTCGTATGGCGGGGCAGGAACCTCGACGAGTACTCCTCCATCGCACTCGGCGAGAAACGTCTCCGCGTCCGGAGCGCCCCCTTCCCTGAGAACCGTTCGGAGGCCTCGTGTGAGACTCTGTTTCTCGTCCTTCGTGTACGTGGACCATTCGCGCACGCGCATGCCGACTCCCCCCTCGGCGGCCGGGCCATCCGGCCGGGACGGCGACTCTATTCCGCCGCTCTGACACGTCTGCCGAGCGGGCGTGCCGGGAGTTCGTTGAGCGGGCCGGGGCCGTCCGCGGCGCCAGGGTGCGCGCACCGGCGGGACGCTCCGGGGCTCTCCCCGACGGACGCTCGAAGCGGGGAACTCCGCACACGAGCCGGGTATCTGATGTGGCGTCGGGCAGCGCACAGCCCCGCCGAACGCGTAGTGAAGCGAGGGCTGCGTACGGCCTGGAGTGATGGAACGGGCCGGCGGGTGCTGAAAACGTGATGTGCGCCGGCTTGGACTGCTGGCACGATGCTCTGAAGCGGCTGCCCGGCTCTCTCGGACAACCCCGGTCCGGGACATGCCGCAGAACGCGACATCCGACACCCCACTGGGAGCACGGGCCACCTATGACGACGCGCCTGTCCGGAAACGACTTTGCCCTGCGGCTGATCGTGCAGGACGGCATGTTCCTGCGGCGCTTCTTGCAGCGAGTCATCGCCAGACCGGAACTGGCCATCCTCCCGATCTTCTGTCTGTACAACTACATGTGCCTGATTCTCCACGAGTCCCACCGGGCGCTGGGCCGTATCGCACCCGATCTTGCGACCTCACTTGCCTACGACCACGCGGAGACGATCGCGCGGGCCCGGCACTCGGTCAAGCTCTACGATGACAAGGCCAAGCAACCGGCGGAGGTGAGTGCCGAATTCCGGCGCATTATCGAGCAGCATCGCCAAGAGTTCCTCAACAACACGTGGTTGCCGCTGGCGCGGCCGCTGGAGACAGACCTGGGCCTGTGGCGCTTCCGAGGGAGGCTCGTCTCGACCTCCCACACGGCGAGTTTCTTCCTCGGCTTCCCGCCCGAACGTTTCGACGCCGAGGTACTGGGCGCACGACTCCGGGCGATCGCTGTTGAAGTGGGACGCTATGTGAGGGCCATATCCGACGGACTGCCGTGGGAAGGGCCTTCCTGTCTCGACACGGTGCGCAAGGCAGACTTGAGGATGCAAGACGTGCGGGCCAAGAGGCATTACCGAGGAAGTTTCGACCCCTCTCTGCCTGAGGAGGTCAAAGCATCTTTGACGGCCATGACCTGCGCGCTGAACACCCTCGATGTCCTTCTGTCCGAGGAGGCCGAGCACTCTGCGATCAGCCTCTGGAAGCTGCGCTACATCACGCTCCACCATGTGTTCTCCAGCCTCACCAAGCTCGACGAGCAGTACGGAGCTAGCCTGCGAACGCCCGACCGCTCCGTGCTGAGGGAGATCCTCGATGCCCCCATGACCGGTCTGATCCTGCAGGCTCACAGCGGCTTCCGGAACACCCTGGTCCACTATGTGCCCCCGCGGAACGTGCACGAGCAACTGTTCCTCCACCAACCGTTCTACGGGTTGCTGGACGCCTACTTCCCCGACGCGGACGCCCGCCTTCTGTATGAGGGTCTCGCTGGCCATACCAGTCACGTCGCTGGCATTCTGGATGCCTGGTCCCGATCGCGCATCCCCTCGACGGTATGAGGCACCCTCTCGATCAGACAGGACCTAGGGGTGGGCTTCAAAGCCCCGCTGCGGTGCCGTCCGTGGCGCATCACCCAGATCCTGTCTGGTGCACGTCTGGCTCGACCGCTGTCTGCCCTCCCTCGGCGGCCAACGGTAGCCCCTGAGGCGTCTTGACCCCTCGAAGCCTTCAGCGCGGTTGGCGGGTTGGTCACCAGTGTGCAGCGCGCGTTGACCTCGACGTCCCAGCAGTCGGAGACCTGACAGGGGTTGTGTTAGCGACCAGCTGGCGACGTACCAAAGGGGCCACGCCTGCGCCGGCCTACCGCCACGGTGCCTGGGCGTGCTGGGCCTGTCGTTGTGCGGAGGCAGCGTCTGTGCGGGCCATGTCCAGGAGGTGTGGGAGGCGCCCGGCTGCGTTGGTGTTCCACCAACAGTGGGCGTCAGGGGAAAACGCGGCCTTGGGGGACGTTGTCGATGGCTTTTTGGTAGACGGCTGGTGAGTCGTGCCAGGCGGTGCCGGCGATGACGTCGAGGGAGCGGCGCGAGAGGCCGTCGAGGAGGGTGAAGAGCCGGTGGAGGGCGGTCAGGCGGTGTGGGCTGCGACCGGCCTGGCGGACACCGCCCTGGTATTGGACCCAGAGGAGGTACTGGGCGGGCCAGGGCAGATCGATCGCTTCGCGCCCGTCGTAGGCCACAACCACCGGATCGGTCATGGAAGCAGCGATGCCGGTGACCAATCCTCGACCGGTGTCGTGCAGTCGATCGGTTAGCCTCACCACCCACGGCTCATCTCGAAGATCACGCTTGAGCGCACGCTCTAGTACGTCGTGGGCACGGGTCCACCGGGCTGCGAGGGGTGAGAGTCGGTCGCGCTGGTCGGCAAGGGGCGGCCGGTGTCCCCGGCGGTCTCGATGGGGAGGGCTGGTCCGTCGTCGGCGACGCGCACGCCGCCGTCGGGCGTGAGGACTACGTCGACGGAGCCGGCGCGGCCAACCAGGACCTCGTTCACTGCCCGGCCGGCGACCTCGTACACCAGCTGGTGCAGGCCGCGTTCGCCGGTCGAGCCGACGTACATCCCAGGCCGCTTCCGAATGGCTTCCCACTCCTCCAGCACCTGGATGTGGGTGGCGTCCTACTTGATGGCTTCCTCACTCACGAAGCCCCCTCCGATGGTGTCCAGCAGAGATCCCCAGCCTAGGTGGATTCCCAGAAAACACTAGGTCAGGGCCGGTTTGTCAAGGGCGCGATCGGGCGGGTGAGTGCTTGCCCAGAGCTGGTCGGCCCGGGCACTGCGAACCACGGCCAGAGTGAGGCCGCAGGCCCACCGAGGCCTCGTATGACCCCATTCCCGGCTCCGCCGAGGTCCCCGATTCGGGTGCATCGCACGCCTGGCCGGAAATCCGCCTCCGCCCGCTTCACCAGAGAACCGACGCCTCTCCCGTCAAGGCGTCCGGGGCACAGACCCAGTGCCTCAGTGAACACCTGCCTGGTATCCGGTGGTTGCGCTATTGGTAGGCGGCCTTGATGGGAGTGCTGACGGTGGTGTTTGCCTGGTCCGCCCGGTAGGCGGCGGTCCAGAGGGGGCGGTCTTGGTCCGGGTCGCCGTACACGCTTCCGCCACCGTCACAGAAGTAGTTGAGGCGGTGGTCGGCGAGCGTGGCGGTGGCGCCGGCGGCGAACGTGCACGTCTTCCCGTTGGAGAGCTCGATGATCAAGGGGGTCGGGACGGGTCCGCCGGGAATGTGGAAGTTGTTGCCTGGGAGCGGTTGGGAGAGAGTCAGGCGCAGCATGTGGTTCGGGTCGGCTTCCATGCAGAGGAGCACCGCGTGTTCTGGGCCCGCACCTGGGGCGAAGCACGGGTCGAGGATGTTGCTGTCGGCGCTGCAGCGCCAGGCGTCTGTGCGTTGCGTCTTGTTGGAGCTGCTCCAGCACGACCCGGCCAGGTCGTCCGTGATCACGAGCCCCGTGGCGGGGGAGCTGCCGCCGACGGTCCATGGAGCGATGGTGTGGACTTCGGTCCGGGTCAGCTGTTGGACGGAGACGGTCGGTGTGAGGCTCGGCTTGGCCGAGGTCGGTTCGGGTGCCGCCGTGCTGTTGGACGCTTGTGGGGATGGCGGCCGTTCGTCGTCCCGCGCCTGAGGGGTTGATGCGGTGGAGGCTGCCACCGGCTTCGTCGGTGAGGCGTCGGGCGGGAGGAGGCTGAGGAGCGCAGCGCCGAGAGCGCCGACGGCTGCCGCACCGACGACGAATGCCCCGCGGCGAAACCAGATTCCGCGCCTCGTTGGCGGACGCCGGGCAGCTGTGTGCCAGGCGGGGTCTTCGACGGTTGGTATGCGCCATTGCGTGGCGATCAGGTCGTGGACCGCCGAAGGCTGCTCCGGGGTGGCGGGGAGGATCTGCGTTGCCGCACTGCCGAGCAGGTCAGACGTGACATCTGCGATGTCCTCGGCGGTCGGGCGCTGGCCCGGGTCCTTGGCCAGACATGACGCGATCACTTCCCGGAGTTCCTGCGACACGCCTTCGAGGTCGGGTTCCTCGCGCAGCACTCGGTACGCAACCACGTCCGGTGCCCCCGTCCCGAACACAGGGCGGCCGGTGGCGGCGTAGGCGACGAGCGCGCCCCAAGCAAACACATCCCCCAGGCCGTCTGTTGTGCCGTCCCGGTACTGTTCGGGACTGATCCAGCCAGGAGTGCCGGTCGTGACGCCCGTGCGCGTGACCGCAGTCCCGTCCATCACGTGGGCGATTCCGAAGTCGAGCACGCGCGGGCCGTGCGGTGAAAGGATCACGTTGGCCGGCTTGAGGTCGCGGTGAATGACCCGGGCGGCGTGGACGGCGGCCAGCGCGGCCGACGTACCGGCCGCGAACAGACGCAGCTGGACCTCGGACAGCGGACCGTACGCAGCGAGGTGCTCGTGCAGGGTGGGGCCCGCCACGTACTCGGTGACCAGCCAGGGAACTCCGGCCGTCGGGTCGGCGTCGACGAAGGGCACCAGGCACGGCCCTGAGACTCGGCGGAGCACGCCGACCTCGCGGTGGAATCTGGCACGGAATTGCGGATCAGCGGCGAACTGAGCGTGCACCATCTTGAGTGCGACCCTGCGGGCCTGGCCGTCCAACGCCGCGTACACCGTGCCCATGCCACCCGAGCCAAGACGGCCGATGAGCCTGTACGAGGCGATCTGCAGTGGGTCGCCGGGGAGGAGCGGGCTGATCACGGAGCTCAAGGTAGATCCCCAACGATTGATCACGGAGGCGGTCGCGCGGTACTTCCGAACGGTAGCGGGCAACTCAATCCTCCTCGCAACTTCGGTGCCGGTTCCGATGGCATTGGGCATACTGAGGCGGAACGATGGGGGGCTTCGGTGTACGGACGCAGCGATGAGGAATGGGACGAGCTGGCCGAAGTCGGCCTGGAGTTCTTGATCGATCGAGCCAGGTTGAACAGGCCGACGTCGTACACGGAGCTCAACGCGACGCTCGTTCGGCGTGTTGGCGGGTCGGGATTCGACTTCTCCCGGGCTGACGAGCGAGCTGCGATGGGTCACCTGCTGGGGCTAATCGTCGAGCGCAACCGCCCAGAATCCGGACTGATGATCTCCGCTCTGGTCCATTACCTCAACGCTAACGACGCCGGCCCGGGCTTCTATGGACTCGCCCAGGAACTAGGAATGTTGCCGATGAAGGCATCACCCAACATGAAGATGGAATTCTGGATCGGTCAGCTCAACCAGCTGCACCTGATGTACACCCACCCTTGACCACTTTGCTGTTGGGCTGCCCAGGCTGAGGGCCGCCGATTTCGGTGCGGCGGCCCTCAGATCCACAGCGATGAGCCGAGGGCTTCGATGAGATGCGGGAGGCGGCTCGCCATCGCTGGTCCGTCCAGCGAGGTGCAGATCTGCTTGGTCTGGCGCGTGCAATCTGATCACAGAGCTCAAAGTCGATCCTCAACGGCCGAACATGGCGGGATGTCGTGGCCGACCGTATCGAGCAGGTCAATCCTGCTCTGAGGCTTGGTGCCGGTCCGTTTGTCCGGTCGGGTCTGGACGCCATTGCGCGAGCAGTTGCTCAGCAGGCAGGGCGCAGCCATTTCCACCCAGGTGTTGGACCGGCATGGTGGGGGAGGAGCCTGCGATCAGCTGCTCAGCGATGAGGTGGGGGACGAGTAGCGCCGCGGTGCCAGCCTGGCGGTGGAAGGTGATCTGGTAGGTGGCGATCACCGATGCCTCCCATAGGGTGAGTGGGTCCTGGTTGGGTTCGTCGGGGTGCGTTCGGGTGATGGCCGGCACTCTGATGCCGACGAGGTGCCACGGTGTGTCGGTGGGGACGCTCACTTGAGTGCGGGCTTGGGCGATCCACTCCGCCGTGACGCGCTGGAAGGCTTCCAGAGCCTCGGGCAACCCCTTGCGTCGCCGGCCGAAGGCATCTCGTACGACGGATGAGACCGCGAAGTCGTGGTCCTCCAGGCGGCGCCAGGACCAAGTTGCGCAGTGGCTCCACTTGAACCATGCGCGATGGAAGGTGTGGCCTGCTTCTGTACCCAGTCCGGCGAAGCCCGGACTCGGGGTGTACTCCGGCCTGGGTAGGACCCGTACCGCCGCGGCCTCCAGAAGGGAGGTGGGCTGGAGCAGGGCTGCGAAGGCGCATCGTTCGCCGTCGAGGAGAGCGGAGAGGCGGCCCTGCAGGTCGGCGGCCCAGGGAGCGAGGAAGGGGAACTGGGCGACAGCCTCATTGCTCCGGACAAGGTAGGTGTGTAGCCGCCGCCAATGCTCATGACGACGGGCCCGGATTCGGCGGGCGCGGTCGTACCGCTCCCACTCCTCGTCGTTGGACCCTTCCTCCTCGTCCTCCCCATCGTCATTGCCTGCCCTTGCGATCGGCGGGTACTCACCAGCCGCCAGGGCAGCCGCGGCGTCCTGCTCCTCCTCGAGGTCCTCTTCCGAACGGTCTTCCCGGTCGAGCCACACCGTGAGGGAATCGACATCGATGACGGCAGCGCCGAGTGGGAGGATGGGGCTGTCAGTCGGCAGGGCCCAGCCGCACTGCGTGCAGAGCCGTCCTACCGCGTCGCCGAAAGGAAGGACGATGTCTTCCACATTGGACGTGGCGCGCAGTGTCCTGCACTCCGGCGTGCCGTGGAGTTTGCCCTTGCCTGACGCAGAGGTGTGACAACTGAGGGGGATCTTTTCCGTCGGTCCCAGGGGGACCTCCTCGGTGAACGTCCTACCGAGGGGAACGATGCGGACTTCTTCGCGTGCGGACGGCATGTACGCAGGCTATCGACCGCCACTGACCATCGGGTTGAGTTGCGGCTTCTGCCCACCCTTGGCTGCCTCGGAGGGGTCTGCCGCGAGTGCTCCTCCGAGGCGCCCCTGGGGACCAGTTGGGGACCACACGGTGTGCGCGATAGCACATGATAGGTCTCTCCACGCACAACTTGCGCCTGGATTAAGTCTGTTATGTGCAGAAAATTCGGGTGAACCGCACTGCTGGGGGTCAAGGGGTCGCAGGTTCAAATCCTGTCGTCCCGACCATGCGGAAACGCAGGTCGGAGGCCGTCTTCTCAGAAATGGGAGGGCGGCCTTTCGTGCGTCTTGAGCCATGGTGGTCGCAGCCACGCCGTACGGCCCGTTTGGTGGCTGGCCTTCTCGGCTCCGGTGAGCGTGTGGTCGATGGTGTCGACGGCTTCGACGGAGAGCTGGCGAAGCCGGTCGAGAACGTGGTGTGGTCCGAGCGGTCTGCCGTCGGGTCGGCAGAAGACGAGTCCGGCGAACGGGTCGTCAGGATCGCTGTGTGTGGCGGGCGTTGTTTGTGCACGGTGCCGGAGGGCGGTGGCGACGCGGGGTGAGATGGCGACCCAGCCGCAGCTGGATCGGGTCTTCGGCGTGGTGATGACGAGGTGGTTGTTGTCGATGGCTGAGAGGGTGCAGCGGACGTAGAGGACGCCTTCCGTCAGGTGGACGTCGTCCCAGTGGAGGCCCGGGGCTTCCCCCTTGCGTAGGCCGGTGCCGATGAGGAACTCGAACAGGTCGGCCATCTCGGGGTCGGCCTGGTGGCAGTACAGGAGGAAGCAGGCGGCTTCCTCCGCCGTCCAGATCCTCCGTTCCGGCGACGGTGGTCGCCGTAGGACTGGGGGACTGGCGGGGTTGCGTGGGAGGCGGTGTTGCCGGGCCGCGTCGCCGAGGGCGCTGGAGAGGGTGGCCAGGCACCGGTAGAGGGTGGTCTTGCCGCGGCCGGCGGCGAGCTGGCAGGTGACGTAGGCCGAGATGTGCCGGTGGGCGAGGTGGTCGAGCTTGAGGGTGCCGAACGCGGGGATGAGGTCGTTGCGGACGTAGTCGCGGTACCGGGCCATCGTGGTCGGCTTCAGCACGAGGGCCTTTGCCGCCAGCCATGAGCCGAGGTAGTCGGCGACGGTCTGGTCGGGGTCCGCGTCGAACCCGCCGGCCTCCCCTTCGAGGAACTGGTGGAGCGCAGTCTCAGCGGCATCGTGGTCGACGAAGCCGCCCCGGCGGATCGTCGTCCGCCGGGTCATCGTGCGGGGTCACCGCGCCGCACGCGAGCGGTGCGAGACCGTCTCCGCCCAAGGGAGGCCTTCGGACCACTGGCTGTCGGTCAAGACGCACCAGGTCCTAGCGGTGTCCTGAAAGGCAGCTTCTGACGCTCGTCAAGGCGAATCGGTCTGAACGGTGTCAGTCGTGTCGGGTGAGCTTGACGGCGGAGACGAGGAGGATCACGGCCAGCAGGGGGATGAGGACGATGTCTGGGAGCACTCACAGCAGCGGGCCGCCCAGTACCGTCTTCGGCTCGTGGGTAGCCCGGCCGCGCCCGGGGGAGCGATGGGCGCGGTGGTCGTTCACCGCGGGCTGCTCGAAGGCGCCTTGGCCATCGATCCAGCTCGGACCGGCTTCGCGGGTGACGCCGTACAGGCTCATGGTCGTTCCCTTCTCCCTCCCGTTCTCCACCTGCCGGGTTGTCACGGATGGGTCGCGCGGATGATCCAGGTCGCCGAGGCGAAGAGAACGCCGCTGTCGGTGGCGTGGGCGGCGAGGGTGGTTCTCAGGTCGTCGACGGCGCGCCGCCGGCCTTCGTCGTCGAGCCCGTCGAGCCTCCAGCCGTGCAGGCCGAGCACGAACCGCTCCGCGGCGTCCGTGTTTTCGCCGAACCACATGGACTCGCCGTGGGGTTCCAGCTGGACGTCCGTGAAGCCGGCGGCGCCGAGGACGGTCCGGACCCGCGCCGGGTCCGCGAGTGCGAACGGTCCGGGGCCGTCGGACGGGGGCATGGGCAACGGGCGTCCGGCGGCCAGGGCCCGGGCGAAGGAGAGGAGCCACTCATTGCCCGCCAGTGGTTGCCAGACCAGCTGGACGAGGCGTCCGCCGGGGCGCAGGGCCCCGCAAATGTTGCGGAACGCTGCGACCGGGTCGGCGAAGAACATCGTCCCGGTGCGGCTGACGGCCACGTCGAACGCCGCGGCGGGGAACGGGTGGACCTGTGCGTCCGCCTGCACGAAGTCGACGTTGCCCAGTCCCTCGTCTGCCGCTCGCTGCCGGGCGACCTGCAGCATCGCGGCAGACAGGTCCACGCCCACGGCCCTGCCGCGGCTAGCCCGCCGCGCGACGTCCCGAGTGGTCTCGCCGGCGCCACAGCCAATGTCCAGCACGTGGTCGGCGGCGGAAACGTCGGCCGCGGCAAGGAGGTGCGTGCGGTAGGCGCGTAGCGCGCGGTCGAACCGATCGGCGTGCTCCGCCCAGTACGCGCCTTCCTGCCCGTCCCAGGCGCGGGCCTGCTCGGCGTTGGAGGGATCGACCCGAACAGTGCTGACCATGTCCACCACCGCCTATACTCATAAAATAGTCCCAAAGGGATTATTTACCGGATTACACCCCGAGGGTGGGTGATGTCAATGGACCCGGCGCTCACCACCACGTCCTACGCGATCCTCGGCCTGCTCTCGGTCCGGCCGTGGAGCACGTACGAGCTCGCACAGCAGATGGACCGCAGCCTGGGCCGCTTCTGGCCCCGCGCCCAGAGCAAGCTGTACGAAGAGCCGAAGAAGCTCGTCCGCCACGGCCTGGCCGAGGCGACGAAGGAGTCGGTCGGGCGTCGGCCGCGCACCGTCTACACCATCACCGCCGAGGGCCGGCGTGCGCTGGCCGAGTGGCTGCCCCGACCGAGCGCCGGTCCGGTACTGGAGTCCGAACAGCTCCTGAAGGTCTTTTTTGCCGACTCCGGCACCCGAGCCGACGCCCTGGCCACCCTCGACGGCGCCCGGGCCTGGGCCGAGGAACGCAACCAGGGCAACGTGGCGGCGGCGCATGCCTATCTCGCCGGTCAGGCCCCGTTCCAGGACCGGGCCGCCCAGACCGTACTCGTCGGCCGCTTCCTCACCGAGTACTACCGGCTCGTCGCCACCTGGGCCGAGTGGGCCACCACCGTCGTCCAGCAGTGGCCGGACAATCCCGCGGACGCGGCCGCCGACCCTGCGGAGATCGCCGGAGCCCTTCGGCGAGCGAGCTGGAGCGACGCGGGCGACGGGTGACTCAACGCCTGTGCGTGTGATGCGCTGGGATGCGCTCGGCCTTGCCCTGGTTCCTTGGGGCGGCCTTCTTCTCCTGGTAGGCCGTCGTGAGGCGGTCGACGGCCTTCTCCTGGGTGGAGAAACCGGCCTCCTCGGTCTGCTTACCGGCCGCACTGCGGCGTTCACGAGAATGGAAGGGGACTCACGGGCTCGTCACCTCAGTGCCCTTGTGTCGGCGCGTGCGACGTGGCCTTCAGGGGGCGAGGAGGGGGCCGAAGGTCTGTCGGCCGATGTGCTCGGCGGTCGGCTGGTCGACCACCTGGCCGGGGACGTCGGGGTGCTGGCTCGTCCAGGCGTGGGCGTTCGCGGTGTCGGTGAAGAAGTTGAGCGCGTCGCAGCAGGCGGAGGCGGCGGGCCCGCCGCCAGGGCGCTGGCCGACGAAGACCACGGCGCTCGCCGGTTCCCACTGACTTGTGCCGGTGGTCGAGGTGACGGTGACGGGTTCGCCGCTGACCGGGTCGGTGGAGGAGATCACCGCGTCCTGGCCGAGCATGGCGGGGATGCCCAGGGCGTCGATGGCGCACATCGACCAGACCTCAACTCCGTTTTCGAGTCGGACCCTGTGCCGGGTGGGGGCCGCGGAGAAGGGGTAGGCGGCGCGGATGTTCCCGGTCTCGTCCAGGGTGAGGAAGTCCTCGTCGGCCAGCTCGGCAAGCACTTCCGTGGAGCTCCTCCCGGCCCCGGCCGCCACAGGCTGAAGCGTCTGCGCGTCGGGAGCGGCTCCCGTGGCGGCGAAGTGGCGCAGGATCTGCTGGTGCACCGCGCGCAGGCCGTTCTCGGCAGGCGCGCGACGCCCGAGGCCGGCCCGGCCGACCACGTCCAGCGCATCCGAGGCCTGCGGGGTACAGCAGTCCGAAGCCCCCGCATCACCGACCTGCGAGGTCGCCCCGGCAAGGGCTTGCCGAAGGGCGCGCTCATTCGGCACGCCCGACACGGTGCCGTCCGCGTCCCTGTACAGGCGACACGAAAGGCTCGGCACCGCCCCGGGCGGCGCGAACGGGTCGGTGCCGTCGATGAGCACCGTCGGCGACCCGTACATGCCCCACCGGGCGGCTTCCGCCTCATCAGCCACCTCCACCAGGTCCACCTGAGCCGGTCTTCCATCCAGTGCGGCGCTCACCCGCTCCAGCGCGGGCCGCGCGTTCGGGCAATCCGCCACCGTCAGCACCGTGATCCGCATGCGCCCTGTCCTCCCAGACCATCGTCGACCTTCCGCACCCACGCTAGACCTTCCAGTGCACTGGAAGGTCAAGGGCTAGCCTGGAGACATGCGCATCGGCGACCTCGCCGCCCACACCGGGCTGACGACCAAGACCATCCGCTTCTACGAGGACAGCGGCCTGCTCCCCGCACCACCACGCACCCCGGGCGGATACCGCGACTACCCCGACCACACGAGGACCCGGCTCACGTTCATCCGCGACGCCCAGCACGCCGGCCTCACCCTCGCCGAGATCCGCTCGATCCTCGCCCTGCGCGACGACGGCCACGCCCCCTGCACCCACGTCACCGGCCTCATCCACGAGCACCTGGACGACATCGACCGGCGCATGGCCGAGCTCGCCGCCACCCGCGAAGCACTCCGCGACCTCGCGGCCCGCGCCGCGGCCACCGACCCCGCCACCTGCAGCACGGACGACATCTGCACGATCCTCAAGCCCTCACGTCCATAGGCCGCTGCCCGAACTATCTCGTGGCGGGCTTTTCCGAGCTCGTCGCGCTTGCCCTGCCCGACGGGCTGGTGCGCACCGAGCTGCTGAGAGGGCAGGACGGCCGTTGGCGCATCCAGACGTTGTGGCGGGACCACGCGGCGCTGGACGTCGTGCGAGCGACCCCCGGGGGCGCGCCGGCGCCCAAACTCTTCCGCGAGGTCGGAGCCGATCCGGCACTCGCGCTGTTCGACGTCGAGGTCCGGCGCACCGCGCCGGTCGAACCGGCCTGATCCCGTTCTCATCGAGGGGCTCGTCATCCCGGCGTTACGGCACAGCGGGTTCGCCAAGGGAGTCAGCCGGCGGAGACCTCCACCAGTTCGACGCCGACGGCGCAATCGTCGACCACGACCAGGCGCGCGCCGCGGTGAACGCCGCCCGGCCGTGAGCCTCCCGCCCCCGCTCTCCGCGTCAGGGGAGCTTCTGCAGCCCCGCGCCAGTCAGCAGGTAGGCCGGGGCGATGCTGGCGGCGTCCGAGCCGACCAGCTCGACCACGGCGGCGCCCGCGACCTCCGGGGTGACGAGCGGGCCCAGCTGCGCGATGTACTCGTCCTCGGTCATGCCGTAGCGCTCCGCGTACGCGCGCACCGCCGGCCGTCCGAGGTCGGTCATCGGAGTGATCCGGGGCAGCACCGCCGTGAAGGTGATGTCGAGGCCGGCTCGCTGCGCCTCCTCCTGCGCGTACCCCGTGATGAACCGCTGGGTGGCCTTGGCCCCGGCGTACCCGCCGCTGAGCGGCGACCCGGCCACCGCCGCGCCGCTGCTGATCACGACCACCCGGCTGCCGGGGCGCAAGGGCCTCAGCAGCGCCTCGCTCAGCCAGTGGAAGGCGATCCGCACGTCGGTCTCCCAGTTGACGGAGAAGGTCTCCCAGGTGTGCTGCTGGAGCGGGCGCGACTGCGGGGCCGCGCCGGCCACCAGCACGAGCGTGTCCGGCTGGTAGCGGCCGATGATGTCGCCGGCCACCGTGGGGTCGGTGGCGTCGGCCGCTTCCGGCCGGACCTGCTCGACGCCCTCGGCCAGTTCGGCGAGCGCCTCCCCGCTGCGGGCGACGGCGACCACGGTGGCACCTGCCCCGGCGAGCGCGGTCGCGATCCCGCGGCCCAGGCCGCGGCTCGCCCCGACGACTACGGCGGTCCTGTCCGACAGCTCACTCATGATGTCCTCCTGGTCGATGTGTTGAACTCCGGCAGTCGGCCCGCCGCAGCCTTGACGGCCAACGCGTCGGCCGGGCTGACCGGCTCGGGCTGCGCCTGCGCCCGGCGCGGGATGAGAAGGCCGACCGGGACGGCCAGCGCGGCGATCACCGTGCACACCCAGAACGCCGCCCGGAACCCGTCGGTGAGCGCCGCCGCGGCCGATTGGCCCGTCGCGGCCAGCGTCGCCGTGCGGCTCGCGGCGACCGTCGACGCGATGGCGACGCCGATCGCCCCGCCGAGCTGCTGAGTGGTGTTGAGCATGCCCGAAGCGAGCCCGGCGTCCCGCTCGGCGACCCCGGTCAGACCGGCGATCGAGATCGGGATGAAGGTGAACGCGGTCCCGGCGCCGGCCACGAAGAACGGCCCGGCGAGGTCGGCCCAGAAGCTCCCGTGCACCCCTGCTGCGGTCGCCCAGGCCGTCCCGCCGGCGATCAGGGCCATGCCCACGGTCATCACCGGGCCCGCCCCGATGCGCGTCACCAGCACCTGCGACGGCCCGGCGAGCGCCACCGAGGTCAGCGAGGCCGCCAGCCACGCCGTCCCGGCCATCAGCGCCGAGTAGTGCAGAACCTGCTGCATGTAGAGCGTCCCGACGAAGATGAACGCGAAGAAGCCGCCACCGAGCAGCAGCCCGACCGCGTTCGCCCCGGCGACCGGCCGCGACCGCAGCAGCCGCAGCGGGAGCAGCGGCACCCGGGCCCGCGCCTCGACCAGGACGAAGGAGGCCAGCAGCACCCCGGAGGCGACGAGCAAGCCGATCGTCCTCGGGGTCGCCCAGCCGTCCTGCGGCGCGGTCGAGATGGCGTACACGAGCAGCAGCAGGCCGCCGGTCACGGTCAGCGCGCCGAGCGGGTCATAGCTGCGGCGGTCGGTCTGCAGCCGGCTCTCCGGAACGAGCCGGGGGGCCAGCGCCAGCGCCGCCAGGCCGACCGGGACGTTCAGGAAGAAGATGTACTCCCAGCCGGCGTACCGGGTGAGCAGGCCGCCGGTGAGCAGCCCGACGGTGGCGCCGCCGGCCCCCAGGCCGCCCCAGAGGCCGAGCGCCTTGTTACGCTCCGCCCCTTCCGGGAACATTGTCATCACGATCGACAGCGCGGCCGGCAGGACGATCGCCGCGCCGGTGCCCTGCACGCCCCGCATGACGATCAGGAACGTGTCGCTGCGGGCCAGGCCGCAGCCCAGCGAGGCGCCGGTGAAGACGGCCAGCCCGAGCAGGAAGATCCGGCGGCGGCCGAGCAGGTCGGCGGACCGGCCGCCGAGCAGCAGCAGGCCGCCGAAGGCCAGGCCGTAGGCGGTCACCACCCACTGCAGGCTCGATTCGGAGAAGCGCAGGTCGCGCCCGATGGTCGGGAGCGCGACGTTGACGATGGTCAGGTCGACGATCGTCATGAAGAAGGCAACGGCGAGCACGGCGAAGGCCCGCCAGCGGTGGATGGGCGTCGTGGTGTTCATGGGGATCCTCAGTCCCGGAAACATGGTCACTTGTGTGACGCGGCGGCGGTCAGTCATTCATCGCTCCCTGGCCGGCCCGGCCAGGATCAGGCTCGCGACAGGGCGCTGAGGACGAGCGGCCCGTCACCGGGATTGCGCAGGCATCGCGGTGTCAGCCCGGCGAACTCCAGCACCGCCCCCTGCTGGAAGCCCGCCGACGCGCCGCTGCGGCACTCGATCTCCAGCTCGCCGATCTCGACCACGACGAGCGCGTCGTCCCAGTCGGCGGACCGGAACGGCATTTCCTCCCCGGGTTCCAGGACCCTCGTGCGCAGCCGGAAGCCCACCGGGCAGCGTGTGCCGAGCAAGGAGAGCTGCTCCTCGCCGTCCATCACCCGGCCTCCACGCTGCCATCGGCCTTGCGGTGCAGCGCCGTGGGCAGCGCGAAGGAGGCGAACACCTGCGGCTGGAGGAAGGTCGAGATCTCGGCGACCGCGCCGTCCTGGACCCGGAGCACCCCGATCCCGAACCGCTCGTGCAGCGGCTTCCCGGGCGCGCGCCGGTACATCGCGAAGGCGGGCTGGCGGTTCGCCGCCGTGGGCAGCAGCAGCCAGTCCGTACCCAGCTCGTCGAACACGTGGTCGCGCAGGAAGACCGCGATGTCGTCCCGTCCGGCGAACCACGTCGGCCGCGGCGGCATCACGAACCGGGCGTCCGCGCGCAGCAGCCCGACCAGCGCGGCGGTGTCGGCCTGCTCCCAGGCCGCGATCAGCTGCCCCAGCAGTGCCCTCTCGTCGGCGTTGGGGGCGGAGGTCCAGGCGGCGCGGTCCGGTGGCAGGTGCTCGGCGAGCGTCGCGTGCGCGCGCTGCAACGCGCTGTTCACCGCTGCCTGGCTCATCTCCATGCTGGCCGCAGTGGACTTGGCCGACCAGTCGAGCACGTCGCGCAGGATGAGCACCGCGCGCTGACGGGCCGGCAGCTGCTGGATGGCAGCGAGGAAGGCCAGCTCGATCGTCTCCTTGGCGGTGACGACCGCTTCCGGCTCCGTGTCCGGCGACGCCGGCGCATCCAGCAACCGGTCGGGGTAGGGCTGGAGCCAGGGCACGTCCAGGGGCGGCGCCGGCTCGTTGCGCGGGTCGGCCGGCGCGGACACGGCCGTCGACCAGACCCGCGCCCTGCGCCGCCGCAGCGCGTCCAGACACGCATGGGTCGCGATCCCGTACAGCCAGGCCCGGAAGGGGGCGCGCCCTGCGTAGCTGTCCAGCCGGGCCCAGGCCCGCAGGTACGTCTCCTGCACGGCGTCCTCGGCGTCCTCGACCGAGCCGAGCATCCGGTAGCAGTGCACCTGCAGCTCATGACGGTACGGCTCGGCAAGCCGAGCGAAAGCGCCCTGGTCACCGGCGCGCGCGGCATCCACCATCGATCCGTCCATATAGGTATGACGCACGGGAGGGCCAAAACTCATCGGTGGCGTCCACCTGGGCGGACCCCTGGCTAGCCATGGGAGCGGAAGATGGGCCAGCCGACCTCGGTGACCAGGTCGTCCTCGCCGGCCACGTCGAGGGGGCTACGCAGGTAGAACTCGCGCAGGGGGCCCTCGATCTCGTGGCGTGCGGCGTAGGTGCCCAGGTCATCGTAGGTGAGGTTGACGGTGTTCAGGGGTCCGAGGTGGACGGCGACCGCGAGTTTCGCGCCGGGCACGACCACCGCGCCGATCCGGCCGACCGGCCGCACGTCCCCGTCGACGGGGACGAACACGAGCGCCTCACCACGCTCGTCCTGGAGCAGCTCGCCCGCGAACAGACCGCCCATCGGGCCGGTGCGGCGCAGTCCCCGGGCCGCGACGAAGCCGTGCAGCTCGCCGAGGGCGCCCTGCAACCAGCTCACGCCGGTGCTCCCCGACCTCGGACAGCGCTGGCCCCTCACACGAGACCCTGACGGCGGCTACACGGTCACGGATCCGGAGTCCGGCCGCGTCCGCCATTTCTCCGCGGACGGGCGCATCATCCAGCTCGACGACCGCAACGGCGCCTGGATCGCCTTCACCTCACTGACGGACCCGTCCGGAGCCACGACCCGTTTCGGCTACGACGGCCGAGGCCACCTTGCCTCGGTGACGGACGCCCTCGGCCACACGACCACAGTCCGCTGCGATCCGGCGGGCCGGCTCGTCTCGGTCACTGACCCCGGGGCCGGGACGACGGCCTATCCCGCGACTCCTTCGGCCGTCCCAGCACGATCACCGACCCTTCGGGCCGTACGACCCAGCTGGCCTGGAGCGTCGAGGGCCGTCTCCTGCGTCGGGTCGGCGTCGACGGGAGCTGCGAATCGTGGACGTACGACGGCGAGGGGAACTGACTGACCCACACGGACGCGGCGGGCGGGGTGACGGCCTTCGAGTACGGCGACTTCGACCTCCTCACCGCCCGCACGGCGCCGAACGGAGCACGGTACTCCTTCACCCACGACGCTGAACTCCGCCTGGTCGCGGTCACCAACCCCGAGGGCCTGAGCTGGCGCTACGCGTACGACGCGACGGGCCGACTGGCAGTGGAGACGGACTTCGACGCGCGCACCCTCACGTACGGGTACGACGCGACGGGCTCACTCGTCCGGTACGACCGCCTACGCGTACGACGCCTGCGACCGCCCGTCGTCCGTGTCCTCCCCCGATTCCACCATCACCTGGGAACGCGACGGGGCCGGCACCGTCGTCTCGGAGACAGTCGACGGCCGCACGCTCGCCTTTACCTACGACGCCCTCGGCCGCCGCGCCACCCGTACCACCCCGACCGGCTCCGGCTCCCACTGGACGTACGACGAGGCCGGCCACCGCACCGCGCTGACCACCGCAGGCCGCACGCTCACCTTCGAACGCGACGCAGCGGGCCGGGAACTGACCCGCACCGTGGGACCGGGTCTCTCCCTCACCCATGAGTACGACCTCTCCGGCCGGCTCACCACCCAGACGGTCATCGGCCAGGACGGGCGCACCCTCCAGCGCCGCGGCTACGCTTACCGGGCCGACGGCTGTCTCACCAGCATCGACGACTCTCTGACGGGCCCCCGCACCTTCACCCTCGACACCGCGGCCCGCGTCACCGCCGTCGATGCCGCTCGCTGGTCAGAGCGCTACGCCTACGACGAGGCGGGCAACCAGACCCACGCCACCTGGCCGGAGCGCCACCCGGGCACGGAATCCCAGGGCGGACGCACCTACTCAGGCACCCGCATCACCCGCGCGGGCGCCCTCCGATACGAGCACGACGCCCTGGGCCGGGTCACCCTGCGGCAGAAGACCAGGCTCTCCCGCAAACCGGAGACCTCCTCACCTGGACCCACAAGGGGCTCCACCCCCTCACCCAGACCGAGCACATCGACGACGAGACGGTCGACGACCGCTTCTTCGCGATCGTCACGGACCTGGTCGGCACCCCGACCGAGCTCTTGGACGAGGACGGCAGCACAGCCTGGCGCACCCGCAGCACCCTCTGGGGCACCACCACCTGGAACCGCGACGCGACGGCCTACACCCCGCTCCGCTTCCCGGGCCAGTACTACGACCCGGAGTCCGGCCTCCACCACAACCTTTTCCGCACCTACGACCCCGAAACGGCCCGCTACCTCACCCCGGACCCCCTCGGCCTGTCCCCGGCCCCCAACCCGGCGGCCTACGTCCACAACCCCCACACTCGGTCCGACCACATGGGCCTGGCCCCGGACGAGCGCCCGGAGCGTGCCCGTTCGACTTCTGGGAGCCGCACCCGGACCACGCGCCGAAGCAGAGCCTTGTCGACGCGATGCGGTCGGCGCCCCGGGGTGAGTACATCGACTGCACCGAAATATCGACCTTCATCATGCAGCGGGCGGAGGGCGAAGGGGAGATCTTCCACTACATCACCCCATCGGGGAACATCAAAACTCCTGAGGCCGGGGCCAACGGAACGGCGAGGCCGACCTCGGAGAGTTGAGAAGACTGCACAGGGAGACGGAGTGGCGATGAAGGGCGACGGAGACCGGCCATCGCGCCTCCATCGGGCCAGGAACGCCCTCGAACGATTCGCTCCGGTGGTCTGGATGAAGTCCATGAGCGAAACGAACAACACCACCGGGCTGATCCAGCTTCCCTCGCTCGGCTGGCGTTTCAGCGAACCTCATCCCGAACTGCAGGAGATGTTCCACTCCGTGGCACGCGAGGCACCACGGAACATCGGCTGGTCCTTCACGGAAAAGAAGAACTCCCTGCTTGTGCCGTCGCGGCTGATCACCGAAGGCGGACCCGATGGGGACTGGAACGACCTCAGAAGCGAGATCAGTCAGAATGATCAGGCATTCTGCGTTGCCGCCTCGGAAGACATCGAGCTGATCATCGACGCGATCGCAGCCCAACCGGCACCGCCGGCTGCCGCGCGAATCTCCGTGTTCCAGATCGTGAAGAGTTCCGCGGACGAGCTGGTGTGCGTTGCGGAGGCACTCACCGGCGAGCCGGAGGTGGGGATGACGTTCCGGGCCGTCGGTACACCCGGTGTCGAGGTGCGGCTGACCGCTCTGAGTTGGTATCCACCCCGACCTGAGACCAGACGGCACTGCCCCCTCGGCAAGGTCACCCTCGTGGGCGAGGGAGCTGGACTGATCGGCCGCAAGGAGCTCCTCGTCAGCTTCCCCGGAGCCGACTGACGACGGGGCGCCGTCGGCTCCGCGCCCGCCCTCTCGTCCGCCCTGACTCTCTCGGTTGTTCCTGCGGGCGTGGGCCGAGGACCCGTGCACGGGTCTAGATGCGGGAGTTGCGCAGCGACTGCCACGCAGCGCCGGCCAGCGCCCGCGTCGCCCGCGGGACCGAAAGATGTTCGTGCTCGCGGTACAGGGCCCAGTTGTATTGCACGAGCGACAGCTTGTTGGAGGACAGTGATCCTGCCTGGTGGGCTCTGTACACCGCAAGCGGCTCAGTCAGGCCCCGGGCGTCAGCGCCGTCCCTCATGATCGACAGCCAGAGGGCGTAGTCCTGGCGCTTACGCATCACCGGCATCAGCCGCGTGCCCAGGACCTTGCGGTCGTACATGGCGGTGAGAGCGCCGATGTGGTCTTGGACCAGCATCGCGCGGTAGTCGACATGCTCCCGCGCGCGGACCACCCGACCGTTCGGGGCCCAGTCGGTGCTCTCGCCGTCGTAGTCGGCGTCCATCTTGAAGTACGAGGTGAACGTCAAAGGGGCACTGGCCTCCGCAGCGAAGGCGAGCTGCTTCTCGGTCTTCTCCGGGAGCCACATGTCGTCGCTGTCGAGAAAGGCGATGTAGTCCCCGCGGGCCCGCTCGATCGCGAGGTTGCGGGCCCGGCCCGCACCGCCCTGTTCGGGTGCCGACTCCGGCAGGACGCGCTCGTCCTGCTCGGCGAACTCGCGGAGCAGGTCCATGGAGCCATCGGAGGACTGGTCGTCGGTGACCAGCAGCTCCAAGTCGCTGTGGGTCTGCGTGAGCACCGATCGGACGGCTGCGCCGAGGGTGGCTGCCGAGTTGTACACAGGCATCACAACAGACACCAGGGGCACAGCGCTTCTCCTTGCCAGACCTGCAACGACGGTCCATTCAAGCACCGCAATCGAGCAGGAGCTGCCATGGAGACAGTTGTCGCCGGTCAGGGCTACGTGCGGCTTCCACTGGTCGTACGCGCCGCAGAGATGGGTCAGCAGGCTGACGGCGGCGATGGCCGCCATCCACCTCCGCCTCTGGGCGAGCGGCTACCAGGACCTGGCCACCCTGGGGCCGCGTCACGGACTCCGCAGCCGCCCGCTCTAGGAGGTTGAGCGGACTCACCATGGCGGAGCAGAGTCCGTTCGTTGGGGACCAGTTGGGGACCACACGGTATGCGCGAAACGCAGGTCGGAGGCCGTTCTCTCATCCGTGAGAGGGCGTCCTTTCGTGCGTCTGGGGCCGGTCTGGGTGACGCGCCAGAAGCGGCGCGGTAGTTCGCCTTCCTCGAAGCCGTGGAATGGCCGGGCTCAACCGGGGCCCGACCAGTCGAAGGTGATGTGCTTGCTGGACTGGCCTTCCCGGCTCCAGTGGAAGCCGAAGGCGTCGGCGCGGTCCGCCGTGGAGCGGCCCCAGGTCGCGACCTGGCCCGGCCCGGTCTCGGAGCCCGGCAGGTTGGTCGACTGGACGCGCGCGCCCTCGGGGGTCGTCGGCCCGGTGAGTGCCTCCGCACTCGACTCGACACGGCCGGGGATCGTGGCCCGCCAGCCGCCGAGGTCCTCGTCGACCTCGATCTGGATGGGGGCGAAGTCCATGCCCCGCATTTCGGCGTCCATCATGCTCACCATTTCGGCGGGCCAGCTGCCGGCCTGGCCTCCGAAGATCATCTGGAGGGCTGTGCGCTGCGCGTCGTCCGCTCGTTCATCGAGGAAGACCGCCGCGTACGAGTCGGTGTGCTCGGCCCAAATGTTGCCGACGAAGGAGCCGAGCATCAGCACGTTGAGACCGTCCAGCTTCACCTCACCGTAGTTGCCCTCGCGTATGTGCCAGGCCAGGACACCATCGCATTCGCCGTAGGTGGGCGACTGAGCGAAGGAACAGGGGCAGGGCACATTGCACCTGCACGTATCGAACCAGTCACCGGCCGCGTGCCATCTCGGGACAGTCGCTGTCGTTTCAGTCATCTCGTCGCCTCCTGATGGCCCATACGGGCCACATCAATTCTCCTCCCGGTGGCATGTGGGCAAAAGCCGAGCTGGCGGTCGACGGCGCGTACGGAGAGATGTCCGATCACGCCTTCTCCAGCGAGCAGCCCGAACGCGCCCACCGGACGTTGAGCTCATCCGCGCCAGCCGGTCCAGCCGCTCATCTGGTCCATGGGCGGACCCGACGTGTCCAGGCCGGGCAGCAGCCAGTCCTGGGAGGGGGCGAGTACGGCCAGGACGAGGAAGGCGAGGCCGACGGCCCAGGCCAGCCACGGTCCCTGCCGCCACAGCTTCTCCAGGAAGATGACGGCCGCCAGCGCGGCCATCGCGGCCACGTTCATGACGCCGAGGGGAATCAGGACGATCATCAGCCCCCAGCAGCATCCGACGCAGTAGAGCCCGTGGTGCGCGCCCACCCGCAGGTCCTTCGCCCAGGGCCGGAAGCGGGAGTACTGGAGCAGCTGGAACATCGGGTTGCGGCAGTGCCGCAGGCAGACCCCTTTCAGCGGCCCGAACTGCTGGGCCGCCGCGAGGAGGAACACGGCGGCGCCGATCCAGCGGCCCGTCGCCGGATCGCGGTCCACGAGGTGTCCGGTCACGGCCAGGGCGCCGTACGCGACCAGTCCGAAGGCGGTCCAGGTGAGGAGGTAGCCGCTGACGAATCCGGCGATCCGCAGGGCACGGGCGGGTCCGGACGAGCGGCGGTTGATGCCGCGTACCCACGTGATGGCGACCGGTGCCACCGAGGGCAGCATCATCGCCGCCATCATGACCACCCACAGCAGGAGGAAGAGCGGGAGCGCCAGGCCCATGGTGCCGGGCTCCATGCCCATGTGGCGGGACTGGCCGACGGTCAGTACCCACGCCAGCGCGGCCACCAGCACCATCAGGAACCACGCGACCGCCAGGTCACGCGCGGGCAGGAGGACGCCGGGCCGCGTGGGGGCCGGCGGGGCCGGCCGGAGGTGCGGCATGGAACGCCTCCCGGGGACGCGAGCTGCCTGGCCGCCTTGGACGCCTCGGACACGTCCCGCACCGATGGCTGTGGTGCACCCGCGCATGGCCGGGACGGGTCCGACGACACCTCCAGCAGATCACAGAACCGGCAGGCTCAAAACCTGAAGGCTCCGCCTTGGACGAGGATGAGCAGGCCGATGGCGATCGCGGCGAGGATCAGGATGTCGTCGGCCGGTGACGCAGGGGCTGGAAGCGCCTCAGCCGCAAGCTGTTGGAGACGACGAACACGGATGACGAGGCCATCGCGGCCCCGGCGATCATGGGGTTGAGCATGCCGAGCGCGGCCAGCGGCAGGGCGGCGACGTTGTAGGCGAAGGCCCAGAACAGGTTGGCCTTGATCGTGCGAAGGGTACGGCGGGCCAGCCGGATCGCATCGCCGGCGGCCCGCAGGTCGCCCCGGACCAAGGTCAGGTCGGAGGCGGCCATCGCGGCATCGGTACCCGTGCCCATCGCCAGGCCGAGGTCCGCCTGGGCCAGTGCGGCCGCGTCGTTCACTCCGTCGCCGACCATGGCCACCACGTGGCCCTGCTCCTGCATTCGCCGCACCTCCGCGACCTTGTCCTCGGGATGGACCTCGGCGATCACCTGGTCGATGCCGACCTCGGCGGCCACGGCGCGGGCCGCGGCGGTGTTGTCGCCGGTCAGCAGGACCGGTGTCAGCCCGAGCTGCCTGAGGTCGGCGATCGCCCGGGCGCTGGTCGCCCTGACGGTGTCGGCGACCACCAGCGCGGCGCGTACCCGCTCGTCCCAGGCGACGAAGACGACCGTGCGGCCCGCGGCCTCGGCCAGGTCGCGGGCCCCGGCGAGCTCGCCGGGCAGCGGCAGCAGCAGTCGACCGTCCAGCCAGGAGGCGCGTCCCGCCAGCACGGTGCGGCCTTCGACCCGGCCGGTAACGCCCCGGCCCTGGGTGTTGGCGAAGCCGGTGACCGGCGGCAGGGCGCCGAGTCGTTCCCGCGCGGCAGCGGAGATCGCGGCGGCGATGGGGTGCTCGCTCGCGTCCTCCAGGGCGCCGGCCAGCCGCAGGACCTCGTCCTCGTCCTCCCCGTCGGCGGGCACGACGTCGACCAGGCGCATCCTGCCTTCCGTGACGGTGCCGGTCTTGTCGAGCACCACGGTGTCGATCCGCCGGGTGGACTCCAGCACCTCCGGTCCGCTGATGAGCAGCCCGAGCTGGGCGCCGCGCCCGGTGCCCACCATCAGCGCGGTGGGTGTCGCCAGCCCCAGGGCGCAGGGGCAGGCGATGATCACCACGGCGATGGCCGAGGTCAGCGCCGTCGCGGCGGAGGCACCCGTCAGCATCCAGACGCCGAAGGTGCCCACGGCGAGCGCGATGACGACGGGGACGAAGACCGCGGAGATCCGGTCGGCCAGCCGCTGTACCGCTGCCTTGCCCGTCTGCGCGCGCTCCACCAGGGCGGCGATCTGTGCCAGCTTGGTGTCCGCTCCGATCCGGGTGGCCCGTACGGTCAGCCGGCCGTGGCTGTTGACGGTGGCGCCGGTGACCTGCGAGCCCGGTTCGACCTCCACCGGCACGCTCTCCCCGGTCAGCAGGGACTCGTCCACCGCCGAGGCGCCCTCGACGACCTCTCCGTCGGTGGCGATCTTCTCGCCCGGCCGTACGAGGAACAGGTCGCCCACGGCCAGGTCCTCGACCGGGATACGGATCTCCGTGCCATCGCGGAGCACGGCGACGTCCTTGGCACCCAGGTCCATCAGCGCCCGGATCGCGTCCCCGGCCCGTCGCTTGGCACGGGCCTCGAAGAACCGGCCGGCGAGCAGGAAGGCGGTCAGGACGACGGCGACCTCCAGGTAGAGGTGCTCGCCGCCCGCCAGGATGGTGCCGACGCTCCACAGGTAGGCGGCCAGCACGCCCAGCGAGACCAGGGTGTCCATCGTTGCCGAGCCGTGGCGCAGGTTCAGCGCCGCAGCCCGGTGGAAGGGCCACGCGCCCCAGGCGACCACCGGGGTGGCCAGGACCAGCGCGAACCACTGCCAGCCGGGGAAATGGAGGGCGGAGATCATCGACACGAAGACCACCGGCAGGCCCAGCAGCGCCGAGCCGATCAGGCGGCGGCGCAGACCGGCGACGCGGGATCCCTCGGCGTCGGCCGCCCCGGTCTCCTCCGCCGTGTCGGTCGAGACCCGGCCGCGGACCGGGGCGGCGCCGTAGCCGATGGCCTCGACGGCGGCGATCAGCCGCTCAGGTGAAACCTCGGGGCCCTCCCGGGTGATGTGCGCGGTCGCGGTCGCGAGGTTCACCGTCGCGCTCACCCCGGGCAGCTTCGCCAGCCTCCGCTCGACCCGCGCCACGCACGAGGCGCAGGTCATGCCGGTGATGGCCAGTTCTATGGAGTCCTGATCCGTACTCGTCCTCATGCCCGGACGGTAAAACCTTGCCCTTGGGGCAAGGTCAAGCCCACACTGGCGGGACTCGCACGAAGGGAGCCGCGCATGCTGACCGTCGGCCGTATCGCCGCGCAGACCGGGCTGAGCCCCAAGGCCGTCCGCCTGTACGAGGCCAACGGCCTCATCGACCCGCCCGAGCGCACCGCGGCCGGCTACCGCACCTACACCGAGGACGCGGTTGCGGTGCTCGGCTTCATTCGCCAGGCCCAGGCCCTCGGCCTCAGCCTCAAGGAGATCAAGGACGTCCTCGACCTCCAGCGGCGCGGCGAGCAGCCCTGCGGCCTCGTCACCAGCCTCCTCGATCAGCACCTGGCCGACATCGACCGCCGCATCGCCGACCTCCGGGCCCTGCGCACCACCCTCCAGACCGCCCGCGCCATGGCCGGCCAGGCGGCGGACCGGGGGGAGGACGCCGTGGTCTGCCAGATCATCGAAGGCGTCCCCGCAGGATCCTGACCCGCGCCCCGACCGACGGTCCCGGGGGGTGCTGAGCGGCTGCCGGTGCGGCTTGGCCTAGCATGGCGCCCATGTCGCGACGCCTGCCCCTGCCGCTCCGGACCTGGTCCGGAGTGCTGCTGGTGTGCGCGCTCTTCGCCTGCCTGACGGGGCTGGCGCGTCCCGCGATGGCGATGCCGGGGCCCGGGTCGATGCCTGGGTCGATGCAGATGTCTTCGCACGCCGCGATGAGCGGGCACGCCGCGGCTCCGGCCGCCGCCGAGTCGCCGGACCACGGCCCGAGCTGCCCGATGGCCGCCGAACAGTGCGTGGCGCCGAAGGGCCTCGTCGCTCAGGACGGCCCGGCCGTTCCCGTGCTCGTGACCGTGTCGCACGTGACCGTCTGCTCGTCCGGGCTCCTGACGGGGCAGCCCAACGCTCCGCCGCCCGCGGTCGCCCCTCCTGATCTGCACCGGTTGTGCGTGTCACGGACGTGATGCCCGGCCACCCGTGAGGCGAATGCCTCACGGGACGCCGTGTCTTCTCACGTCCGCCTCGGCACGCCCGGATCTTCCGTGTGCGCGTGCCGTCGTCGCAGAACAGGAGCAACGACGCATGCCGTCGTCCATCGCTTTGCTGATCACCGGTGCCAGCACCGGTCTGCTCGCCGGTGGCGCCTCGTGCGCCGCCGTACAGGGGGGCCTGCTGGCCGGCGCCGTGACCCGCCGCCGCGGCCCCGGCCCCGGCCCCGCCTCGAAATCGACCGCCAAGTCGACCGCCAAGCCGGCCGCTACGCCGCTGGCGCCGGTCGGGGCCTTCCTGGCCGGGAAGCTCGCCTCCCACACCGTGCTCGGTGCCCTGCTGGGCGTCTTCGGCAACGCCCTGCAGCCCAGCCCCCGCACCCAGGCGATGCTGATGCTCGCCGCCGGAGTGCTCATGGTGCTGTTCGCCCTGGACCTGTTCGGGGTCAAGGCCGTGGGGCGGCTGCTGCCCAGGCCCCCGGCGTCGTTCGGCCGCCTGATGCGGCGCAGCGCGAGGACCGACACGGTGGCCACCCCCGCACTGGTCGGCTTCGCCACGGTCCTGGTGCCGTGCGGGGTGACCCTCTCGATGGAGCTGCTCGCCATCACCTCCGGATCGGCGGTGGCCGGGGCCGCCGTGATGGCCGGGTTCGTCGTGGGCACCGCGCCGCTGTTCGCCCTGCTGGGCTACCTGTTCCGGCGCAGCAGCCAGGCACTCTCCGGCAAGCTGGCCGGACTCACCGGGGTGGTGGTGCTGGCCGTCGCCGCCTGGACCATGATGTCCGCGCTGCAAGCAGGCGGCTGGGTCTCCTTCGACTCGCCCTCACCGGGCCGGCAGACCTCGGCGAGCGGCCCGTTCATCGTGGAAGGCGGCGACGGCAGCGGTTCCGGGGGCGGCGGCGACTCGCAGGAGCCGTCAGGGAACCCCGTACGCACGGACGCGTCCGGGCGGCAGATCATCACGCTGACCGTGACGGACTTCTACGCCCCCACCCAGTTCACCGCGAAGGCCGGCGTGCCCACCACGCTGGTGCTGCACGGCAAGGACTCGGGCGGCTGTGCCCGGGCGTTCACCATTCCCGAACTCGGGGTGCAGGAGATCGTCAAACGGGACGGGGACACCGACGTCGACCTGGGCACCCGCAAGCCCGGAACCCTCCGGTTCACCTGCGCCATGGGCATGCAGACCGGGGCCATCGAGTTCAAGAAGGACCTGTGATGAAGCTCTTCAGCCGCAAGAACAAGACCGGAACCGACACCGACACCGGAACCGACACCGGCTCTCGGGTCGAGCTCCTCATCGAAGGCATGCACTGCACCAGCTGCGGCCTGCTCATCGACGACGAACTCGAAGACCTCCCCGGAGTCCGCTCGGCCGCCACTGACACGCGCAACGGACTCAGCGTCATCCGCCTGGAGGAAGGAGCCCAGGTCGACGGCGCGGCTCTCGTCGCCGCCGTGGAAGCGGCGGGCGACTACACGGCCCGGCTCGCCGACTGACGACGGGTGGCGCTCCCGCTTCCCGCCGGAGCGCCACGGGCCGGCCGGCCGAGAACGTCCGCCGCCGCGCGCGTACGGTGGGACGTAGGGCCGGAGCGGGTACGCCGGTCCTGGCAGCCGCTGGGGCGACCGCCCGCCGCGGTGTGCCCTGCTGCTCCTCCACAGGAGGGAAAGGCCATGCCCGAGCACAGCGTCGGCACGCAGGAGGAATTCGAGGCAGCCCGAGCGGAGCTGCTCGTGGAGGAGAAGAAGCTCACCAGACTCGGCGACGAGCTCGCGCGCAAGCGGCGCGAGCTTCCCTGGGTGCGGGTCGAGAAGGACTACCGCTTCGAGACCGAGGGTGGGACCAAGTCGCTCGCGGACCTCTTCGACGGGCGCTCACAGCTGCTGGTCTACCACTTCATGTTCGGCCCGCCGTACGAGGCGGGATGCCCGGTCTGCTCGTCGATCGCGGACACCCTCGACGCCAACGCGGTCCACCTCAAGGCCCGCGACGTGACGCTGATCTGCTCCTCGCGGGCCCCGGTCGACAAGCTCCTCGCCTACCGGGAGCGGATGGGCTGGAGCTTCGACTGGGTCTCCTCCGGCGACAGCGACTTCCACCGCGACCTCGGCTTCATGTACACCGGGGAGGAGCTGAGGCCGTTCCTGGAGGGCGAGATCCCGGCGACGGTGGGTCAGATGGCGGAGGCCTCCGGCACGGACGTACTCGGGTACGTCACCGAAGGGCCCGGCCTGAGCTGCTACGCCCGGTCGGACGGCGCCGTCTACCGGACGTACGTCACCACCGCGCGCGGCCTGGAACCCGCCATGGCCTACTACGGGCTCCTCGACCGCGCGCCGTTGGGACGCCACGAGGAGGGCGAGGAGGCGCACTGGCTGCGCCGCCACGACGAGTACGGGACCTGAGCGGAAACAGCTCCTGCACGGGCGACGGAGCAGGTCAGCCCGCGGGCAGGGTGATCACGAACCGTGCACCATGACGGTGCCCTTCGTCATGATGGACGTCACCGTCCACGGAGCGGGCCAGGCGCCGCGCGAGCGGCAGCCCGAGGCCCGCTCCGGTGTGTCCGTCGCCGGGGTCGGCGCGCCGTCCCGGGCGGAAGAGCTCCGGAGCGAAGGACGGCGGCACTCCCGGTCCGTCATCGGTGACCTCGATCCGGATGCCCGCGTCCTGGCGGCGGGCGCTCAGCAGGACCCGGGAACGGGCGTGGCGCAGGGCATTGTCGAGCAGGGGGCCGACCGCCCGTTCGAGGAGCGCTTGCGGGACGCCGGCGGTCAGACCCGGGGCCACGTCCACGTCCACGCCCACGTCCGTGTCCATGAGGTGGACGCCGGCCGGCCCTGGCTGGGGGAACCGCGCGGCGAGTCCGCTCAGCGCGGACCGGACGTCGGTGGTGCCCCGCGTGGCGCCGGCGCTGCCGCGGGCGTCGTCGAGCAGGGTGTCGCAGATGGTGTGCATGGAACGCGCGGCATCCTCGATGGCGGCGCAGGCGCGTCGGGCCTCTGCTTCGGAGCGCGGCCGGCTCTGCCACCAGTCGACCTCGGCGATGATCCGGGCGAGCGGGTTGCGCAGTTCGTGGGAGAGCTCCCGGGTGAGCTGCTGTTCGTGGCGCAGTCCGGCCCGGATCCGGTCGAGCAGGGCGTCCAGCGAGTTGCCGAGCCGGGCGAGTTCGTCCGGCCGCCGGGCGTCGCTGAAGCGGCTGTCCGAGGCCAGCGTGGACCAGGTGGTGGCCTGTTCGGTCATGGTGCGTACGGGGCGCAGGGCGCGGGCCACCGCGAGGCGGGTCAGCGCGTAGGTGCAGGCCAGCACGGCGGCGTCCAACGCGAGCGAGGCGTACAGCACGGTGTCCGCGGAGCTGCGGTACGGGGCGAGCGCGAGGGCGGTGACCACGGCGGCCGAGGTGCCCCCGGAGCCGGAGCCGGAACCCGAGCCCGAGCCGAGGACGGGCTGGACGCACAGCCGCACCGGCTGCCGCGCTCCCTCGACGGTGGCGCATCGTTGGCCGCCGGCCGCCGCGAGGGCGTCCGCGGCCCGGCCGAGCGGGCCGCTCGCCGCCACGCCGGGCGGCGCTTCGAGCCGTACCGCTCCCGAGTAGATCCAGACGTCGGCGTCGAGCGCGTCGTCGTTGGGCACCTCCACCACGCGGGCCGTGGGCCCCGTGGTGTCCACGGTCGTGGCGACGGCGGTCGCGCGGGTGCGCAGGTGGTCGTCCGCCTGCTGCTGGAGCCGCTCGCGGACGACGGCGTTGAAGACGACGGTGAGCACGATCATCAGCAGCGCCGCGGCGGCCAGGGCGACCAGCGAGAGCCGCCCGCGCAGGGTGTGCGGAAGCCGGCCGGGCGAGGGAAGGTTCATGACAGGCGGTGTCCGATTCCACGGCTGGTGCCGAGCGTCCGGTCGCTGCCGGCGGTACGGAGCTTGCGGCGCAGCCGGCTCACGTACTGGTCGAGGGTGTTGTCACTGACCTGGGCTCCCTCGGGCCAGCCCGCCCGGACCAGGTCGCGGCGGGTGACCAGACCGCCGGCGGCGGCGATGAGCACCGCCAGCAGCCGGAACTCGGTCGGAGTCAGGTCCAGGGGCGATCCCGAGACGGTGCAGGTGTGGCGGGAGGGGTCGAGCAGCAGGTCGCCCGCCGCGGCGGGCGTTTGCGGGCCCGCTCGCCTGAGGGCGGCGCGCAGGCGGGCCGCGAGCTCGGCCAGGTGGAAGGGTTTGGCGAGGTAGTCGTCGCCTCCGGCCGAGAAACCGGTCAGCCGGTCGGTCAGGTTGTGGTGCGCCGTCAGGAAGATCACCGGGGCCTTGAACCCGCGTGCCCTGAGGGCCTGGCAGACGTCCCGGCCGTCCGCGTCGGGCAGTCCGACGTCCAGGACGACCGCGTCGAAGCCGTCGTCGGCCATCCGCATCGCCCCCGCGCCGTCCGCCGCCGGGGCCGGGTCGAAGTCCTCGTCGCGCAGGCCGCGCAGCAGTACGTCCCGCAGGGCGTGGTCGTCCTCGACGACGAGGATGCGCTGGCGCACGTCAGACGGCGGCCGGACGCTGCTCGCGCGTGCGCCACAGGTACGCGCAGGCCAGGAGCGAGAGCCAGGCGGTCGCGAAGAGCCAGCCCCCGATGACGTCGGTGAACCAGTGGACCCCGAGGTAGACGCGGGTGAGGCCGACCGCCGCACCCCACACCCCGATCAGCACGAGCGCCGTCCGGGGCCTCCGGGGGCCGCGCAGGAACAGGGCGGCGGCCAGGAGCCCGGCGGTCATGGCCGCCGTGGCGGTGTGGCCGGAGGGGAAGGACCAGCCCGAGGCGTGCGCGGCCCAGTCTGCGACCGCGGGGCGCGGGCGGGCGACCAGCGCCATGACCGCGTAGCGCAGGGCCTGGCCCACGCCGAGAGCGACCAGCAGGGCCGCCGCCGTCCAGGCGCGCTGCCGGGCGGTGCGGCCCGCGTACAGGCCCGCCAGGAGGAGCAGGGCGTACGGGAGGACTCCCGTACCGGTGGCGGTGAGGGCGCGGGCGGCCGCCGCCGCGACGGGCGGGCGGTGCTCCACCGACCAGTGGTGCAGCCCGGCGTCGGCGGGCAGCAGGTGGTCCGGGGCCCGTACGACCCACACCGCCAGCAGCGTGAAGAGCGCCGCCGACGCCAGGGCCGCCCATCCGGCCCGGCGGGCGAGCTGGGCGCGGGTCATGCGGTGAGGACGCCGGTTCCGAGGAGGCCGAAGAGCAGGAGGCCGATGATGATCCGGTAGATGACGAAGGCGTTGAAGGAGTGCTTGGCGACGAACTTGAGGAGCCAGGCGATCGAGGCGTAGGCGACCACGAAGGACACCACGGTGCCGACGACCAGCGGGACGGTGTCCACACCGGCTCCGACGGCGTCCTTGAGCTCGTAGAGGCCCGCGCCGGTCAGGGCGGGGATGCCGAGGAAGAAGGAGAGGCGGGTGGCGGCGACGCGTTCGAGGTCGAGGATGAGGCCGGTCGACATCGTGGCCCCGGACCGGGAGAAGCCGGGGAAGAGCAGGGCGAGGATCTGGGAGCAGCCCACCAGCATGGCGTCCTTGAAGGTGGTGTCGTCCTCGCCGCGCTTGTGGCGGCCCATCTGGTCGGCGGCCCACATGAAGCCGCTGCCGACGATCAGGGAGCCGGCCACCACCCACAGGGAGGCCAGCGTGCTCTCGATGAGCGGCTTCGCGGCCAGCCCCACGACCACGATGGGGATGGTGGCGTAGATGACCCACCAGGCGAACTTGTAGTCGTGGTGGTACCGCTCCTCGCGGTTGGCCAGGCCGCGACCCCACGCGCTCACGATCCGCACGATGTCCTTGAAGAAGTACACCAGGACCGCGGCGATGGCTCCGACCTGGATCACGGCGGTGAAGGCGACGACCGCCTTGTCGTCCACCGGAATGCCCATCAGGCCTTCGGTGATCTTCAGGTGTCCGGTGGAGGAGACCGGCAGGAATTCGGTGACCCCTTCGACGACGCCGAGGACCGCCGCCTGTCCGATGCCGATGGTGCTCAATTGGTCCGTCCCTGAGGTTGGTTCGACGTGGCGCTGGTCAAGGTCTGGCTCCGGGAGTGCATGGCGCCGACCGACTATATCGTCTACAAAACTGTAGACGAGCCCCGGGTTCTAGACCGGGCGGCCCCCGTGGAGTTCCAGGGGGCCGGTGGCCGTGGTGCGGGCCTTGAGGCAGGCCTTGATCTGGCGGCGCAGGGACGGCTTCACGAAGGAGCGGAGATCGGACCGGGGGACCGTGCGCCACTGGAGGAGCTCCGATGTGGGCAGCCGGATACGCGCCAGGGTGCGGGCGTTGAGGATACCGCCGTCGTAGAGGAAGCGGATGCGGGCCGGATAGCCGGACCGGTGGGACCAGTTGACGGCCAGCAGCCGGCCCGGCGGGATGTCCAGGCCGAGTTCCTCGCGGACCTCGCGGCCCGCGGCGGCCCGCGGGATCTCGCCGAGGTCGCTGTCGATGCCGCCGCCGGGGAGGTGCCAGTGGTCCGGATTCCCGTACGCGGGCTGGACCAGGAGCACAGCGCCCGCGGTGTCGGTGAACAGCACGCTCGCCGCCGTGAGGGCCTTGGGGCGGGCGGCCCGGTGGCCGGCGGTGTCGAAGGCTCCCGCGTGCTCCAGGGCCGCCCGGCGCTCCGGATCCAGTCCGGCCGGGGATCCGGGCTGGGGGACACCGTTGATCAGGTGGGCGAGGGAGCCCGTGTGCAGGGCGGCCAGGCCGGCGCGGAGCCGGGGCGCGATCCGGGCGGGCAGGGCCTCGTAGGCCTCGTCCGGGGTGAGCCAGCGGGCCTCGGTGACCTCGCCGTCCGGGAAGGAGATCGCGGAGGCCTCCTCGTGCGTCAGCGGCCCGACGAGGTGGGCGTGGACGACGAGGGAGCGTCCGAGGGGCCCCGGCGGGCGGGAGTCCACGGCGAGCAGCCGGCCGACGGGCACGCTCAGGTCCAGTTCCTCCTTCAGCTCGCGGGCCAGCCCTTCCTCGGGGGTCTCGGTGTCCTCGACGCCCCCGCCGGGGAGTTCGAGTTCCGTCTTGTACGACGTGGTCAGTACGAGGACCCGGCCGCGCGTGTCCAGCACGATCCCGGTGGCGGCCATGAGGGGAGCGGACTGGGCGGCGTAGTAGGCGCGGACCGAGTCGGGGTAGGAGGGCTCTTCCGGCACGGGGGCTCCTGGAGGTGCGGGTGGCGCGGGGGCGCGCGGGATCGGCTCTGTTGGGCATGCCAATTCTGTTCCAGACGGAAGCCGGCGCCGACGCTGCCCGGGGGAGCGGGCCCGCCGCGGCCGCCGCGACGGCGGAGGTGGCGTGGGCTTCAGGCCCGGGCGAGGAGCAGGCCGCCCATCGTGACCATGGTCGCCGCCACGAGCCCGTCGAGGACCCGCCAGGCCGAGGGCCGCGCGAACAGGCCGCTGAGCAGCCGGGCACCGTAGCCGAGGGCGCCGAACCAGACCAGGCTCGCCAGACCAGCCCCGATGCCGAACGCCCAGCGAAGGTCGCCCCGGTCGGCGGCGAGGGAACCGAGCAGCAGCACGGTGTCGAGGTAGACGTGGGGGTTGAGCCAGGTCATGGCCAGGCAGGTCAGCACGGCGGCCCGGGTGGTGCCGGAACCGGGGGCGGCCGCGGGGCCGGAACCGGAGCCGACTCCCTCGGAATTGAGGGCCGCGCCGGGGGTGGGGCGCAGCATCCGGCGGGCGGCGAGGACCCCGTAGGAGATCAGGAAGGCCCCGCCGACGAGTCCGACCAGGGTGAGCGCGGGCGGCCAGGCGGTGACGAAGGCGCCGACGCCGGTCACGCCGAGGGCGATGAGGGCCGCGTCGGAGAGGGCGCAGATGGCGACCACGGCGAGGACCGAGTGGCGGCGTACGCCCTGGCGCAGGACGAAGGCGTTCTGGGCGCCGATGGCGACGATGAGGGAAAGTCCGGTTCCGAAGCCGGCCAGGCCCGCCGGGATGATGCCGTGTGTCATGTCTTCGACCGTAGGCGGGTGTGGCGTGCGTAGTACAGCTAATGATTCTTACGTAGCATTAGCCGCTGTGATGGATGAGCTGCCTGTGGACCAGGTGCGGACGCTGCTCGCGGTCATCGACGAGGGCACCTTCGACGCGGCGGCCGCCGCCCTGCACGTGACCCCGTCCGCCGTCAGCCAGCGCGTCAAGGCGCTGGAGCAGCGGACCGGGCGGGTGCTGCTGATGCGGACCAAACCGGTACGCGCGACCGAGTCCGGGGAGGTCGTCGTCCGCTTCGCGCGGCAGTTGGCCCGGCTGGAGCGGGACGCGCGGGCCGAGCTCGGAATGGCGCGGGGCCTGGGGCCGGTGCGGCTGCCGATCGCGGTCAACGCGGACTCGCTGGCCACGTGGTTCCTGCCCGCGCTGACCCGGGTGCCGCAGGATCCGCCCGTCTGCTTCGAGCTGCACCGCGAGGACGAGGGGCACGCGACCGCGCTGCTACGGGACGGTCGCGTGATGGCGGCGGTGACCTCGCAGCCGGAGGCGGTGGCGGGGTGCACGGTGCGCAGGCTGGGGCTCGCGCGGTACCTGCCGGTGGCCAGCCCGGAGTTCGCGGCCCGGCATCTGAAGGGGCGGGTGGACCGGGACCTGCGGGTGGCCCCGGTGGTCGTCTTCGACCGGCGGGACCTGATCCAGGACCGCTTCGTGCGGATGCTGACGGGGGACGAGGGGGCCGGGGCCTCGGAGGTCCGGCACTACGTGCCGACGTCCGAGGGGTTCTGCGACGCGGCGGTCGCCGGGCTGGGCTGGGCGATGGTGCCGGAGGCGCAGGCGGGGCCGTTGGTGGAGGAGGGGCGGCTGGTGGTCATCGCGCCGGGGCGCCACCTCGACGTACCGCTGCACTGGCAGCAGTGGAAGCTCGATTCGCCCGCGCTGTCGACGGTGGCTTCGGTGATCGCGCGGGCGGCGGCGGGGGCACTTCGTTAGGCCGTCTCCTGGATTCCTGTAGAGCTCAGGCCTGGCGAAGTGCCCCGATCCGCCGCGCCTCAGGCGCCCACGTAGGCGGCCAGGTGCTCGCCGGTGAGGGTGGAGCGGGCGGCGACGAGGTCGGCCGGGGTGCCTTCGAAGACGATCCGGCCGCCGTCGTGCCCGGCGCCGGGGCCGAGGTCGATGATCCAGTCGGCGTGCGCCATCACCGCCTGGTGGTGTTCGACGACGATGACCGACTTCCCGGAGTCGACGAGCCGGTCGAGCAGGCCGAGCAGTTGCTCGACGTCGGCGAGGTGGAGGCCTGCGGTCGGCTCGTCGAGGACGTACACCCCGCCCTTCTCGGACATGTGCGTGGCCAGCTTGAGCCGCTGCCGCTCGCCGCCGGACAGCGTGGTGAGCGGCTGGCCGAGGGTGAGGTATCCGAGTCCCACGTCGACGAGCCGGACGAGGATGCGGTGTGCAGCCGGGGTCGCCGCCTCTCCCGCGCCGAAGAACTCCTCGGCCTCGGCCACCGACATCGCCAGTACCTCGCTGATGTCGCGGCCGCCGAGGTGGTGGTGCAGGACCGAGGCGTCGAAGCGCTTGCCCTCGCACTCCTCGCAGGGGGTGGCCACGCCGGCCATCATCGCCAGGTCGGTGTAGACGACCCCGATGCCGTTGCAGTTGGGGCAGGCGCCCTCGGAGTTGGCGCTGAACAGGGCCGGCTTGACCCCGTTGGCCTTGGCGAACGCCTTGCGGATCGGGTCGAGCAGTCCCGTGTACGTGGCCGGGTTGCTCCGCCGCGAACCGCGGATCGCGCCCTGGTCCACCGAGATCACTTCCGCGCCGGGCGCCCCCGACCGGCTGGGCAACGAGCCGTGCACGAGCGAGCTCTTGCCGGAGCCGGCGACGCCCGTGACCACGGCGAGGACACCGAGCGGGATGTCCACGTCGATGTTCTGGAGGTTGTGCGCCGTGGCGCCGCGGATCTCCAGCGTGCCGGTGGGCTTGCGGACCGACTCCTTGACGGCGGCCCGGTCGTCGAAGTGGCGGCCGGTGACGGTGCCGCCGGTCCGCAGCCCTTCCACGGTGCCCTCGAAGCAGACGGTGCCGCCGGCCGAGCCGGCGCCCGGGCCGAGGTCGACCACGTGGTCGGCGATGACGATCGTCTCCGGCTTGTGCTCCACCACGAGCACCGTGTTGCCCTTGTCCCGCAGCCTCAGCAGCAGGCCGTTCATCCGCTGGATGTCATGGGGGTGCAGCCCGATGGTGGGTTCGTCGAAGACGTAGGTCACGTCGGTGAGCGAGGAGCCGAGGTGGCGGATCATCTTGACGCGCTGGGACTCGCCGCCCGAGAGCGTGCCCGACGCCCGGTCGAGCGAGAGGTAGCCGAGGCCGATCTCCACGAACGAGTCGAGGGTCCGGCGCAGCGCGTCGAGCAGCGGTGCGACCGAAGGCTCGTCGAGGCCCCGTACCCATGCGGCCAGGTCGCTGATCTGCATCGCGCAGGCGTCGGCGATGCTGATCTTCTTGATCTTCGAGGACCGGGCCCCCTCGCTCAGCCGGGTGCCGTCGCAGTCGGGGCAGGTGGTGAAGGTGACCGCCCGCTCCACGAACGCCCGGATGTGCGGCTGCATCGCCTCCTTGTCCTTGGAGAGGAAGGACTTCTGGATCTTGGGGATCAGCCCCTCGAAGGTGAGGTTCACCCCGTCGACCTTCACCTTGGTCGGCTCCCGGTACAGGAAGTCCTGCATCTCCCTCTTGGTGTACTTGCTGATCGGCTTGTTCGGATCGAGGAGGCCCGACTCGGCGTAGACCCGCACGGTGAAGAAGCTGTCGGACTTCCAGCCCGGGATGGTGAACGCACCCTCGGCGAGCGACTTGGAGTCGTCGTAGAGCTGCGTGAGGTCGATGTCGGAGACCGAGCCCCGGCCCTCGCAGCGCGTACACATGCCGCCGGTGCGACTGAAGGTCCGCTTGACGGTCTTCGTCTTGTCGGTGCCGCGGTCGACCTTGAACGCACCGCTCGCCTGGACCGAGGCGACGTTGAAGGAGAACGCCTGGGGCGAGCCGATGTGCGGCTTCCCGAGCCGGCTGAAGAGGATGCGCAGCATCGCGTTGGCGTCGGTGGCGGTGCCGACCGTGGAACGGGGGTCGCCGCCCATCCGCTGCTGATCGACGGAGATCGCGGTGGTGAGCCCTTCGAGTACGTCGACCTCGGGCCGCGCGAGCGTGGGCATGAACCCCTGCACGAAGGCGCTGTAGGTCTCGTTGATCAGCCGCTGCGACTCCGCGGCGATCGTGCCGAAGACCAGCGAGCTCTTGCCCGAGCCGGAGACCCCGGTGAACACCGTCAGCCGGCGCTTCGGGATCTCGACGCTGATGTCCTTGAGGTTGTTCACGCGTGCACCGTGCACGCGGATCAGACCGTGGCTGTCCGACCGGCTGTCCGTCTGACTGTCTGTCTTCTTGGCCTTGCTCATCGTTTCTCCATCAGCTCGACGGGGCCGCGTGCGCGGCAGCATTCCTCTGTTTACCCGATAGACGGTGTCGGCCGGGGCGGCGCAACGCCCGTACGACCGACACCGTCCCGCTGGTGTGTGAGGGCGAGGTGTCGGGCCAACCGGCGGTCGTGGTCTGTCAGTTCGCGGGAGCGGAGCTCGTTGCCCTGCTCACTGCCCGCGGGGCCGGCTGAAGCGGATCATGTTGCCGGCCGGGTCGCGGAAGGCGCAGTCGCGGACTCCGTACGGCTGGTCGACCGGCTCCTGGAGCACCTCGGCGCCGGTGGCGCGGATGTGCTCGAAGGTGGCGTCGACGTCGTCGGTCGAGAAGATCACGCCGCGCAGGAGGCCCTTGGCCAGGAGTTCCGCCATGGCCTCCCGGTCGGCGGCCGAGGCGTTGGGGTCGGCGAGCGGCGGTTCGAGGACGATCTCCACGCCCGGCTGTGCGGGGGAGCCCACGGTCACCCAGCGCATCCCCCCGTACCCGATGTCCTTGAGCACCTCCAGGCCGAGGGCGTCACGGTAGAAGCCGAGCGCCTTGTCGTGGTCGTCGACGGCGATGAAGCACTGCGAGAGGTTGATTTCCATGCATCCGACGCTACGGGCGGCGGGCCGGGGATGGCTTCTCCATTCCTGACCGGTTGTCCCGGCCGGCTCGGACGACACGACCTCGGGCCCTTGGCCTGCGATAACCCCGAGGGCAGGGCATAGGCTGCCGGTATGGAGTCCTACACGATCGGCCAGGCGGCCCGGCTGCTCGGCGTCAGCGTTGACACGGCCCGGCGGTGGGCGGACGCGGAGCGCTTCCCGACGCGCCGCGAGGGCACGCGGCGCATGGTGGACGGGCCGGACCTGGCCGCGTTCTGCGTGGAGGCCGCGCAGGAGGGGGCCGACGGCGACGAGGCCCCGTACACCTCGGCGCGCAACGCCTTCCCCGGCATCGTGACCGGGGTGAAGCTCGGCACGGTCGACGCACAGGTGGAGATCCAGGCCGGCCCGCACCGCATCGTGTCGCTGCTGACGCGCGAAGCGGTGGAAGAGCTCGGGCTGGAGGTCGGGGCGCGGGCGACGGCGCGGGTGAAGTCGACCAGCGTGTTCATCGACCGCGCCTGAGGGAGGTTTCCCGGGCCGCCCTGTCGAGGCGGCTCAGCGTACGGAGGCCCTGAGCCGCTCGGCGGCCTCGCGCGCCGCGTCGACGGCTCCGGCGCGGGCGGCCTCGCGGTCGGAGTCGGCGCGGGTGTAGGTCAGGGTGACCACCAGGTTGCTCAGGCGGAAGCAGACCTGCGCGGTCGCCGGGCGCGCGGGATCGGGCGTACGGAAGCGGATGAACGCCTCGTCGCCCACGCCCGTGACCACCGCCGGGGTGGTCTCCTCCCAGCCCAGCAGGTCGTCGCGCTCCTCGCGCAGGTTCTTGACGGCGAGGCTCTCGGTGACCCGGGAGGGCCGGAGGAAGATCCCGGACCGGTTCGGGCCCTCCGCGCGCGGCGCGGCCCAGCTGCACGAACCGCTTTCGAGACGACCGCCGTACGAGGTGGGCGTCAGCCGGTGCACGGTCTGCGGGGACAGCAGTTCGCACGGGCGGGGGTCGGCGGTGAAATCGCCCGGGTGCTCCAGCTGCCAGTACTTCCACCCGAGGAATCCGCAGCTGGGTACGACGATCAGGGCCATCAGCAGGAGACTCGTCAGGGTGGAGAGGCGAAGGCGCGCGGGCCGTCGCCCGGGCCGTCTGCCGGGGGGTGTGGTCACCGCGGCAGCATAGGGGCCGCGCCCGAAGGCCGCACGAAAGTCTCCGCAGGTGCCCGGGCGCGGGGCACGGCGGAGCCGGTGGCAGACTGGGCGGCGATCCGCCGAAGGGGAGTACCACGTTGTCCATGTTCAGCAACCTGCGCCGGGTCGTGCGCCGCGGCTACCGCCGCGCCGTCGACCTCAGCCACCCGGCCCGCTCCCCGCTCGGCAGCGCCGTGGTCAACTGCATCGTCTACCGGAACGGTGAGCGCCAGGACGGCACCGCCGACGCCGGCGAGGCGCTGCGCCGGGTCCGCAAGACGGGCGAGGGGTTCGTCTGGATCGGCCTGCACGAGCCGTCGCAGACCGAACTCGCAGGCCTCGCCGAGCTGTTCGGCTTGCACCCGCTCGCCGTCGAGGACGCGGTCCACGCGCACCAGCGCCCCAAGATCGAGCGCTACGACGACACGCTCTTCGCCGTCTTCAAGACCGTGAGCTACGTGGAGCACGAGGAACTCACCGCGACGAGCGAGGTCGTGGAGACCGGCGAGCTCATGGCCTTCGCCGGCCAGGACTTCGTCATCACCATCCGGCACGGCGGCCGCGGCACCCTCGGGCCGGTCCGCGAGGAGCTGGAGGCCGCCCCCGACCAGCTGGCCAAGGGGCCGGTCGCCGTCCTGCACGCGATGGCCGACCACGTGGTCGACGAGTACGTGGCCGTCACGGACGCGGTGCAGAACGACATAGAAGCCGTCGAGACCATGGTGTTCAGCGAGTACGACGGCCGCGGCGACGCGGGCCGGATCTACCAGCTCAAGCGCGAACTCCTGGAACTGCGCCGCGCGGTGGCCCCGTTGAGCCGCCCGCTCCAGCAGCTGAGCACGCAGCCGATACCGGTCATCCCGCCGGAGATGCGCACGTACTTCCGCGACGTCGCCGACCACTTGACCCGCGCCACCGACCAGATCAGCGCCTACGACGCCCTCCTCGACTCCATCCTCCAGGCACACCTGGCGCAGGTGACCGTCGCCCAGAACGAGGACATGCGCAAGATCACCGCCTGGGCGGCCATCGTCGCCGTCCCGACGATGGTGTGCGGGGTCTACGGCATGAACTTCGACAACATGCCCGAACTGCACTGGACTTACGGGTACCCGGTCGTGCTCGGCGTGATGGCCGTCGCCTGCTTCGTCATCCACCGGGGCTTCCGGCGCAACGGCTGGCTCTGAGCGAAGGGTGCGCCGCCGTGCGGGAGTCCCGACCAGTGAACATCCCGGGAGCCGATTCCCGCCGCCGGGTAGGGTCCACCCGAGCAGGCGAACACACGGGGAAAGCGCGGAACGTGGGGAACGGGCAGGTGGGCGGGGACATGGATCAGCAGGCAGTGGCGAGCGCGGTGTTGGCCGGACAGCGGGTACGGATGGAGCCGCTGGAGCTCCGGCACCACGACGGGCTGTGCGAGGCGGTCCGTGACGGCAGCCTCTGGGAGATCCCGGTGACGATCGTCCCGCACCCGGACGAGGTGCGGGGGTTCATCGAGGACGCGATGGCGGCGCGCGCGGAGGGCACGCAGATCCCGTACGCCACGGTGGACGCGGAGACGGGACGGGTCCTCGGCTCGACCCGGCTGATGGTGATCAACACGAAGTACCGGCGGCTGGAGATCGGCTGGACCTTCCTCGCGGAGTCCCGGCAGCGCACGGGTGCGAACACCGAGGCGAAGCTGCTGATGCTGACCCACGCCTTCGAGGCGATGGAGATGAACCGGGTCGAGCTGATGACGGACGTGCGCAACGCCAAGTCGCGGGCCGCGATCGCCGGTCTGGGCGCCACGCACGAGGGCGTGCTCCGGCACCACATGATCATGCGGGACGGCTGGGTCCGCGATACCGCGGTGTACAGCATCACGCGCCCGGAATGGCCGGACGTCAAGCGTGCGTTGCAGAGCCGCGTGGCGGCCGGGCGCGCTTCCGCCTCTGCCTGAGCCTCCGCCTGAGCCAGAGCCTCCGCCTGAGCCGGAGCCGCGCCCCGTCCCGCCCCCCTACCGCTCCGCGCGGGCCAGGAAGTGGGTGGCGGCGTCCTCGTACGTGGCCAGGTGCCAGCCCGCCGCTTCGAGGGCCGGGCGGAGGTTCGGCTCGGCCAGGGGGTCGTCGGGGCTGACGGCGCGGCTGTGGCGGGCGGCGCGTTCCGCCCGGCCGGAAGGGTGGAAGAGCAGCAGCTCCCCGCCGGGCGCGGTGACGCGGGCCCATTCGCGCAGCGCGGTGCCCGGATGCGGCAGGTGGTCCAGGAGCCCGGCGGCGAAGATGCCGTGCACGGCGCCGGCGGGCAGCGGGAGCCGCGCGCAGTCGGCCAGCAGCAGCCCCCCGGCCGGGCCCCCGTCCGGCCCGCCGCGGCCCGCGCGGGCGGCCGCCGTGAGCATGGCGTGCGTGAGGTCGACGCCGATCACCGTGCCGGCGGCTCCGACCAGGGCCCGTAGCGCGGGCAGGGCGCGGCCGCTGCCACAGCCCAGATCGAGCGCGCTCTGCCCGGGCCGCAGCCGCATCCGGGCGACGGCGGCCTCGTACGCGGGGGTCTGGTAGGCGAAGCGCTCCTCCCAGGCGGCCGCCCGGGGTGTGAAGAAGGTCCGGGTGGCGGTGGTTTCGGCCCGTCCGGCGACCAGTTCGGCGAACCGGCGCAGGACCTCGACGTCGGCCTCGTCCGGGACCGGAAGCCCCCACGCGCTGGCGCCGACGCGGAATCCGTGCGGCGCGGCCGCGCCGCCGAGCAGCGGGTCGGTGGCCCCGCACCCGGTACCGCCGGAGCCCGCGGCCTCCGCGAGGAGCCGGGCGCCCTCCCCGAGCGCGAGTACGGGGACCTCGGCGGCCAGCGCCGGGCCGACGAGGGGGAGCGCGGCGGGGGTGGCGGTGGGGGAGAGGATCAGCGCGTCGATGCCGGTGAGGGTGGCGGGGAGGGGGTCATCGGCGCCGGGCCGGCACGGGCGGATCCGCAGCCCGGCCGCCTCCATGGCAGCGGTGGGCGCTTCTCCGATCACGAGGACGGCCATCGGCCACTCCATCCCTTGCGGCATATGAGGTTCCAGCGGCCGAAGTGGACCGCATATGCGTAAGGATGCCTCGTCTTGCCTCTCATATGCCAGGGGCCCGCGCGCCGAACACCGCTGATCGGTGCGCGGGGACTCCCCCTCACACACGGTCCCCGGCGAGAGAGCCGCAAGCGCCAGGCCGGAATCCGTGGTGTGCGACCAGTCAACCAAGGAACGGCGGCCCCGGGGAATTGGTGCCGGATACGGAATTCGAGCCCTTCGCGGGCGCCGGACTGGTGAATGCTCCAACCCCGGAACGGCAGGGGAACGGTCGAGGGACGGCTGCGGAACGGTCGCAGAACGGCCGGTTCCGGGGGGTTGAGTCGGCGCGAGTTCTGGTAGTAAAGTTTCCTAACGAAGGTCGCCGGAGCATCAACTCCCTCATGGAGGTACCGTGTTCACCCCCCACCGCAAGCGACTGGCCGTCAGTGCCCTGCTCGGCACCGCACTCCTCGCCGTACCCGTCACCGCCCACGCGACCGCCGCCCCCGCCGCGGCTCCGGCCGCGCGGGTGTCGGCGGCCGCCGCCGTCGGACTGGACGATCCGGTGAAGAAGGACATCGCCATGCAAATCGTCTCCAGTGCGGAGAATTCCTCGCTCAACTGGAAGGCCCAGTACAAGTACATCGAGGACATAGGCGACGGCCGCGGCTACACCGGCGGCATCATCGGCTTCTGTTCCGGCACGCACGACATGCTCGAGCTCGTCCAGTACTACACGGACATCAAGCCGGGCAACGTCCTCGCCAAGTACCTCCCCGCCCTGAAGAAGGTCGACGGCAGCGACTCGCACGCCGGCCTCGACCCCAACTTCACCAAGGACTGGGCGAAGGCGGCCGTCGACTCCGACTTCAAGAAGGCCCAGGACCACGAGCGCGACCGGGTCTACTTCAACCCCGCCGTCAGCCAGGGCAAGGCCGACGGGGTGGGCGTGCTCGGACAGTTCACCTACTACGACGCCATCGTCATGCACGGCGACGGAACCGATTCCACCAGCTTCCGCAACATCCGCAAGCGCGCCCTCTCCAAGGCCAAGCCTCCGTCCCAGGGCGGCAACGAGACCACCTGGCTCAACGCCTTCCTCGACGCCCGCGTCTGGGCGATGAAGCAGGAGGAGGCGCACAGCGACACCAGCCGCGTGGACACGGCGCAGCGGGTGTGGGTCAAGAAGGGCAACTTCAACCTCAACACCCCGCTGGACTGGAAGGTTTACGGGGACTCGTACCACATCGGCTGACGGCTCCGGCCGATCCAGGCGGCGGCCCGGGGCGGACCCCCTCCCCTTCCCGGGCCGCCGCCCGCCGCCGCTCGACCCGCCGCCGTACCGCCCATCCCGCCAGTACCGCCGCGCCCGCCAGCCCGTACGCCACCGGGATCGTCTGCCCGCCGAGCGCACGCACCGAGACGTACGCGGCCGCGCCCGCGACCGCCACCCCGAGCCACTCCGCGCGCCCGTCCAGCGCCACCAGCGCGATGAGCAGCAGCGCGTACCAGGAGTACCCCGGAGTCATCAGCAGGAACGCCGTGCCCGTCACCAGCAGGGCCCCGCTCCAGGGCTGCCGGGGATCGCCGCGCCGCCATACGTACGCCACCACGGCCAGGATGCCGACCGCCACCGCCGGGACCGCCCAGGCGTCCGGGAGCACGAGCCGCAGCAGCGCGTACCGGCCGCCCGCGCCGGGATCCTCGTACCCCTCCTCGTGCGCGTAGCCGCCCAGGTACCCGAAGACCGACGAGCGCGAGACCAGCACGTACGGCAGGTACGTCAGCGCCACCACCGCGGCCGCCGGAACCAGCAGCGCCGCGGCGTCCCGCCACCGCCGTACGCCGGCCAGCGCGCCCGGCAGCAGCACGGCGGGCAGCAGCTTCGCCGCGACCGCCAGCCCGAACAGGGCCCCGCCGAGGGCCCGTCGGCGCACGACCACCCCCAGCGCCGCCACCGACAGCAGTACGGCGAGCACGTCCACGTGCGCGTTGTTCACCGCCTCCACCGCCACCGCCGGACACCAGGCCCAGTACGCGACGTTACGGAGCGGCGCGCCCCGGCGGCGCTGGATCAGCAGCAGCGCACCGGTGACGGCGAGCGCCAGCAGGGCCCCGCCCACCTGAAGGGCCTTGTGACGCACGCCCGGTGGCGAGAGGACGTGCACGAGCCCGAAGTAGCCCTCGGCGACGGGCGGGTAAATGGTGTGCACGGAAGGCCGGTTGATCCGGGTGCACACCCCCGGCTCGATGGCCACCCGGTCCTGGTGCCCGGCGCAGGTGGCCCCGCCCCGGGGGAAGAGCCAGTCGTCGCGCAGCGCGCGGAGCGCCGGATCGGCCGGGGCGTGGTCGTACGGGGAGATCCCCGCGGCCTGCACCCGCCCGTCCCAGGCGTAGCGGAAGGAGTCGGTGCTGGTCAGCGGCGGCCCGGCCAGCCCCGTGGCGCAGACGGCCACCGCACCCGCCAGCACGAGCGGGACCACGAGGCGGCCCGGCACACCGCGCAGCGACCAGGCGGCCGCGGCGAACAGGGTCCAGGCGGCCGCGTACCACCAGGTGAGCCCGGCCGGGTCGGAGAAGTAGCCCTCGTCCCGGACGGCCGGCACGAGCACGGCGGTCAGTGACGCGAGCAGCAGCACGGTGAGGGCGACACGGGCGCGATGGTGGTTCGCGCGGGGGCGGTTCATACGGATCAGCCTGGCAGCGCGGACCGCCGCCAGGCGTGTGACCGGGCCCGGTGTCCGCGTTTCGTAAGGTGTCGAACCGCCCGCGCGGGGCCCGGCGGCGCTCTGATGGAGGGCATGACACCGCCCACCCCCGAGCCGCCCGCCACTCCAGAGCCACGCCCCGCGCCCGGGCCACGCCCCACCGCCGAGCCGCCCGCCGCGGCCAAGGTGCGCGGCCGGCCTTCGCTCCCACCGGTCCGGCCGCCCTCCTTCTCCGGCCGCCTCCACGACGCCCGCACCGCCACCTCCATCGGCCGCTGGCTCGGGGTGGCCTTCCTCGTCTGCTTCGCCACCGGCCTGATCAGCCACTACCTCCAGCACCCGCCCGGCTGGGCCGCCGATCTGCTGCCCGGCCGGCCGGTCTGGGGCTACCGGTTCAGCCAGGGCCTGCACATCGCGAGCGGGCTCGCCGCGATCGTGCTGCTGCTGGTGAAACTGTGGACGGTCTACCCCCGGCTGTTCGCGTGGCCGCCGGTGCGCGGAGTCCTGCACGCGCTGGAGCGGCTCTCGGTGGCGGTCCTCGTGGCCTCCGCCGTGCTGGAGGTGTTCACCGGTCTCATCAACATCGCCGAGTGGTACCCCTGGCCCTTCGGCTTCATCCAGACGCACTTCGCGCTGGCCTGGGTGGTGACGGGCGCACTGCTCCTGCACATCGCCGTCAAAGCCCCCGAGATCAAAGCGCATTGGAGCCGCCGCTCACCCGGCACGCTCGAACTGCCCGCGCAGGACGGCCCCGACCGCCGCTCCCTGATGCTCGGCGTCGGCGCGGCCGTCGGCGCCGTCACCCTCACCACCGTCGGCCAGGCCTTCACCCCGCTCAAGGCCCTCGACCTGCTCGCGCCCCGGCATCCCGACCACGGACCGCAGGGGCTCCCGGTCAACCGGACGGCCGCGGCCGCCGGGGTCACGGACCGGGCGGTACGGGACTGGCGGCTGGAGGTGCGCGGGCCCACCCCGTACAGCCTGACGCTCGATCAACTCCGCTCCCTGCCAAGGACGCAGTCGCGACTGCCGATCGCGTGCGTGGAGGGATGGAGCGTGGAGGCGAGCTGGAGCGGGGTCCGGATCAGCGACCTCCTGGCCCGTGCGGGGGCCCGCCCCGGAGCCGGGCTGCGGGTCACTTCGCTGGAGACGTCGGGCTCGTACCGGGTGATGGAGATGGGCCGCGACTACGCCGAGGACCCGCTGACCCTGCTCGCGCTGGAACTGAACGGGCAGGTCCTGACCGTCGACCACGGCTACCCGGCGCGCATCATCGCGCCGAACCGCCCCGGCGTCCTGCAGACCAAATGGGTCACCCTGCTGGAGGTGCTGTGAACGCCATGCGATGGACGCGCTGGATCCTGGGCGGGTGCGGGCTGCTGCTGATCGCGATCGGCGGCCGGCTGCTGTCGGTCCTGCCCGACCCCCTCGACGTCATGGTGTGGCTGGGCGGCGCGCTCGTCCTGCACGACGGGATCATCGCGCCGCTGGTCCTGGCGGCCGGGCTCGCGGTCGCGGCCGTGCCCGCGCGGGGCGTCGTACGGGGGGCCCTGCTGACGGCGGGCGTGCTCGTACTGGTCACCCTGCCCCTGCTGCTGCGACCGGGAACGCCGCCGAACCCGTCGGCGCTGCCGCTGCCGTACGGGCGGAACCTGCTGATCGTGCTCGGCGCGGTGGCCTTGGCCGCCGTGGCGGTGGCGCTGGCGGGCCGGCGCGGGCGGGCACGGGACACCCCCTAGGGGTGCAGGTGGGTGCGCTGCCCGTCGTGGTCGAGGATGCACAGGATCTCGGCGGGCCCGCCGATCGCACCGAAGGCGTGCGGGACCATCGTGGAGAACTCCGCCGCCTCGCCGGCCTCGACCCGGATGTTCCGGTCGCCCAGCAGCAGTTCGACGGTGCCCGACAGCACGGTGAACCAGTCCTTGCCGGGATGGACGCGCAGCGGCTCGGTCTCCCGCGGGGGCGCCGGCTTGGTGAGCCGCATCTTGGCCACGGTCGTGCCGTGCGGACCGGCTTCGCGGCTCAGCAGCCAGCTGGTCACCCCCCGGGTCTCGTCGCGGTGGGGCCTGATCACCACGTCCTCGTCGGTGGCGGACTCCACCAGCTGATCGAGGGTGGCGCCCAGGGCGCGGGCGATGGGGCTCAGCTGGTCGAGGCTGATCCGGCGGTGGCCGGTCTCGATGCGGCTGAGGGTGGACGGGCTGAGGTAGCAGCGGGCGGCCAGGTCATCGAGCGACCAGCCCTTGGCCAGGCGCAGGCCCCGGATCCGCTTGCGGACGAGGGCGTCGATTTCACTGTCTTGCGTCATACGCAAGATGGTATGCGATTCGCGCAAACCGCTCGTAGGGTTGAAGACATGAACGCGGACCAGCACCACCAGCACCAGCAGCACCGGCAGCACCGGCAGCACGGGGACCACCACCAGAGCCACGGCCACGGCCACGAGCACGGGCACGGCCACGGGCACGGCCCCGCCGAAGAGTCGGCCCTCGCCGAGATGCTCGACCTCGACGCCGAGGTACTGCACGACTACCTCACCGGAGCCACTGCCCTGATCCACGGCCTCACCGCCGGGGACCCGCCCGTCCGCCGGATCCTCGACGTGGGCAGCGGCACCGGTACCGGCACCTTCGCCCTCCTCCGGCGCTTCGAAGCGGCCGAGGCGACCACCCTCGACATCTCGGCCGCCATGCTGGAGCACCTCGGGAAGAAGGCTCGCGCCCTCGGCCTCGCCGACCGAGTCCACCCCGTGCGCGCCGACCTGGACGCGGCCTGGCCGGCCGTCGGCCCCGCCGACCTGGTGTGGGCCTCCACCTCCCTGCACCACATGGCGGACCCCGGCCGGGCCCTCGCCGAGATCCACGCCGCGCTGCGCCCCGGAGGCCTCCTCGCGGTGGCCGAGTTCGACACCTTCCCGCGCTTCCTCCCCGAGGACCTCGGCACCGGGCGCCCCGGCCTGGAGGAGCGGGCCCATGCCCTCCTCGATGCGGCCAAGGCCGAGGACATGCCGCACCTCGGCTCCGACTGGGGAGCCCTGTTGACCGGGGCCGGATTCGCCGTCGAAGCCGAGCGGCTGTTCACCGTGGAGCTGACCGACCCGCTGCCGGCCGCCGCCGGCCGCTACGCGCGGAGCACCCTGAGCCGCGTCCGCGACCACCTCGCCGACCGCCTCGACGCGGAGGACCTGGCCACCTTCGGCACGCTCCTCGACGGCGAGGGCCCGGACGCCCTCCCGCACCGCACCGACCTCCGCGTCAGCGCGCAGCGCACGGTGTGGGTGGCCCGCAGGCCGTGAACGAAGCGGGGCCCCACCGGACCGGGCAGGCTCTACGAGTGCTGTGGCCGGGTGAGCACGGTGAAGGCCCGGCCCGCCGTCGTCCAGTGCCCGCCCGGGGTCCAGCCCGCGGCCGCGGCGTGCCGGGTCAGGGCCGCCGGGCCGACGCGGGCCCAGGGGAACGGCGCGCCGAGGCCGCCGCGGCCGTCGGCCACGCGGACCTCGCAGCGCTCGTCCACGTCGACCGCCGCCTCCGCCTCGGCGCACTCCACGATCAGGGAGCCCGCCGCGGCCAGCACCTCGGCCATCCGCCGCAGCAGCGCCACCGGATCGCCGCCGATGCCGATGTTGCCGTCGATCAGCAGCGCCGTGTCCCAACGCCCCTCGCCCGGCAGGGAGTCGAAGACCGACCGGTGCAGTGCCGTGCCGCCCGAGCGGGCGGTACGGGCCACCGCCTCCGGGCTGACGTCGATGCCCAGCGCCCGGTGTCCCCGGGCGGCCAGCGCGGACACCAGTCGGCCCGGGCCGCAGCCGATGTCGATGACGGCGCCCCGGCAGCGCCGCAGCACCGTCCGGTCGGCCCGGTCGGGCGCCTCGCACCAGCGCTCCACGTCCAGCGGGAGCAGCCACCCGTCGCCCCGCCGCAGGTAGAGCGGGCCCCGGCCGCTGCGCAGGGCCACGGTGTAGGGGTCGGCGGACCAGGCCGCGACCGCGGAGGCGGCCGTAGGCGGGGCGGCGGTGGCCCCGGCCGCCGTGGGCGGGGCGGCCGCGCCGGGCCCCGTAACGGAGGCGAGCGTGCTCATCGCCGCACCGCCAGCCGCGCCGCGAACGCGCCTTCCGGCGCTTCGGCGGCGACCAGCCGGGCGTCCTCGGCGGTGTCCACGTCCCGCAGCACCGGCAGCCGCCCGATCCGCAGCCCGGCCGCGCGCAGCCGCTCGTACTGGACGGCGCCCGTCTCGGGCACCGACATCGGTACCCCGCGCAGCAGCGCGGGGTCGGGAACGGCGAGCCCGAGCGCCCAGAACCCGCCGTCGACGGCCGGACCGAACCACGCGTCGTACGCGGACCAGTCCACCTCCAGCAGCTCCGGAGTGACCTGCGGGGTGTCCATGCCGATCAGCAGGGCCGGTCCGGTGCACGCCGCGAAGGCGGCGGCGAGCCGCAGGTCCAGGGTGCCGGGCTGCTGCGGGATCACCTCGAAGCCGGGCGGCAGCCACGGTCCGGGCCGGCCTTCCAGGACCAGGACCCGGCGGGCCGCGGGGGTGCGGGCCACGGCGGCGAGGGTGTCGGCGAGGGCGGCCTCGGCCAGTTCCGCCGCCTCGGCGGGGGTGAACGGCGGGGTGAGCCGCGTCTTGACCCGGCCGGGCACGGGCTCCTTCGCGATCACCAGCAGCGTGGTCCGAGCAGGGCCGGTGGTGGGGTTCATCGGGCGCCTCCGGCAGGGGATCCGGCGGTGGGCCCGGCAGGGGATCCGGTAGGGGATCCGGCGGGGGACTCCGCCGTGGGCCGGGCCGGGGGTTCCGCCAGCACCCGGCTCATGTCGCGCACCGCCTGCCAGGTGCCCCGCCAGGTGCCGGTCACCTTCGACTTCCCCGACCTGGGCAGGTACGGCACGTCCACCTCCCGGATCCGCCAGCCCGCGTCGGCCGCCCGGACCACCATCTGGAGCGGGTAGCCGGAGCGCCGGTCCGACAGGTCCAGACCCAGCAGCCCTTCCCGGCGCGCGGCCCGCATCGGGCCGAGGTCGCGCAGCCGCAGCCCGGTCCGCCGGCGCAGCAGCCGGGCCAGCGCCAGGTTCCCGGCCCGCGCGTGCGCCGGCCAGGCGCCACGGCCCTGCGGGCGGCGGCGGCCGAGCACCAGATCGGTCTCGCCGGCGGCGACCGAGGCCACGAAACCGGCCAGCAGCCCGGGATCCAGGGAGGCGTCGCAGTCGCAGAAGCAGACGACGTCGGCCTCGGCGGCGAGCAGCCCGGCGTGGCAGGCGGCGCCGAAACCGCGCCGGGACTCCTCCACCACGGTCGCGCCGAGCGACCGCGCGAGGTCGGCGGAGCCGTCCGTGGAGCCGTTGTCCACGACCAGGGCCCGCCAGCCCGCCGGGATGCGGGCCAGGACCCAGGGCAGGGCCTCGGCCTCGTTCAGACAGGGAAGTACGACGTCTACCGTCACGGTTTCGCTCACGGTTTCACCGTAGGAACCACAGCCCCGCAAAAGGGCCGTGGAGTCCTTACGAAACGCGGACGTCCCCCCTGCGGCCCCCCTCCGCGGTGCCGCGCCGGGCGGCGGGGTGGGAGGCTGGGCGGTATGAACGGCAGCGGTATGGAATCAGCCTCTGGCTCATCCGGCACCTCCAGCGCCTCCGGCTCCTCCGGCCGGATCCTCGTCGTCGACGACGACCCGACCGTGGCCGAGGTGGTCACGGGCTATCTGCGGCGCGCCGGTTTCGCGGTGGAGACCGCAGCCGACGGTCCGGCCGCCCTCGCCTGCGCCGCGCGGGCCTGGCCGGACCTGGTCGTACTGGACCTCATGCTGCCGGGGCTGGACGGGCTGGAGGTGTGCCGAAGGCTGCGCGCCACGGGCCCGGTGCCGGTGATCATGCTGACCGCCCGGGGCGACGAGGACGACCGCATCGCCGGGCTGGAGACGGGCGCCGACGACTACGTGACGAAGCCGTTCAGTCCGCGCGAACTGGTGCTGCGGGTCGCGTCCGTGCTGCGGCGCGGCGGAGCGGCCCGTGCCGCCGGGGCTTCCGGGTCCGCGGCGGCGGGGGGCGCGCTGGGCGGCGTACGGGAGGACCGGCTGACGGGCGCCGGGATCACCCTGGATCCGGCCACCCACCGGGCCGCCAAGGACGGCCGTGAACTCGCCCTCACCGTCCGCGAGTTCGATCTCCTGGCGCACTTCCTCCGGCATCCCGGGCAGGCGCACGGGCGGGAGGAGCTGATGCGCGATGTGTGGGGGTGGGACTTCGGGGACCTGTCGACGGTGACCGTGCACGTACGCCGTCTGCGCGCCAAGGTCGAGGACGACCCCGGGCAGCCGCGGCTGATCCAGACCGTGTGGGGCGTCGGCTACCGCTTCGAACCGGCGGGGGAGCCGGTATGAAGGACATACTGCTCATCGCGCTGTTCGCGTTCGGCGGCGCCGTGTGCGCGGGGGCGCTCGGCGCGCTCGTCCTGAGGCTGGTGCGGCACCGCTCGGTGGCGGTGTCCCTGACGGTGATCGCCGCGGTGACGGTGACGGCCATGCTGGCCGGGACGCTCGCCGTGGCCCAGGCGATGTTCCTCTCCGGGCACGACCTCGGGGTGGTCACCCTGGTGGTGGCGATGGCGGCGGTGGTCTCGCTGGCGGTGGCGCTGTTGCTCGGCCGGTGGGTGGTGGCCCGCAGCCGCGAACTGTCGCTGGCCGCCCGGGACTTCGGCGACGGCGGCAGCTTCGCGGCGCCGCCGGGGCCGGGCACGGCGGAACTGGCTTCGCTGTCCCGGGAGTTGGCGGCCACGAGCGAGAAGCTGGCGGCGTCTCGGGAGCGGGAGCGGGCGCTGGAGACCTCGCGGCGGGAGCTGGTGGCCTGGATCTCCCACGATCTGCGGACACCGCTGGCCGGACTGCGGGCCATGTCGGAAGCGCTGGAGGACGGCATGGCCGAAGACCCGGCGCGCTATCACCGGCAGATCCGGACCGAGGTGGACCGGCTGAACTCCATGGTCGGGGACCTGTTCGAACTCTCCCGCATCCACGCGGGGGCGCTGGCGCTGAGCCCGAGCCGGATGTCCGTGTACGACCTGGTGGGCGACGCGCTGTCCGGGGTGGACCCGCTGGCGCGGGAGCACGGGGTGCGGCTGGACGGCGGAGCCGTTGACCGGGTGCCGGTGGAGGTGGACGGCAAGGAGATGACGAGGGTCCTGGCCAATCTGCTGATCAACGCGATCCGGCACACGCCGGCGGACGGAACGGTGGCCATCGCGGCCTCGCGGCGGGCGGGCTCCGTGGTCGTGTCCGTCACCGACGGCTGCGGCGGGATCCCGGCGGAGGACCTGCCGAGGGTCTTCGACACGGGGTGGCGGGGCACCTCGGCGCGGACCCCTCCGGCGGGGGCCGGGCTCGGGCTGGCGATCGTGCGCGGGATCGTCGAGGCGCACGCGGGCCACGCGATGGTCCACAACGTCCCGGGCGGCTGCCGGTTCGAGGTGACGCTGCCGGTGCCGGCCTGAGGCCGTGGGCCCGTGCGGGCCGGCTGCCGGGGGCGCCGCCCCCGGACCCCTGCGCCTCAAACGCCGGCGAGGCTGGCTTTTGCCCGCCGAGGCCGGAGTGGTCCGGCGCCCGGCCCCCCCGCTCAGCCGGCCGCCCGTTGCGCGGCGTGGGCGAATTCCGTCATGCCCGTCGTGAAGTCGATCCGGGGGCGCCAGCCCAGGTCCGTGCGCAGGCGCCGGGAGTCGGCCGTGATGTGGCGGACGTCGCCGAGGCGGAACTCGCCGGTGATCACCGGGAGGGGGCCGCCGTGGGCCAGGGCGAGGGCGGTGGCCATCTCGCCGACCGTGTGGGGGGTGCCGCTGCCCGCGTTGTACGGGGTGCACGCGCCGAGCGGGGTCGGGGCCTCCAGGGCCAGGGCGTTGGCCTCGGCGATGTCCCCGACGTGGACGAAGTCCCGCCGCTGGCGGCCGTCCTCGTACACCTGGGGCGCCTCGCCCCGGGCCAGCGAGGAGCGGAAGAAGGAGGCCACCCCCGCGTACGGGGTGTCGCGCGGCATCCCCGGGCCGTACACGTTGTGGTAGCGCAGCGACACCGCGCGGCCGTCCACGCACCGGGCCCACGAGGCCGCCAGGTGTTCCTGCGTCAGTTTCGTCGTCGCGTACACGTTGCGCGGGTCGGTCGGGGCGTCCTCGCCCACCAGACCGGGCGTCAGTTCCGATTCGCAGACGGGGCAATGGGGTTCGAAGCGCCCGGCGGCCAGGTCCGCCACGCGGCGCGGGCCCGGCCGGACGACCCCGTGGCGGGGGCATTCGTAGCGGCCCTCCCCGTAGACCACCATAGAGCCGGCGAGGACCAGGTCCCGCACCCCCGTCTCGGCCATCGCGGCCAGCAGGACGGCCGTGCCGAGGTCGTTGTGGGAGACGTACGCGGGGGCGTCCGCGAAGTCCTTGCCGAGGCCGACCATCGCGGCCTGGTGGCAGACGGCGTCCACCCCGGGCAGGGTCGCGCGGACCGCCTCCGGGTCGCGCACGTCCGCCCGTACGAACTCCACGTCGGCCGCCGGGGGCACGAGGTCCAGAACGACCGGATCGTGGCCGTGAAGACGCAGTGCGGTAACGATGTGCGAGCCGATGAACCCGGCTCCTCCTGTGACGAGTAGGCGCATGGCGTGGACGCTACGGACTTACAGGGCGAGTCGGGGGTTCCCACGCGCTGCCGTAAGACTTCCGTCAGGTCATTTCGTCACCTTCGGTGACATCAGGGAACGGTGGGTCGAGAGGTGTGGGTGTTTCCACTGGGTTTGTTCCCGGGCGCTGCGAAGTGGCTTGACCGCGCCGTAAGCGGGGCATAAGTTCTGCCCCGGCTTGCTTCATCAGGACGGGCCGAGAACAGGTCTCTTGGGGGGACTCATGCACTACTACACCGATGTTCTGAAGAAGTACGCCGACTTCTCCGGCCGCGCGCGCCGCCAGGAGTTCTGGATGTTCTTCCTCTGCAACCTCGCCGTCGCCATCGTCGTCTCGATCATCGACTCGGTCGTCGGCGCCAACATGGTGATCTACGGGCTCTACGCCCTCGCCGTCCTCGTCCCCTGCATCGCGGTCATGGTCCGCCGGCTGCACGACATCGGCAAGTCCGGCTGGTGGTACTTCATCGTCCTCGTGCCGATCATCGGCGGCATCTGGCTGATCGTCCTCGCGGCCACCGAGGGCCAGCCGACCCCGAACCAGTACGGCCCGAGCCCGAAGGCCGTCCACGCCTGAGCAGGTCCGTGACCGGTAGTGCCGAAGCGCCGCACCTGGCTGAAAACAGCCGGTGGCGGCGCTTCCGCCGTTCCCGGGCCCCCCGGGGCCGTACCGCGGCGCCCTCCCGCGCTCCTGTCACGGAACGTGACACGTGTCTCCTCGCGGCTTGGAGCGGGGGGCTGTCCAGACCGGCCCGATCACGAGATATCTTGATGTCGAGCAATGTTGCAGACGAGAGACGCAGACTGTGGAGCGGAGCATCCGGTGACTGACTCGACCATCATCTACACGCACACTGACGAGGCCCCGGCCCTCGCGACGTATTCGTTCCTGCCTGTGATCCAGGCATACGCGTCGACGGCCGGTGTGAATGTCGAGACCCGTGACATCTCCCTGGCAGGCCGGATCATCGCCAGCTTCCCCGAGTACCTGGAAGAGGGCCAGCGCATCGCGGACGCCCTCGCCGAGCTCGGCGAACTGGCGAAGACCCCGGGCGCCAACATCATCAAGCTGCCCAACGTCTCGGCCTCGATCCCGCAGCTCAAGGCCGCGGTCGCCGAGCTCCAGGGCCAGGGCTACGCGCTCCCGGACTACCCGGACGACCCGAAGAGCGACGAGGAGCGCGAGAACCGCGCCCGTTACGACAAGATCAAGGGCAGCGCCGTCAACCCGGTCCTGCGCGAGGGCAACTCCGACCGCCGCGCCCCTGCCTCGGTCAAGAACTACGCCAAGGCGCACCCGCACCGCATGGGTGCCTGGAGCTCCGAGTCGAAGACGAACGTCGCCACCATGGGCGCCGACGACTTCCGCTCCACCGAGAAGTCCGCCGTGATCGCCGAGGCCGGCACGCTCCGCATCGAGCACGTCGCCGCCGACGGCTCCGTCACCGTGCTGCGCGACTCCGTACCGGTGCTCGCCGGCGAGGTCGTCGACGCCTCCGTCCTGCACGTCGACGAGCTGCGCACCTTCCTCAACACCCAGATCGAGCGCGCCAAGGCCGAGGACGTCCTGTTCTCCGTGCACCTCAAGGCCACGATGATGAAGGTCTCCGACCCGATCATCTTCGGCCACGTGGTCCGCGCCTTCTTCCCGAAGACCTTCGCCCGCTACGGCGAGACCCTGGCCGCCGCCGGCCTGTCCCCGAACGACGGCCTCGGCACCATCCTGAACGGCCTGGGCGCGCTGCCCGACGCCGACGCGATCAAGGCCTCCTTCGACGCCGAGATCGCCGAGGGCCCGGCCCTCGCGATGGTCGACTCGGACAAGGGCATCACCAACCTGCACGTTCCGTCCGACGTCATCGTCGACGCCTCGATGCCGGCCATGATCCGCACCTCCGGCCACATGTGGGGCCCGGACGGCGCCGAGGCCGACACGCTCGCCGTCCTCCCGGACAGCAGCTACGCCGGTGTCTACCAGGTCGTCATCGACGACTGCCGTGCGCACGGCGCGTACGACCCGTCCACGATGGGCTCGGTGCCGAACGTCGGCCTCATGGCCCAGAAGGCCGAGGAGTACGGCAGCCACGACAAGACCTTCGAGCTGGCCGCCGCGGGCACCGTCCGCGTCGTCGACGCCTCGGGTGCCACGGTCCTGGAGCAGGAGGTCGCCGCCGGTGACATCTTCCGCGCCTGCCAGACCAAGGACGCGCCGATCCAGGACTGGGTCAAGCTCGCCGTCACCCGCGCCCGCGCCACCGGCGTCCCGGCCGTCTTCTGGCTCGACGAGGGCCGCGCGCACGACGCGCAGCTGATCGCCAAGGTCAAGACGTACCTCGCCGACCACGACACCGACGGTCTGACCATCGAGATCCTCTCGCCGGTCGAGGCCACCGCGTACTCCCTGGAGCGCATCCGCCGCGGCGAGGACACCATCTCGGTGACCGGCAACGTGCTGCGCGACTACCTGACCGACCTCTTCCCGATCCTGGAGCTGGGCACCAGCGCCAAGATGCTGTCGGTCGTCCCGCTCATGAACGGCGGCGGCCTCTTCGAGACGGGCGCCGGCGGCTCCGCCCCGAAGCACGTGCAGCAGCTCGTCAAGGAGAACTACCTCCGCTGGGACTCGCTCGGCGAGTTCCTCGCGCTGGCCGTCTCCTTCGAGCACCTCGCCACCACCACCGGCAACGCCCGCGCCCAGGTCCTCGCGGACACCCTGGACCGCGCGACCGGCACCTTCCTCAACGAGGACAAGTCGCCGAGCCGCAAGCTGGGCGGCATCGACAACCGCGGCAGCCACTTCTACCTCGCCCTGTACTGGGCGCAGGAGCTGGCGAAGCAGACCGCCGACGCCGAGCTCGCCGCCTCCTTCGAGGCGCTCGCCAAGACCCTGGGCGAGCAGGAGGAGACCATCGTCGCCGAGCTCATCGCGGTGCAGGGCTCCCCGGCCGACATCGGCGGTTACTACCAGCCCGACGCCGCCAAGGCCTCGGCGATCATGCGGCCGTCCGCGACGCTGAACCAGGCGCTCGCGATCCTCGGCTAGGTCTGCCGGTAGGGACACACTGGAAACACCGCTTCAACGGGTCCGCCCCGGCCGGCAGCCGCCGACCGGGGCGGAGCCGTGTCCGGGGTGGAGCCGTGTCCGGGGCGGGCCCCGGGGCGGAAACCCGGTTGTGGCCGCGGCCCGGCGCAGGCTAGTAAGGCCGCATGATTCAAGGAGAACTGGCCGGACTGCGCGCCCGGCACACCGACGACGTGGCCGTGCTCCACGCCGAGCTCTACGAGGACGTGGCCACGCGCTCGCGCGCCGACACGCGGCCCTGGCGGCCGGTCGGGGCGGCGAGCGGGCACTCCCCGTACGAACCCCGCGAGCCCTCCGACGCCGTGGCCTGCTTCTCCGTAGTGGAGCGGGCCACCGGCGAACTGGCGGGCGAGGCCCTGCTCTGGGCCATCGACGCGCACAACCGCTCCGCCCACCTCGGCATCTCGCTGCGCCCCGGCAGCCGTGGCCGGGGCCTGGGCGAGGACGTCGTGCGACTGCTGTGCCGCTACGGGTTCTCCGTGCGCGGGCTGCAGCGGCTCCAGGTGGACACCCTGGCCGACAACCTCCCCATGATCCGGGCCGCGAGCGCGAACGGATTCGTCCTGGAGGGGACCCTGCGCCGGGCGGCCTGGGTGTGCGGGGAGTTCACGGACGAGGTGGTGATGGGGCTGCTGGCCGAGGACTGGCGGGCCGAGTAGCCGGTCGGGGCGCGGAGTTCACAGCCGGTGCACCCGTTCCTGCGGGAACCCCAGCGGATGGCGTCCGGCCGACAGGATCCGCAGGCCGGGGGCCGCGGTGAGCAGGTCGCGCAGCCAGGCCAGGGTCTCGGGCGCGAGGTGGTCGGAGCCGTCGAGGACGAGCAGCATGTCGCGCTCGGCCAGCCACGACGCCGCGTTCACCGTGCCGTACGGCAGGAACGGCATGCCCGGTACGCAGCCCAGCGCGGCCGTCAGGTCGCGGACCCCGAAGCGGTGGTCCATGCCGACGACGGCCACGCCGTCGTAGAAGTTGGACGCGAGCCGCTCCCCGATCTCCCGCACCAGCAGGCTCCGGGGCTCCCGGAACCGTCCGGTGACGGTGAGCACCCTGCACCGCCGTACGGTGGTGAGCAGGCGGGAAAACTCGACGGACGTGGCCGGAAATATGCCGGCTCCCACGGAATCGCTCACGGAATCGCCCATGGAATCACTCATCGGCACGATGCCCCCCATGCATGCGTGACCATACGCGGCAAGAGGCTTGTTCAAGCCGCATGAAGACGATTATGCGCCACTTTCGCCGGAAGGCCAGGGGAATTCCCTATTCCGCTGAAAGGCCCGTGGCGCCCGATGATCACAGCAGTTGTACAGGCAACGCGCCTTTGTCCACTCCTAGGTGAAGAGCCGCCCTCGGCGTCCGGGCAACGGTCGTCCGCGGCCGAGGCGGCGGACTAGGGAGGCCCGCGGCCCGAGGGCCGGAAGGCCTCTGCCCCGGGACCTTCGTCACCCAATATGTAGTGGTTGCAGGTCCTGCTCGCATCCATATGTAGTGTTGGCCCTGCCGGTTCGGCGGGGTTCGCCCCGACCGAGTCACAGGGAATCCGGTGTGAATCCGGGACTGCCCCGCAACGGTTGTGTCCACCCCGTGTGGACGAGTCCGACCCCTGCCGGCATGTGATCCGTACTTCCGTGCCGAGCCTCGTGGGAGGGCTGCCGTGACTGCTGTCGTCGATGCCGTAGAGACCGTGACCGAGTACCTGGACCGCCGGGACTGGCGGGTGAACGCCAATGCCAACCAGGGCTATTCGCTCGGCGGCCTCATCCTCAACGCGGCGGGCAAGATCACCGCGAACTACTGGCTGGAGCAGGTCTACCCGGCCGACGTGGCCCGCGCCCACCGGGAGGGCGACTTCCACATCCACGACCTGGACATTCTCTCCGGCTACTGCGCGGGCTGGTCCCTGCGCACCCTGCTGGCCGAGGGCTTGGGCGGGGTCCCCGGCCAGATCGACTCCGCCCCGCCCCGGCACCTGTCCTCGGCCGTGGGCCAGATCGTGAACTTCCTGGGCACCCTGCAGAACGAATGGGCGGGCGCCCAGGCCTTCTCCTCCTTCGATACTTACCTCGCCCCCTACGTCCGCCTCGACGCGATGACGTACCCGCAGGTCAGGCAGTGCATCCAGGAGCTGGTCCACAATCTCAACGTGCCCTCGCGCTGGGGCACCCAGACCCCCTTCACCAACCTCACCTTCGACTGGACCTGCCCCGAGGACCTGCGCGATCAGATCCCGGTCGTCGCGGGCGAGGAAGCCGGCTTCACCTACGGCGAGCTCCAGGCCGAGATGGACCTGATCAACCGGGCGTACATCGAGGTGATGACCGAAGGGGACGCCACCGGACGGGTGTTCACCTTCCCCATCCCGACCTACAACATCACCCGGGACTTCCCCTGGGAGAGCGAGAACGCCGAGCGGCTCTTCGCGATGACGGCCAAGTACGGGCTCCCGTACTTCCAGAACTTCATCAACTCCGCACTCGAACCGAACATGATCCGCTCCATGTGCTGCCGCCTCCAGCTCGATCTGACGGAGCTGCTCAAGCGCGGCAACGGCCTCTTCGGCAGCGCCGAGCAGACCGGTTCGCTCGGGGTCGTCACCCTCAACTGCGCCCGGCTCGGGTACGCGTACGCCGGTGACGAGCCGGGACTGCTGGCCGCGGTGGACCGGCTGTGCGATCTCGCCAAGGACAGCCTCGAACTCAAGCGGGCCACCGTCCAGGAGCTGATCGACGGCGGCCTCTTCCCTTACACCAAGCGGTACTTGGGCACCTTGCGCAACCACTTCTCCACCATCGGCGTCAACGGCGTCAACGAGATGATCCGCAACTTCAGCGCGGACGCCTACGACATCACCGCGCCCGAGGGCTACGCCCTCGCGGTCCGGCTGCTGGACCGGGTCCGGGCCCGGATGGTCGAGTTCCAGGAGAGCACCGGCCACCTCTACAACCTGGAGGCCACCCCGGCCGAGGGCACCACCTACCGCTTCGCGAAGGAGGACCGGGCCCGCTTCCCCGGGATCCTCCAGGCCGGCACCGACGCCAACCCGTACTACACCAACTCCTCGCAGCTGCCCGTCGGATGGACCGACGACCCCTTCGAGGCGCTGGAGCGCCAGGACGAACTCCAGGGCAAGTACACGGGCGGCACCGTCCTGCACCTGTACACCCCCGAGCGGATCCCGACGGCCGAGGCCTGCCGCGCACTCGTACGGCGCTCGCTGGAGACCTTCCGGCTCCCGTACCTGACGGTCACCCCGACCTTCTCCATCTGCGCCGACCACGGCTACCTGGCGGGGGAGCGGCCCGAGTGCCCCAGCTGCGGCGCGGCGTGCGAGGTCTGGACCCGGGTCATGGGCTACCACCGCCCGGTGTCCTCCTTCAACATCGGCAAGAAGGGCGAACACGCCGAGCGCGTCCCCTTCAAGGCGGCGGCGTGACCTCCGGACCCCCGGCCCCCGCCGTGCCGCCGGGCCCGGCCGCCTCCGCCGAGGTCATCCGGATCGGCGGCTGGTCCCGCCTGTCCACCTGCGACTGGCCGGGCCGGCTCGTGACCACCGTCTTCTGCCAGGGCTGCCCCTGGCGCTGCGGCTACTGCCACAACCCCGGCCTGCTGCCCGCCCGTGCCCCGGCCGCCGTCTCCTGGGACGAGGTGCTCGGCCACCTCGCCCGCCGTACGGGGCTGCTCGACGGGATCGTCTTCTCCGGCGGGGAGCCGCTGCTCCAGCGCGGTCTCGCGCAGGCCGTACGAGAGGCACGCGCCCTGGGCCTCCAGGTCGGCCTGCACACCGGCGGAGCCTTCCCCCGGCGTCTCGCCCGGCTGCTGGACGGGGGCCTGCTGGACTGGGTCGGCTTCGACGTCAAGGCCCCGCCCGGCCGTTACGAGCGGGTCACCGGAGTCGGCCACGCGGCCGCCTCGGCGGAGCGCAGTCTGCGACTCCTCCTGAGTTCGGGCGTGCCCCACCAGCTCCGCACCACGGTGGACCCGTCCCTCCTGGACCCGCCCGCGATGGCGGACCTGGACGACTGGCTCGCCGGACTGGGTGCGCGGGCCACACTCCGCCAGGAGATGCGCCCGCCGAAGTCCTAGTGTCCCGATCCGCCCGCGCGCTGCCGTGCGCCCTGGCGCCTGCGGGCCGGGGTGCGTCACGCTGGTGGCGGACGTGTCCGTCAAGACCGGGGGGTCATCGGAGATGGAGAGTCAGGGAAGGCCGTTCACGCACGACATGGTCGTGGTCCACCGGATGTTCCGGCGGGAGTTCCACGAGGCGGCGGACCGGGTGCGCACGGCGCCCGAGGGGGGCCGCGCGCAGGTCAAACGGGTCGCGGAGCGGCTGTCGCTGCTGCTGGAGACCCTGCACCACCACCACGCGGGCGAAGACGCGCTGCTGTGGCCGAAGCTGACCGAACGGCTTCCCGGGCAGGGGGATCTGTGGCGCCGGATGGAGGACCAGCACGAGGGCCTGGCGGAGCGCCTCGCCCGGGCCGCCGCGCTCCTGGACCGGTGGTCGGCCGTGGTCAACGAGCGGGACGGCGCCGAGCTGGTCGCCGTACTCGAAGAGGTGTCGCGGTCGGTCGACGCGCACTTCGACGAGGAGGAGCGCGAGGTGCTGCCGCTGGTCGCCGGGGTGGTCTCGCCCGAGGAATGGGCGATGGTCGGTGAAGCGGCGCGGACGGCGGTGCCGAAGAGCAAGCTGTTCACCGTCCTCGGGATGATCCTCAAGGACGCGGACGCGCAGGAGCGGGAGATGATCATCGGCGAGATGCCGCTCCCGCCCCGGGTGATCTGGCGCGCGGTCGGCGAGCGGAACTTCCGCCGGCGGGAGCTGCGGCTCCGGCCGGACGGCAAGCCCTGAGGGCCTGAGGCCGTGAGGCCCTGATGGGCTAGGTCGTCTCTTTGAGGGGTTCCGGGGCGGGCGGCGCCGGGGGATGATCCACTGGAACATCAGCGCCCCCGCTCCCACCCCACCACCCCCTCACGGAGGTCGACGTGACCGCGCCCACCGAGTCGATACGCCCCGCGGAGTTCGCCGGCGGCCGGGCCCTGTTCGGGCTCGACCCCGCCGTCGCCCACCTCAACCACGGCTCCTTCGGCGCGGTGCCCCACCCCGTGCGGGAGGTCCAGGCCGCCCTGACGGCCGAGGCGCACGCCGACCCCGACGCCTTCTTCATCGGCGCCTCCGACCGCCTCGGCGCCGCCCGCGCCCGGATCGCGGCCCGCCTCGGCGCCGCGGACCCGGACGGGCTCGCCTTCATCTCCAACGCCACCGAAGGCGCCAACCTCGCCCTCGACGCCATCGAGCTCGCCGAGGGCGACGAGATCCTGGTGACCGACCACGGCTACGGCACCGTGGTCGAGGCCGCCGCCCGCCGCGCCCGGGTCACCACCGTCACCCTGGACCCGTTCCTCCCCGACGAGGACGCCGTACGGGAATCCGTGCTGGCCGGGCTGACGCCGCGCACGAAGGTGGCGCTGCTCGACCACATCAGCTCTCCCACCGCCCGGGTCATCGCCTCGCCCCGGCTGCTCGCCGACCTCAGGGCCCGGGGCGTCACCACCGTCGTGGACGGCGCGCACGCGCCCGGCGCGCTCGCCGACCCGCTCGGCGGCGGCGCCGACTTCTGGTTCGGCAACCTCCACAAGTGGGGCTACGCCCCGTCGGGCACCGCGATCCTCGCCGTGGCCCCGGGCCACCGCGACCGGGTCCGCGCCCTCGTACCGTCCTGGGAGGACCACCACGGCTTCCCGCGCTCGGTCGAGTACCGCGCCACCGTCGACTACACCGGCTGGCTCGCCGCCCCGGAGGGACTGGACCTCCTGGAGCGGCTCGACGCCGCCAAGGTACGGGCCCACAACAGCGCGCTGGCCGCCCACGGCGCCGCGCTGCTCGCCGCCATCCCCGGACTCACCGCGCTCCCGCACACCGAGGGCCTGCCCATGCGCGCCCTGCGGCTGCCCGCCGGAACGGCCGAGACCCGCGAGGACGCCACCGTCCTGCGCGAGCGGATCGCGGCGGAGGCCGGAATCCGGGTGCTGATCTGGCCGTGGGCGGGCGGCGGCGGGATCCGGGTGTGCGGGCAGGTCTACAACCGGGCCGAGGAGTACGAACGGCTCGCCGAGGTCCTGCCCGCCTACCTGGCCTAGCCTGGCCCAGGGCCCGGTCAGCCGCGCCGGAGCAGGTACGTGTCCATGATCCAGCCCTTGCGGGCGCGGGCCTCGGCGCGCAGCTCCTCGATCCTGCCGGCCACCTCGGCCAGCTTCCCCGAGACCAGGATCTCGTCGGGGGTGCCCACGTAGGCGCCCCAGTAGATGTAGAGGTCCTGGTCGAGGTGGGCCGTGAAGGCGTGCCGGGCGTCCAGCATCACCACCACGTCGTCCACATCGGCCGGCCAGCCCTCGGCGAGCCGCCGTCCGGTGGTGATCTGGACCGGCCGGCCCACCCGGTTGAGGTTGGTGCGGTGCCGGGCCAGCAGCGAGGAGATGCTGCTGATGCCGGGCACGACCTCGTGCTCGAAGGCGACCCGCCCCTTCTCCAGCACCTCGTCGAGGATCGCGAGGGTGGAGTCGTAGAGCGAGGGATCGCCCCACACCAGGAACGCCCCGGTCTCGCCCTCCGCAAGGTCCTCGGCGATGAACCGCTCGAAGAGCTCGGCCCGCGCGCTGCGCCAGCCGTCCACGGTGGGGGTGTAGTCGGCGGGGGTCCGGTCCCGGTCGGGGTCGCGGCCCTCCACCAGTCGGTGGCCGGGGCGGGCGTGCTCTTCGAGCATCGCGCGCCGCAGCCCGGTCAGATCCGCCTTCTCCTCGCCCTTCTCCAGGATGAGGAACGCGTCCGCCGCGCCGATCGCCTTGACCGCCTGGAGTGTCAGGTGGTCCGGGTCGCCCGCGCCTATGCCGATCACTGAGAACTTCTTCACCGGGCTATTCTGCCCGTCATGCGCGTCGCCTTGTTCGTCACCTGCGTCAACGACGCCGTTTACCCGCGCACCGGCATCGCCGTGGTCCGCCTCCTGGAGCGGCTCGGGGTGAGCGTGGACTTCCCGGCGGCGCAGAGCTGCTGCGGGCAGCCGCAGTACAACACCGGCTACCGGCGCGAGGCCGAACCGCTGCTCCGGCGCACCGCCGAGGCCTTCGCCGGGTACGAGTACGTCGTCACCCCCTCGGGCTCCTGCGCCGCCATGATCCGCGCCCACTACCCCCGGATCGGGCGCGCCGCCGAGGTGGAGGGGCGGGGGCCCGGGCTGGCCGGGCTGGCCGAAGACCTCCTGCCGCGGGTGTACGAGCTCACCGAGTTCCTGGTGGACGTCCTCGGGGTGACGGACGTGGGCGCGTACTTCCCGCACACGGTCACCTACCACCCGTCCTGCCACGGCCTACGGGGCCTCGGGCTGGGGGACCGGCCCCGGCGGCTGCTGGAGGCGGTGCGCGGGCTCGAACTGCGCGAACTGCCCGGCGCCGAGGAGTGCTGCGGCTTCGGCGGGACCTTCGCCGTCAAGAACCCGGACGTATCGGCCGCCATGGGGGCCGACAAGACCGGCAGCGCGGTGGCCACGGGCGCCGAGGTGCTGTGCGGGGCCGACAACTCCTGCCTCGCCCACCTGGACGGCATCCTGCGGCGGGCCGGCGCCCCGATGCGGGCCCTGCACCTGGCCGAAATCCTGGCCGCGACCGAGGAGGACACCCCGAGATGACGCGCACGGACCTCGGCATGCCGGCCTTTCCCGCGTTCCCCGCGGCGGCGCGGGAGGCGGTCGGGGACCCGGTCCTGCGCGCCAACCTCCGGCACGCCACCCACACCATCCGCGACAAGCGCGCCCGCGCCGTCGCCGAGCTGGCGGACTGGGACGCGCTGCGCGCCGCCGGCAAGGAGATCAAGGACCACACGCTCCGTCACCTCGACCGCTACCTGCTGGAGTTGGAGGCCTCCGTCACCGCCGCGGGCGGCGCCGTCCACTGGGCGGCGGACGCGGAGGAGGCCAACCGGATCGTCACGGAACTGGTCCTGGCGACCGGCGAGCGCGAGGTGGTCAAGGTCAAGTCCATGGCCACCCAGGAGATCGGCCTCAACGAGGCCCTGGAGGCGGCCGGGATCGCCGCGTACGAGACCGACCTCGCCGAGCTCATCGTGCAGCTCGGCCACGACCGACCCTCCCACATCCTGGTCCCCGCCATCCACCGCAACAGGGCCGAGATCCGCGACGTCTTCGCCTCGGAGATGGGCAGTTGGGGACGGCCCGCGCCGGAAGGGATGGGTGACGACCCGCGCGAACTCGCCGAAGCGGCCCGCCTCCACCTGCGCGAGAAGTTCCTGCGCGCCAAAGTCGCCGTATCCGGCGCCAACTTCATGGTCGCCGAGACCGGAACCATGGTCGTCCTGGAGTCCGAGGGCAACGGCCGGATGTGCCTGACCCTGCCCGAGACCCTGATCTCGGTGGTCGGCATCGAGAAGGTCGTGCCGACCTTCCGCGACCTGGAGGTCTTCCTCCAGACCCTGCCGCGCTCCTCGACGGCCGAGCGGATGAACCCGTACACGACCATGTGGACGGGCGCCACGGAGGGCGACGGACCCGCGGTCTTCCACCTCGTCCTCCTCGACAACGGCCGCACCGACACCCTCGCCGACGAGGTGGGCCGCCAGGCCCTGCGCTGCATCCGCTGTTCCGCCTGCCTGAACGTCTGCCCGGTCTACGAGCGCGCCGGTGGCCACGCCTACGGCTCCGTCTACCCCGGCCCCATCGGCGCCATCCTCAGCCCCCAACTCCGGGGCACCGCGAGCGAGATCGACGCCTCCTTGCCCTACGCCTCCACCTTGTGCGGGGCCTGCTACGAGGTCTGCCCGGTCGCCATCGACATCCCGGAGGTCCTCGTCCACCTCCGCGAACGGGTCGCCCAGGGCGGTCCGGTGACCCGCGAGGGCATCCGCGTCCGTATCCGCCCGGCGCGGGGGCACGCCGCCGAACGGGCCGCGATGCGGGCCGCCCGGCTCCTCCTCGACCACCCGGGCGCGCTGCGCGCGGGCGAGCGGCTGCTGAGCCGCACCCGGCGGCTGCGCCCGCGCCGGCTGCCGGGGCCCGGCCGGGCCTGGACCGACAGCCGGGAGCTCCCGGAGCTCCCGGAGCAGCCGTTCCGCGACTGGTGGGCGGCGCGCGAAGAGGGACGGGAAGCGGGACGGGGACAGGTCGGGAAACAGGGAGGGGAATCATGAGCGGCAAGGACCGCATCCTGGCCCGCATCCGCCGGGCCGTGCCGCAGCCCGGCCCCGGGTCGGCCCCGGAGCCGGAGATCTCCCGGGACTACCTCCTGGTCCACGGGACGCGCACCCCGGCCGAGAACGTGGACCTGCTCGCCGCGAACCTGACCGAGTACCGCGCGAAGGTGCACCGGGTGGACGAGGACGGCCTCGCGGTGCTCCTGGCGCGGCTGCTGGCCGAGCGGGGCGCCCGGAGCGTACTCGTCCCGCCGGAGCTGCCCCCGTACTGGCTCTCGGCGGCGGACCCCACCCGGATCCACGACCGGGCCGCGTCCACCGCACGCGAACTGGAGGGCGTGGACAGCGTGGTGACCGGCTGCGCCCTGGCCATCGCCGAGACCGGCACGATCGTCCTCGACGGCGGCCCCGACCAGGGCCGGCGCCGGATCACGCTGATCCCCGACCACCACATCTGCGTGGTCCGGGTCCCGGACCAGGTGGTGGACTCGGTCCCGCGAGCCCTGCCCCTCCTCGACCCGACCCGCCCGCTGACCTGGATCTCCGGCCCCTCGGCCACCAGCGACATCGAACTCGACCGGGTGGAGGGCGTCCACGGCCCCCGCACCCTGGAAGTGGTCCTCCTCGGCGCACAATGAGGGCATGCCCACCCACATCGCCCTCACCGCCCTCGTGGTCCGCGACTACGACGAGGCCATCGACTTCTACACCCGCGCCCTCGGCTTCGAACTGGCCGAGGACACCGAACGGCCGGACGGTTCTCGTTGGGTGGTGGTCCGCCCGCCGGGGGCCAAGGAGTCGGCCCTCCTGCTGGCCCGCGCCAAGGACGACGCACAGCGCTCCCGGGTCGGCGACCAGACGGGCGGCCGCGTCGGCTTCTTCCTCTACACCGACGACTTCGCCGCCGACCACGCCCGCATGACGGCCGAAGGCGTCCGCTTCCTGGAAGAGCCGCGCCACGAGCCGTACGGCTCCGTCGTGGTCTTCCAGGACCTCTACGGCAACCGCTGGGACCTCCTCCAGCCGGCCTGACCGGTGCAGGCCGTCTAGCCGAGGCCCCCGCGACCGGAGAGCCGGGGCGCCTCGGCCGCCGCGTCGACGGCCGCGCCGGCCTCCACCCGTTCCGCCAGCGCCCGGGCCCAGCGCACGAGTCCCGCCAGGTCCATCCCGTACGACGGCTCCGCCCCGGCCGCCTCTTCCCGTCCGGCCAGGACATCCGCTCCGCGCCGCAGCAGCCGCGCCCCGCCCACCGCGTTGCCCCGCGCCGAGTGCGTCAGCCCGACCGCCAGCTGCGCGAGCCCGCGCCACAGCGCCGCCTCGGCCTCGGGCCCGGACTTCCAGGCGTCCTCGAACACCTCGTGCGCGTGGAACGGCATCCCGGCGTCCAGCAGCCGCTGCGCTTCCGCGAGGGTTTCGCCGGGCGCCCGCACGACCCCCTCGGGCTGCCGCTCGACTCCTTGAGCCCCGTAGGGCAGCGGACGCCCCAGTCCATCCCTGGGCCGCGCACTGCGCGCCCGCCCCTCACCGTCCCGATCCCTAGCGTTCACCCCCTCATCCTCCCTCCCGCCGATTACCGGTGCATGCACACCCCTCGTCGTGGGGTAATGTTCTGCATGTGCCGCCGGGACGGGGAAAGCCCAAATGGGAAGCCCAGTCGGAAGCACATCGGGACGTGGCGCAGCTTGGTAGCGCACTTGACTGGGGGTCAAGGGGTCGCAGGTTCAAATCCTGTCGTCCCGACCATGCGGAAACGCAGGTCGGAGGCCGTTCTCTCACACATGAGAGGACGGCCTTTTGCATGCCCGGGCCGTGCGTGCGATCTCGGGGCGCTCGTCCAGGCCTGGCCACACCCCCATCAGCCGGTCCGGTCCGGACGCCGGACCGGCGATCCGCTGCTGTCCGCGCAGGTCGGCCACATCCACGAACTCCCCGCGCGCCAGCGGATGCGCCGACGGCACCGCCAGACACAGGGCGCGCACCGGAGTGGCGCCTTCGCGGCTGATGCCCGGTTCCGGCAGGCCGGACAGCTCGCGGGCGGCGGCACCGATCTCATCGAGCACGACCGTCGCGCGGCGCATCACGACCCGTCCGGCCGCGGTCAGCCGTACGCCTTCGCCGACTGCAACGAGGCCGAGGTCCTCGACCGCCGCGGTGTCCCGCTGCAAGGCGTGGCCCGCTGCGCCGTCGACCCGTCCGGCGCCCGGCGCCTGTGGAGCCGCTCCGAGGAGATGCTCGCGGCCGGCTCTCTCAGCGTCGTGCTCCCCGCCAGAGCGTCGAGCTCTTGTACCGGAGCTCCAGCTTTCGGCGCGACACCGGGACTCGTCTAGCATGGGGAGCGAGGTGTCATCTCCAGGCCCGGGCCGCAGCGGCAGGGAGGCCGGTATGGCGTTCGGCACGAGTGGTTTCGAGCAGGCGGACGGCCGTCGTTACATCCCGATCTCCGAGCACGGACTGATCGGCGATCTTCGTACGACGGCCCTGGTCGGCACGGACGGCACCATCGACTGGTACTGCTGCCCGCGCTTCGATGCGCCCAGCGTCTTCGGGGCCATCCTCGACGCCGACCGGGGCGGGTCGTTCCAGTTGGCCGCAGAGGTCCCGACCCGCACCAGGCAGTTCTACTTCCCCGACACGAACGTGCTGATCACGCGGTTCTTCGCCGCGGACGGGGTGGCGGAGATCCAGGACTTCATGCCCGTCGTGGACGACTCGCGCGAGGCGGCCCGGCACCGGCTGATCCGGCGGGTGCTCTGCGTCCGCGGAACCCTCCCGTTCAGGGCGCGGATCGCCCCACGCTTCGGCTACGGCGCCGAAGCGCACACCACGCACCTCGAAGGCCGCACGGCGGTGTTCCGCTCCCCGTCACTGACGCTCGCGCTGACCTCCACCGCACCCCTGGAAACCGACGGTCTGGACGTCTGGTCGCACTTCAAGCTGCTCGAAGGCGAGTCCAACGTCTTCGCCCTCGATCAGATCGGCGACGACACCCCGCCCCGGGCGTGCCCGCGCGCCGAGGCGCAGGAGCAGGCCGACGCGACCGTCCGGTTCTGGCGCCACTGGCTGGCCGGCTCCCGCTACCACGGGCGGTGGCGGGAGACGGTGAACCGCTCCGCGCTGGTGCTGAAGCTCCTCACCTACGCGCCGACCGGTGCGATCGTCGCCGCACCCACCACCAGCCTGCCCGAGCAGATCGGCGGCGAGCGCAACTGGGACTACCGCTACGTCTGGGTCCGTGACGCCGCCTTCTGCGTCTACGCGATGCTGCGCCTGGGGTTCACCTCGGAGGCCGAGGCGTTCATGGGGTTCATCTCCGAGCGGGGCATCCTGCGGGGCACGGGGGAGGGCGGCCCGTTGCAGATCATGTACGGCATCGACGGGCGTACCGAGCTGCCCGAATACGAGCTTGCGCACCTGGAGGGATACCTAGGCTCCGCACCGGTGCGGGTGGGCAACGCCGCCACCGGCCAGCTCCAGCTGGACATCTACGGTGCGCTGATCGACTCGATCTACCTCTACGACAAGTGGGGGCAGCCGATCAGCAGTGACCGCTGGGACGAGGTCGGTGCCGTGGTGGACTGGCTGTGCGAGCACTGGGACCAGCCCGACGAGGGGGTGTGGGAGACCAGGGGCGGCCGGCGGAACTTCGTGTACTCGCGGCTGATGTGCTGGGTGGCGCTGGAGCGCGCGATGCGCATGGCGAACCGCCGCGGTCTGCCGGCGGACCTGCCCCGCTGGCGGGAGTCCCGGGACGCGATCTACCGGCAGATCATGCGGCGCGGCTGGTCCGCCGAGCGGGGGGCGTTCGTCCAGGGACTGGACGGCGACGTGCTGGACGCCTCGCTGCTGATGATGCCGATGGCCAAGTTCATCTCGCCCACCGACCCCAAGTGGCTCTCCACCCTGGACGCGCTCACCTCGGACCTGGTCTCCGACTCGCTGGTCTACCGCTACGACCCGACCGCCAGCCCGGACGGCCTCCACGGCCCGGAGGGCACCTTCTCGATCTGCTCCTTCTGGTACGTGGAGGCGCTCGCCCGCGCGGGCCGGCTGGAGGAGGCCCGGCTCGCCTTCGAGAAGATGCTCACCTACGGCAACCACCTCGGCCTGTTCGCGGAGGAGATCGGCCCGACGGGCGAACAACTGGGCAACTTTCCCCAGGCCTTCACCCACCTCTCGCTGATCAGCGCCGCCTTCAACCTCGACCGCGCGCTGGGCTGACGCACCATCACCGCCGGGATGGCGGTGACCGCTCTGGGTGACCGCCCTAGCTGAAGAAAGGGTCGTCCACCACGTGGGCCCAGCCGCCGTCCGGCCGGCGCCGGAGGACCTCCGTGGTGGTGGAAACGACCGGCTCGGGGCCGACACCGGTGAGGGTGGCGGTGTTCGATACCAGGGCGATGTCGTCCACCTGCCGGATGTCGCGCAGTTCGAGCTTGAGACGGGCACCCGTGTCGATCAGCTGTTGCAGGCCCTTCCGGATGGGCGCGGTGCCCACCAGGTGGGTTCCAGGGGTGGGGACGAAGTGGGCGTTCGGCTCGTACAGCGACACCAGGCCCTCGATGTCACCCGCCTCCAGGTACTCCGTGAACATGACCCCCACCTGCTCGGGCGTCTCGGCGCGGCGCCGGGCCGCTGCGCCGACGGGCTTGTCGCCCCAGCCCGCCGTGGCGATCAGGTCGTACCAGTCGGGGTGGGCGCCGTAGGGCAGGTGGTGGCGGAGCAGGGTGCCGGGGAAGGTCAGCGGGGAAGCCTTGTGGGGCTTGGTCAGGGCCTGGGTGACGATCGCGTCGCTGAGCGCGTAGGCCAGGTCCATGCGGGGGAGCAGGGCGTGCACCTCGTCGGCGAGGCCGGGCGGAAGGTCCTCGCGCCGGATTCCGAGGATGTCGGTGCCGATGCCGGCCTGCGCCAGCGCCACCTCCGTGCCCTTCCGGGCGGCGATGCCGTCCGAGGTGTGCAGGGCGATGGCGTCCCAGACGATGGCGACGCGCCGTTCCTCGACGCCGCGTTCGCGGAGGAACGAGGCTGCGGTGTCGGCGCCGTCGACTTCGAACCGCTGGTCGCCGTTGCCCTCCTCGCTGACCCCGATGTCGTGCAGGACGCAGCTGAGGAACAGCAGTTCGTCGTCGTAGTCGGTGCTGGCGTTCAAGCCCTGGTTCTGGGCGTGGGCCCGGGCGAACACGTAGCTGCGCACGCTGTGATGGAGGACGAAGTCCGCCGTGGCCCCGGCCACGTAGGTGTAGGCGTCCCGGGTGAGGCCCGTGTCGGGGAGGCGGAGCTGCTCGAAGACGGGCGGGGGTGCGTCAGTGGTCATGAGGCGACCGTAGGCGCGATCTCGGTGAAGGAGTCAGTGGCGTGAATGCCATCCAGCGATAGGATCGTGCCATCGCTCGGGAGGTGGGATGCCAGACGGAAAGCACCACGTGGTCGTGCTGGCTCTTGAGAACGTCCTCGCACTCGACATCGGGATCCCGTTGCAGGTCTTCGGGAGCTGGCCGGACGGGCCCTACGCGCTGACGGTGTGTGCGGAACGGCCCGGGCTCGTCGCGATGCACGGCGGCCCCGCCTTGTCCGTGGCCGACGGGCTGGACGCCCTGGATACGGCGGACACCGTGATGGTCCCGGGATACCTGGATCCCGGCACGCCTTCCGGCGCGGTCAGCGCCGCGCTCGCGGGGGCGGCGGCTCGGGGCAGCCGCATGGCGTCCATCTGCCTGGGCGCGTTCGCCCTTGCTGCCGCCGGCCTGCTCGACGGCCGACGGGCCACCACGCACTGGCAGTTCGCGGCAACACTGGCGAAGCAGTACCCACAGGTGACCGTGCGGCCGGAGGCTCTGTACCTCGACGAAGGCCAGGTGCTGACCTCCGGCGGCGTCACCGCCGGCCTCGACCTGTGCCTGCACCTCATCCGCCGCGATCACGGCGCCCGACTGGCGAACCAGCGGGCGCGTCTGCTGGTCACGGCGCCTCAACGCGGAGGCGGCCAGGCGCCGTTCATGGACCTGCCGGTGACCCCCGACCCGGACGACGGACCGGCGCCGGTGTACGAGTGGGCCCTGCGCAACCTGCACGAGCCGCTCACCGTAGACCGGTTGGCGAGCCGCGCCGGGATGTCGCGCCGCACCCTCATCCGCCGCTTCCACGCCGACACCGGCCGACCGCCCATGCGTTGGCTGCTCGACGCAAGGCTCCGCCTCGCACGGGAGCTCCTGGAATCGAGCGACCTGACGGTGGAGGCGGTCGCCCGGCGCTGCGGCCTGGGCACACCGGCCAACTTCCGGACCCTGTTCAAAGCCCACGTCGGAGTACCGCCCCGCGCGTATCGCGAGACATTCAACTCGGCCTCGCCGGGCAAGGCTTGATTTCCAGTCACGGGCGGGAGGGGGCGTCGTCGCCGGAGTCGGGCATGCCGGCGGACAGCAGGTGCTCGGCGCCGCCTTCGAGGATCTCGGCCGTCCCGGTGGAACGGGGGAGCATGGTCTTCTCGTAGGTGCGGACGGCGTCGTCAATGGTGGCGGAGTCGGCCAGGGCGAGGGCGAGTTCGCAGGCGTCGAGCATGGCGAGGTTGACGCCGACGCCGAGCGGGGGCATGAGGTGGGCGGCGTCGCCGAGCAGGGTCACGGTCGGGTTGTGTTCCCAGGTGTGCGGGACGGGGAGGGCGAAGATCGGGCGGTCGACGTAGGGGCCGTCGTTGTCGGTGATCATCCGGCGCATGCGGGGCGACCACTGGGCGTACTCGTCGAGGAGCAGGGCGCGGATGGCGTCGGTGTCGTCGGCGGTCAGGCCGCTGCGGCTGATCCAGTCGACCGGGGTGCGCTGGATGAGGTAGACGCGGATGTGGTCGTCGCTGTTGCGCTGGGCGAACAGGCCGCGGTCGCCGTCGGCTGCATGGGCGCTGCCGGGGCCGACCAGTTCGGCAATGTCCGGGTGGCGGTTCTCGACGTCGGTGAATCGCGCCTCCAGGAAGCTCACTCCGGTGTACTTGGGGGCGGCGGGGGACACGGCCGGCCGGACCCGGGAGAAGGCGCCGTCGGCGCCGATGACCAAATCGGCCTCGATGGTCGTGCCGTCGGTGAAGTGCAGCCGCCTCGGCCCGTCGGCGGGCCCGCTGATCGTGTCGAGGGCGTGTCCCCAGCGCACGGTTCCCGGTCGCAGGGAGTCGAGCAGCAGGCCGCGTAGCTGGCCGCGGTCGATTTCCGGCTTGAAGAGCTCGTCGGCCGCCGGGACCGTGTGGGAGGTCATCGTGCCGGTCGGGTCCATCTGGCGCATCTCCTGCCCTTCGGGGCGGGCCAGTTCGAAGAACTCGTCGAGCAGGCCGGCCTCGCGCAGGGCGATCTGGCCGTTGTCTGCGTGCAGGTCCAGGGTGCCGCCCTGGTTGCGGGCGTCGGGGCCCGGGTCGCGGTCGTAGACGCTGACCGCGATGCCGCGCCGTTGAAGGATGCGTGCGCACGTCAGCCCGCCGGGTCCGGCGCCGATGATGCCGATCCTGGCCTGGGAGGGTGCTACGGAGTTCATGGTGATCCCTTCTCCGGTGCCCGATCTCGGTCTGCGGCCCCGGTGTCGCGGACCCGTCAGGCGCCGCTCAGATTATTGCACCGACTACAAAAATACAACGATTCAAATTATCGACCGATCTCAAAGCGCCGGGTAGGGTTGTGGCCATGGCAGAGACGATCGACCGTGCGGGAACGGGTGGGCTGCGCGAACGAAAGAAGGCCGCCACCCGCCAGGCGATCGCCGACACGGCGCTGCGGCTCTTCCTGGAACGCGGCTACGAGCAGGTGGGCGTCCGCGAGGTCGCCGAGGGCGCCGACGTGTCGGTGTCGACCCTGTTCAACTACTTCCCCCAAGGCAAAGAGGCCCTGGTCTTCGACGAGGACGCCCGCAACGAGGCTGCGCTGGTCCGCGCGGTCACCGACCGGCCACCGGGCCAGACGGTCCCCGACGCGCTGCGCGCCCACCTCACCGGCTTCGTCGACTCGGCCCACGCGCGCGATCCCCGCTTCGCCGACTTCCAGCGGCTCATCCGCGAGACCCCGGCCCTGCGCGAGTACTCCCGCACGATGTGGATGCGCCACGAACACGCCCTGGCCCGCGCCCTCGCCGACCAGACCGGCCGGCCGCACGACGACCTCATCTGCGCCGCCTACGCCCGGTTCATCCTGGAAAGCCTCGCGTTCGCCGGCTCCTGCCCCGATCCCGTCGCCGCCATCGACCAGGCCTGTCTCCTGCTGGACCAGGGCTGGACGGCCACCGTCGCCCGACCCTGACCCCCGGCCCGCCATCACGCGTGGGCCGGGAGACGCGCTTGCGGTGGCCCTGGGCGAGGTCGCGCGCCGGCTGGCAGGCCGCGGCGCCGGGATGCTGTGCACGGCCCGGGAGGGAGCGGAAGGGTTCTTCGACCACAGCGGACTGCCCGTCCACGACGTGGGTCCCCTGAGCGACGCCGCGGCCGAGGACCTGCTGGTCCAGCGTTTCCCGGCGCTCGCACCGCGGGTACGGCGTCGCCTGATGGCCGAGGCGCCTGCTGCTCCTGGCCGCGCTGGACGGCACCGGCGACCTGCGCGTCCTGCGGCGTGCCACCTCCGGTCGCCGGCGGCGGGATCTACGCGATGTCCGAGCGGATCGGAGCGCAGACCGTCGAAGTGGCCGCCAGTGGCTGAACCCACCGCGATGCGGCTCGCGGCAGCGCCCGCCGATCGGCCCGCCACAGCCGGTCGGCGGGCGCCGTAGCAGTCAAGGTGGGGGGTGTGGGTTTGACGGTCAGGATGCGTTCAGGTTCCTGATGGCACAGTCGGGCGGCATGACCTATGAAACGTCTGAAAGTCCTGTGGCTCCAGGGGCGGGCGCCCGGCTGGGAGACCAGCAGCGCGTCGGCGGGCAGCCGGCCGGGGCGGACTCCCGCCGCCGCTCCTCCGAGAGGGGGCGGACCCCTGCCAGGCAGATGCTGAACAAGGTTCCCGAGGTGACGATCTGGTTCTGGATCATCAAGATCCTGTGCACCACGGTCGGCGAGAGCTTCGCCGACTGGATCAACATGAACCTCGGGGTCGGCCTGACCAACACCGCATTGATCTTCACGGGTGCTCTGGCAGCCGTCCTGGCCTGGCAGCTCCGCGCCGAACGCTACATCCCGTTCGTGTACTGGCTCACCGTCGTGGTGGTGAGCGTCACCGGCACCCTCTACACCGATATCCTCACTGACAGCCAGGGAGTGCCCCTCGCCCTGAGCAGCAGCGTGTTCGCCGGCGTCCTCGCCGTGGTCTTCGGAATCTGGTACGTGCGAGAGCGGACCCTGTCGGTCCACAGCATCACCACCCGTCCCCGCGAGCTCTTCTACTGGCTCGCGGTCCTGGTCACCTTCGCTCTCGGCACCGCCACCGGCGACTGGACCCTGGAGCTGACCGGCTGGACCGCGGGCGTCTCGGTGCTCCTGCCGCTCGGGCTGATCGTCGCGATCGTCGTGGGCTGGCGCATCGGCGCCAACGCCGTGCTCTCCTTCTGGCTGGCCTACATCCTCACGCGCCCGCTCGGAGCCAACCTCGGCGACTGGTTCGGATCCCCCGGCGCCGACGGCGGCCTGGGCCTCGGCACCGCGGTGACCAGCGTGATCTTCCTGGCCGCCATCCTCGCCACGGTCGTGTACCTCACGTTCAGCCGGAGCGATGTCATCGAGGCCCAGGAGCTGACCGGCACCCCGCCGGCGCTGAACGCGGCGCGCGAGCGGGGCATGCTCGTCTACTACGCCGTCGTGGCGGTCGCAGCCGCAGCGCTTCTCGTCTGGGCGAACCAGCAGCCACACGCGACAGCGGCCGGTGAAGCGGACGGCCCTGCGCCGGTGACCACCGACCTCACGCCGCAGGAGGCGACGTCGCCGTTCCCGCCGGCGGAGATCGCGAAGTTCCGCACCATCACCGCCGACACCCTGGCGAAGGTCAACTCGGGTGATCAGCGAGCCGCGACCAGCCGGGTGCGCGACCTGGAGACCGCGTGGGACGACGGCCAGTCCACCCTTGAGCCCAAGAGTGAAAAGGCATGGAGCTTCCTCGACGGCGAGATCGACCGGGTACTGAAGGCGGTGCGCGCCCACAACCCCGACAAGGCCGCCGAGGTGGACGCGCTCGACGCGCTCCTCAGCTCGCTCGGCTGACCGACCGGGACGACGGACTGCGGCCGCATCCGGACCGGACGGGTCTACTGATCCGACCGCATCGGTGCATGGGCTTCAGCCAGGTGGAAGCAGCCCTGTGACGGTGGCCGTGCCGGCCCACCAGTCCGGTTGATCGGGTGCGTGCCAGAGGAGGCGGCCTATCGGAGGCGCGCTTTGAATTCTTTGATCATTTCGGCGACCGCCGTCTCCGCGGCCGGAGAGACGGCGAACATGTTCAAGAAGCCGTGGACCAGCCCGGCGTAGTTGCGGACGAAGACGTCGACCCCGGCGTCCTTCAGCGCGTTGGCATAGGCCAGCCCCTCGTCGCGGAGCGGGTCGTACGCGGCGGTGCCGATGACGGCGGGGGCGACGCCCGCGTGGCTCGCCGCGCGCAGGGGCGAGGCCCGGAAGTCCTCGCCCGCCGCGCGGGCGCCGCCGAGGAGGAGGTCGGTGAGGTCGCGGAGGTCCTCGCGCGTGAGCAGGTAGCCTTCCGCGTTCTCCTCGTAGGAGGGGTATTCCCGGCCGCTGCGGTCCGTCGCGGGGTAGACGAGGAGTTGGCCGGCGAGCTGCTGCCCCTCGTCGCGGAAGGCGAGGGCTACGGAGGCCGCCAGGGCCGCGCCGGCGCTGTCGCCCGCGACGGCCAGCCGGTCGCGCCGGCCGCCGTGGTCACCGATGTGGTCGGCCACCCAGCGCGCTGCGGCGAGGCAGTCGTCGAATGCCGCTGGGAACGGGTTCTCGGGGAGCCGCCGGTAGTGCACGGCGACCACGACGGCTCCGAGGTCGTGGCAGAGCCGGCGGGTGACGTGGTCGTGGGTGTCGAGGTCTCCCACCATCCATCCGCCACCGTGGAAGAAGACGACCGTCGGGGCGGGTCTGTCGTCGGCGGGCCGGTAGACCCGCACCGGAACGGGACCGGCGGGTCCCGGAAGCGTGTCGTCCACCACCGACCCGACTTCGACCGGTGTCTTCGGCGCCACCATCGCGTTCGAAAGGCGCTCCCCTTCCCGCAGCACCACGGGATCGGCATCGGCGATGCGCCCCCTCGGAGTGGCGTTGACACCCTTGAGGAGGTCGGCGATGGGCGGGTCCAGGGGCATGGTGAAGGCCTTCCGGGGGCGACTTCGGCAGGTTCCGTGTCCCGATCGGCTGGAGTCGGCCCGACGCCACGGCGATCTCGGCGGAGCGGGACCCCGTTGCCGAAACGAACGAACAGCTCTCGCGTCAAGGACACACCCTCCGGCCGGGCAGCAGGAGGAGGCGCGCGCTGAGCGGGCTCGCTGATGGTTGCAGCCCCGGCACCAGCGGCCCCGGAGCGCGGGCCCTTTGGAACGTCGGCGCGGATCCGGTCAGCCGTGGGCCCCTTCGAGGCGGTATCCGTAGCCGCGCAGGGTGGTGATGTGGGGAGGTGCGACGGGCGGTCGCGCGTCGGTGGCGGCCTGCTGGAGGCGGCGCCGGAGTGCTGCGAGGGTGACGTCAAGGGTCTTGGTCGGACCGAACCAGTTCTCGTCCCACACCTGCGCCATGAGGTCCTCGCGCGACACGGCGGTTCCCGCGTGCCGGGCCAGTACGGCGAGCAGGTCGAACTCCTTTGGGCGCAAGGCGACTTCAGTGTCGCCGAGCAGGCATCTGCGGGCCTGGGAGTCCAGGGTGAGGTTCCCGATCCGGTACGGCGTCTCCCGGTCGTCGTGACCGGTCGGGAGGCGGCGCAGGTGGGCGCGGAGCCGGGCCAGCAGTACGGACAGGGTGAACGGTTTGACGAGGTAGTCGTCGGCCCCCGCGTCGAGCCCGGCGATGACGTCGATCTCGTCGGTGCGGGCCGTCAGGATGACGAGCAGCAGCCCGGGGTGGCGGCTGCGCAGTTCACGGGCGATGTCGATGCCGTCGGCGTCGGGCAGGCCGAGGTCGAGCAGGACTACGTCCGGGGGTGTGGCGCGGGCGGCGGCGAGGCCCCCGTTGCCGGTGCGGCACCAGGTGGTGGCGTATCCCTGGGCCCGCATCCCGGTGTAGAGGTGCCGTCCGATGGTGTCGTCGTCCTCGATGACGAGGAGGACGGGGGCGGGGCTGCGGTCCTGGCGCGCGGGCATGGTCAGCAGCGTAGGCGTACGCGTCACAGTTCACGCAGTTCCTCGACCGGCGGCCGGGAGGAGCGCCGGGCGGCGTTGAGGGCGGCGCCCGTGAGGGCTGCGACGGTGGCAGCGGTGGTGAGGACGAGGTAGGCCCAGGGGACGGCGATGGAGGCCGGCGGCGGGTCGAAGACGCCGGTGAGGACCGTGACGAGCATCCGGGACAGGGACCAGCCGATGAGCGCGCCGCCGGCGAGCCCTCCGGCCGTCAGCGCTGCCGCTTCGGTGAGGACGAGTCCGCGCAGTTGGCGGCGGGTGGCGCCGAGCACGGTGGCGATGGCGAAGGTGCGCCGCCGTTCCGCCAGGCCGAGGGCCAGGACGATTCCGCCGGACGCGGCCGCCAGCAGGACGGCGAAGCCCAGTTCGATCCGGGTGAGTCCGGCCAGATCCACGGCGGTGAGGCTGGAGCCCACGGTGGAGCGGGTCTGGGTGAGGTCGCTGACCGTGGCGGTGGTGCCCAGCTGTCGGCGGAGTACGGCCGCGGTGTCGGCCTGGTGCGCGCCGCCGGTGTCGATGAGGAAGGCGCCTACGGCGTCGTTGCCCGTGCTGCGCGCCACGTAGTCGGCGTTGGCGACGAGGAAGCTGTCCTTGGGCGCGGTGGGGAACTCCTTGACGATGCCCGCGTAGTGGAAGGGCACGGTCCGCAGCGCATGGGTGCGGCTGTCCTGGAGTCGAAGGTTGACGGTGTCTCCCGGGGCGAGGCGGAAGTCCTTGACGGTCTCCTCACTGACCAGGAGGGCATCGGGGCGCGCGGCAAGGCGGGCCATCAGGGAGCGGGCGGTGCCGCCGGCGAAGTAGGCGTCCTGGAGCGAGGTGGCGGCGCCGATCGTGGCGGGCCGTACGCCGTACAGGTCCTGGAGGTCGGCCCCGACGTACGCGAAGCGGTGTTGGAGGGGTTCTACGTGTCGTACGCCGGCCACGTTCAGTGCCGCGGCGGCGCCGGGGCCGACGTGGGCGCCGGGGGACTGGGTGACGGTGACGTCGGCGCCGTTGGAGAGCCGGGCGTCGACTTCCGCCTGCTGGCGGTAGGTGGAGTTGAAGACGGCGGTGGAGGCGGCGAAGGACAGGGCGAGCGCGAGCAGAACGATCGCGCGGGCGAGTGGCCGGCGCCCGCGCGACATGCTCGCCGCCGTGGTTCCGGCGAGCGTGCCGGTCAAGGGGCGGGCGAGGCGGGCCAGGAGCGGCCTGCCGTGGGCCAGGGCCAGGTAGGCGAGGCGCCACAGCAGCAGCGCGCCGCCGAGCCACAGCAGGGCGGGGCCCAGGAACGCCCAGTAGGACACCGAGATGCTGGGTACGCCCTCGGGGGCCAGTACGAGGGCGTACTGGTTGCCGCTCGCGGCCTTGAACACCAGCAGGGAGACGGTGAGGAGGACGAGGTCCACGCCGTAGCGCATCCATCGGGGGGACCGGGCGCGGCCGACTTCGCGGCGGGCGCCGGTGACCGTACTCAGGCGCAGGTCGCGCAGCGCGGGCAGCACGACCGCCGCTGCGGCCACCACGAGCCCCAGGACCAGGGCGAAGGCGGACCAGGCGACCGTGGAGGCGGTGCTCGCACCGAACGAGGCGGTGCCGAAGGCGGCCCGCCCGGCGAGTGCGGCGATGCCCACGCCGAGCAGTCCCCCGCCGACGCCGACCGTGGCGGCCTCCGCACCGGCCAGTGCGGCTATCTGGCCGGCCCGTAGACCGCGAGTGCGCAGGAGGGCCTGTTCCCGGCGCCTGCGGTCGGCGCCCGCCCCTGCCACCGCGGCGGTCAGCAGGGCGGCGAGGATCGCCCCGGGGACGCCGAGGAACAGGAAGAGGACCTGGGCGTAGAGGGCGTCCTTGCGGGCGGCGTCGAGCGCGGCGCCGAGGTTGTTCCCGACGACGGCTCCGCCGGAGGTGCGGGCCTCCAGGTTGCGGGCGGCGGCGGTGACCGCGGTGTAGGCGGCAGCGGGGTCGTGGGGCAGGGGTGCGTCGCGGGCGATGTGGATCTGGGTGGTGACGGCGGACGGGTCCACGGCGGCGACCGGTGTGGTCAGGCGGGCGAAGACGGCCTCGGGCAGGAGGATGACGTTGTCGGGCGGAGCGGTGGGCTGGGTCTGCGGCGGGGCGCCGACCTTCTGGAACAGGGAGTCGGCCTGCGGGATGTCCACGATCCCCGCGACGGTGACGGGGGCGGGCCCGGTGCCCGGCAGGCCGATGGTGACGGTGTCTCCGGGTGCCACGTGCAGGTTGGCCGCGGTCTGCTGGGCCAGGAGCACCCCGGTGGCCGCGCCGGTCAGCGGGCGGACGACGCCCGGGAAGGTCCGTTGGTAGCCGTCGGGGAGGCCGAGGACGACACCCGGTCCGGTGCTTTGGGTGCTGCCCGCCCCGGTGGCCTGGAAGCCGGTGCTGCGCGCGAAGCCGACGGGTTCGGCACCGCGTACGCCGGCGGCGGCGCGGACCTCGGACAGGACCGTGCCCGGGTCGGCGCCCGGCTGGACCTCGGCCTGCCAGGCGACGGCGACCGAACGCACGGCGCGGGCCGTCATCGTGGACTTCGAGGCGGTGAGGAAGGAGCCCAGGGCGGCGACGAGCGCGACGGCGAGGGCGATGCCCGCGGCGGTGGCGCCGAGGCGTCCGGTACGGTGCCGCAGCAGCCCCGACACCCACGAGGTGATCATGGCCTGGTCCCTTCGGGGGCAGCCGCCGGTACGTCCCGGGGCGGGTGGGTACCGGTCCGCAGGCGGCCGTCGCGCATGGACCACCGCTGCGTCAGCCGCCGGGCGACGGTGGGGTCGTGGGTGGTGACGACGAGCGCGGCGCCGAGTGCGTCGGCGGTGGCGAGGAGCACATCGACGACGTGCCGCCCGGTGGCCCGGTCGAGTTGCCCGGTGGGTTCGTCCGCGAGGATCAGCCGGGGTGCGGCAGCCAGCACCCGGGCGACGGCCACCCGCTGGGCCTGGCCCCCGGACAGCTCTTCCGGCAGCTTGTCCGCGAGGCCCGTGGCGACGACGAGGGCGAGAGCGTCAAGGGCGCGCCGCCGTGCCGATTCCTCCCGGTGACCGGCCAGGACCAGCGGCAGCGCGGTGTTCTCCACGACGTTCAGGGCGGGGATCAGGCTGGGTCCCTGGAAGACGACTCCCACCTGGTCCGGTGCCGGCCCCCCGGCCAGCCCAGGCCAGGTGACCCGGCCGGTGGTGGGCTCTTCGAGGGCGGCCAGCAGGTGCAGCAGGGTGGACTTGCCGGAGCCCGAGGGCCCGGTGATCGCGATGCGGTCACCGGTGCGGACCTCGCAGGTGGCGCCGTGGACCGCGACGACGGCCGCGGCCCCGGCGCCGTAGGTACGGGCCGCGCCTTGGCAGCGTACGAGGACGTTGGGACTGGGGCCGGTCACCGCCGACTCCGTCCGTCGCGCAGGGTGATGACACGGTCGGCGGTCCTGACGACTTCGGTGCTGTGGGTGACGAGCAGCACTCCGGCGCCGGCGTGCGCCCGTTCGCGGAGCAGTTCGAGGATCCGCTGCTCGGTGGTCCCGTCGAGCTCGCCGGTCGGCTCGTCGGCGAGCAGGAGGTCCGGGTCGTTGGCGAGGGCGACGGCCAGTCCGGCGCGGGCGAGTTCACCACCGGCCAGTTCGCGCGGAAGCGCCCGGCCCCTGCCGGGCAGGCCGACCCGGTCGAGGAGCGCGGAGGCGTCGAAACCGCGGTTTCCGGGTGTGCGGGCCGCGGATCGTGCGAGACGGATGTTGGCACGGAGGTCGAGGTGGGGGAGGAGGTTCCCGGACTGGAACAGGACACCGATCCGGCGGGCACGGACGCGCGCCCGTTCTGCCTCGGGGCGGTGGCTGATCCGCTCGCCGCCCACGTGCACGACTCCGCCGTCCGGTTCGTCCAGTCCGGCCAGGCAGGCCAGCAGCGTGGACTTGCCCGAGCCGGAGGGGCCGGTGACGGCGACGGTCTCCCCGCGCCGCACCCGAAGGGAGACCCCGCGCAGTGCGAGGGTCTCCTCCTCGCCCGCGCGGTAGAACCGGTACAGGTCGCACGCGGTGAGCACGTCGGCTCCGGCTCCCGTCCCGGCTCCGGATACCGCCCGGGTCCCGGCCGCGTCCATCACTGCCACCGCAGCGAGTCGGTGACGGTCCGCCAGGGGTCGACGTTGTCCGCCCCGACCGGCCCGGACAGGGTGAGGACCGCCTCATGTCCGTTCTTGAAGAAGGCGTAGCGCTCGAAGGAGTCGCGGACGGCCTTGCCGGTCACGGAGTCGGCGGGACCGTCTCCCTGGTAGGTGAGCAGGACGGCCGGGCCCGCGGGGCGGGAGACCGTGGAGAGCACGCCCACGGTGAAGCCGGGTACCTGCCTGCGGAGCGCCGGTACGACGGCCGCGTTCACGCTCTGGGGTGTGGGGGCGGCGGTGGCGGGGCCGCCGGCGATCTCGATCCGGTTCAGCTTGTCCGTGAAGCTGACGCCGCCGTCGGCCGAGTCCGTACGGGACCACCCTTCGGGAACCTTCACGGTGAAGCCTCCCCGGTCGGACCGGTAGGCGACGTAGGCCTGGTTGTCGGGGATGTCGCCTGCCGGGTTCGACTCGGCCGGGGCCGGGGCCGGGGCCGGGGCCGGGGCGGTGACCGTGACGGCCGTCCGGGGAGCGGCGGACTCGGCGGAGGTGCCGCAGCCGGTCAGGGCGGCGCCTGCCATCACGAGGGCGACCAGGGGGAGGGGCAGGGCGTGGGTGAGTCGCATGATCCTCGCGTCCTTCGCAGGAAGTCGGACTGCTCTGGCCACGACGCTAGGAGGGGGCCGGTTAGCGTCCGGCCCGCGCACGCTGAGAGGACGGTAAAACCCGCCGTCGGCTCGCGAAGCCGCGGCCGTGGGGTCGCGGCGGTGGGGCCGCGCGGCCCCATGATGGGCGCTATGAGAGCGCGCGTGGTCCGCGTGGCCCTGGTGGCCGCGGCTGTGGCCCTCCTCCTGCTGGCCGTGCCGCTGGCCGTGGCGGTCCGCTTCACGTTCGTCGCCGACGAGAACGGCGAGCTGGAGCGGGACGCCATGGCCACCGTCGTACGGGTCGGGCCCGATTTCGCCGCCGGAGACCCGGTGGAACTGCCCGGCGGGCGGGGCGAAACGCAGCGGGGGGTCTACGACGCCACCGGCAGGCTGCGCTCCGGAGCGGGCCCGGCCACCGGCGGCGACGCCGTCCGGGAGGCGCTGGCCGGCGGCGTCGCCCGGAAGCGGGCCGGAGGCGAACTCGTCATCGCGGTCCCCGTCTCCAGCGGCGAGCGCGTCATCGGGGCCGTGCGCGCCTCCACGAGTGCCCGAACCGTGTGGAACAGGGTGCTGTGGGCCTGGGCCGCCCTGCTCGGCCTCTGCCTGCTGGCGCTCGGCGCGGCCGTCATCGTGGCCCGCAGACAGGCTTCCGTGCTCAGCTCCCCGCTGGAGGCCCTCGCCCGTACCTCACTCGCCATCGCCGACGGAGACCTGACGGCGCGCGCCGATCACAGCACGATCGCCGAGATCGACGAGGTGGCCCGCGCCCACAACGCGATGGTCGAGCGCCTGGCACGCCTCCTGGAACAACAACGGCACTTCACCGCCAACGCCTCCCACCAACTGCGCACCCCGCTGACCGGACTGCAACTGGGGCTGGAAGCCGCCCTGGCAGATCCCGGCGCCGACGCACGCGCCGCCCTCGCCGAGGCGGCGGAGAAGACACGACACCTCGACCACACCATCGACGAGTTGCTGCGGCTGGCCACGTCGGACGCCTCGATGTCGCTGCCGTCCCCGGCGCAGGAGGTCGGCGAGCTGCTGGAGGCGGCCGAGCGCCGGTGGCACGGCGTCCTCGCCCGGGACGGCCGCCGGCTGGACGTGCTCTGGGAACCGGAGCCGGGAAAGCTGCCGGTACCCGGCCGCACCACCGACCAGATCCTCGACGTCCTGTTCGACAACGCCCACCGCCATGGTGGGGGAACCGTCACGGTGACCCTGCGCGACCTGGGAACGGCTCTCGCGGTGGATGTCGCCGACGAGGGAACCGCCGCCCTGGAGTCCCGGGTGATCTTCGAACGCGGCATCGGGGAGGGGTCGGGCATCGGGCTGGCCCTGGCACGGGAGTTGGCCGCAGCCGCCGGAGCCCGCCTCGCACTGTCCGGGACCGCCCCTACCCGTTTCACCCTGCTGCTGCCGCTGGACGGGGGTAGGTGATCCGGTTCGCGGCGAGCTTCTGCAGCAGGCTGAAGGCAAGGACGGGCAGCAGGATCTGCGGCCGGTCCGGCATCGCGGTGGTGATGAGGACGGCGCCCGCGCTGCTGTTGCTCATACCGCAGGCCAGTGTGACGGACATACCGGCGGGTGTACCCAGACGCAGGGCGCGGGCGCACCAGCGGCCCCATCCGAAGGACAGGAAGCAGACGGCCGTGGCGGTCCCCGCCGCCGCGAGGAGAAGCAGTGGCCGGGGGTGGGTCCAGAACTGGCCCAGTGCGCCGCTGGCGTTGACGTAGGTGAGCAGCAGAGCGGCGAGCGCGGCCGTGAGCGCGGCCGCCGGCAGCACGGTGCGCTCCGCGCGTCGGGGCAGCAGGAGGCGGCAGCCGATGCCGGCGGCGCACGGCAGCAGGACTCCGGTGAGCGCGAATCCGCTGCCCGTGCCGTCCGCGGCGGCGGCCAGGGGCTGCGCGTACTCGGCGCTGAGCAACGGGGTCAGGGCGCTGATCGTGACCGGCACGGTGAAGGGGCTGACCAGGGCGGACGCGAGGACCAGGCCCAGTATGGCCGGTTCGTCACCTCGGCCTCCGCTCGTCCACACGGTGGCTCCGGCGGCCACCGGCATGGCGAGCGTCAGGATCATCGCGGCGACCATGCCACTGCCGCCGTCGGAGTCGGGGGAGCCGCGCAGGACCACGGCGATGACGGGGATGATCAGCAGGGGCGCGGCCAGGTGGAGGGCCAGGCCGGCCAGCAGGACCCGGGGCCGGCACAGCATCCGGATCAGGGCCTGGGGGCAGGCCCGTAATCCGGCCGCGAACAGGACGGCGGCGAGCAGGAACTGGGTGACGTTGAAGCCCGTGCGCAGCTGTTCGCCGAGGGCCGCCGTGTGGCCGTGGCGCAGCCACAGGCCCGGGGCCGGCAGGGCCACGGCTGCGGCATAGGCGGCGCAGGAGGCCCAGCCGAGTCGTCTGCGCAGGAACCCGAGCGGCCTGGAAAGGGCAGGTCCGGGTGGGGGAGCGGTCTCCATGGCGGCGAGCGTAGGACGTGCTCCGTCCCGCGAAGGGCCTGCCGGGCCGGACCGGGCGACGTGCTCAGGATGTGTTCAGGCTGGCATCCCCGGGGATCACCGTCCGGGCCCGGGTCGCCGTGGTGATGTGGGGCCTCGCCGACGGGGGTTGCGGCGAGGCCCACGCAGGAACCGTACATCCGTAGCCGGCTGCGAACCGCAGAATCATCGAATTGCAGAAGTCTGCAATTTCATAGATGCTGTGGGCGTTGTGTCCGTAGGCAGCCACGGGCACGGCACCGAGCCGTTCGCCCCGGAACCCGGGGTGGTGAGAAGGGTGCGAGGCCATGCCGGTTCCGCTGTACCAGGCGAAGGCCGAGTTCTTCCGGATGCTCGGGCACCCCGTACGGATAAGGGTTCTGGAGCTGCTGCAGGACGGGCCGATGCCGGTACGGGAGCTGCTGGCCGCGATCGAGGTCGAGCCCTCCGCGCTGTCGCAGCAGCTCGCGGTGTTGCGCCGCTCGGGGATCGTCACCTCGGTACGAGACGGCTCGACCGTGGTCTACGAGCTGGCGGGCGGGGACGTCGCGCAGCTGATGCGCGCGGCGCGGCGGATCCTTACCGAGGTCCTGACCGGGCAGAGCGAGCTGCTGGAGGAACTGCGCGATTCCGAGGTCCCGGCCTCGTGAACGTGAACACCGCGCTGACGGCGGTGCTCGCCCGGGTGCGCTCGGTGCTGCCCTCCCGGGCCGACTACGCGGTCATGGTCCGCAGCCCGCGCCGGGACCTCCTGGCCGGGCTCACGGTGGCGATCGTCGCGCTCCCCCTCGCGCTCGGGTTCGGGGTTTCCTCCGGGTTGGGCGCGGAGGCGGGGCTGGCCACCGCCGTGGTCGCGGGCGCGCTCGCCGCTCTGTTGGGCGGGTCGAACCTCCAGGTGTCCGGCCCGACCGGTGCCATGACGGTGGTCCTGGTGCCGATCGTCGCCCAGTACGGGCCCGGCGGCGTCCTCACCGTCGGCCTGATGGCCGGTGTGCTCCTGATCGGTCTCGCCCTGCTGCGGGCCGGCCGGTACATGCGCCATGTACCGGCGCCGGTGGTGGAGGGGTTCACCCTCGGGATCGCGTGCGTGATCGGCCTCCAGCAGATGCCCAACGCGCTCGGGGTCGACAAGCCGGAGGGGGAGAAGGTCCTGCTCGTGGCCTGGCGGGCGCTCGTGGAGTTCGCGGCCTTCCCGAACTGGACGGCGATCGGCCTGTCGGTGGGTGTCGCGGCGGTGATGCTGGCCGGGGCCCGGTGGAAGCCGGCGATCCCGTTCTCGATCGTCGCGGTCATCGCCGCGACCGTGATCGCGCAGCTCTTCCGCCTCGACGCCGCGGCCCCGATCGGTGACCTGCCCTCCGGGCTCCCCGCCCCTTCGCTCGCCTTCCTCGACCCCTCCGCCTTCGGCTCGCTGCTGGCCCCGGCGGTCGCCGTCGCGGCGCTCGCCGCGCTGGAGTCCCTGCTGTCCGCGACCGTGGCGGACGGGATGACGGTGGGGCAGAAGCACGACCCGGACAAGGAACTGTTCGGGCAGGGCGTTGCCAACCTCGCGGCCCCGCTCTTCGGCGGAGTCCCCGCCACCGCCGCGATCGCCCGCACGGCGGTCAACGTCCGCACCGGAGCCTCCTCCCGGCTGGCCGCGCTCACCCATGCCGCGGTACTCGCGGTGATCGTGTTCGCGGCCGCACCCCTCGTCTCGAAGATCCCCCTCGCCGCCCTGGCCGGGGTGCTGTTGGCGACGGCGATCCGGATGGTGGAGGTCGGCTCGCTGCGCGCCATGGCGAAGGCGACCCGCTCCGATGCCGTCGTCCTCGTCCTGACAGCGGCAGCCACCCTGATCCTCGACCTCGTGTACGCGGTGATCATCGGCCTCGTCGTCGCGGGCGCCCTCGCCTTGAAGGCGGTGGCGAGCCAGGCCCGGATGGAGCAGGTCGACTTCCGCCCGGACCTGCCGGGCGAGCACAGCGACGAGGAACACGCCCTGCTGGCCGAGCACATCGTGGCCTACCGCATGGACGGCCCTCTCTTCTTCGCCGGAGCCCACCGCTTCCTCCTCGAACTCTCCGAGGTCGCCGAGGTGAAGGTGGTCATCCTGCGCATGGCGAGGGTGACCACCCTGGACGCCACCGGCGCCCTCGTCCTGAAGGACGCGGTGGAGAAGCTGAACCGGCGCGGCATCGCCGTGATGACCTCCGGTATCCGGCCCGGCCAGCGCCAGGCCCTGGACGCGGTCGGCGCGCTGGAGCTGCTGCGCCCGCAAGGCCGCGAGTACGCCACCACCCCGGAGGCGATCGCCGGGGCCCGCGAGCACCTGGAGCAGGCGGGCCTGCTGCCCCGTACGCACCACCGACCGCACCGCACCCGGAAGGCCGCACGATGACCGTCCCCGCTGTCCGCCCCGACCCCTCTGTTCAGGGGGCGGGCCGGTGAGCGTCCAGCTTGAGGCGATGCCCTACCGGCACGTGCTGGACGTACCGGCCATGGGCTCGGCCGTGCGCATCGCCCGGGAGACCGCCGAGCTGGTCCTCGTGGAGTGCGGGGTGGGGCTTCGCCATCCGAGTGTGGGCCCGGCGCTGCTGATCCTGGCCGAGCTGGTCACCAACGCCGTCCGTCACGCCGCCGTCCTGTCTCCGATCATCACGGTGACTTACGCGCGCGGGCCGCGGGCCTTCGCGTTCGCCGTCCATGACCGCCACCCCTATCAGCCCGCCCTGTTCGCTGCGCTCGCCACCGCCCCGGGCAGCGGTCTGGCCATGGTGATGGCGATGACGATGGAGCTGGGCGGGACCGCCGTCGTGCGGCAGGCCGCGGACGGCCGCGGCAAGGCCGTCTGGATCACCCTTCCCCTGTGATGTTGCAGGGATCTGCAATTGTGGAGGTCACAAGGTGTGAAGAGGGCGAACGGATGCCCCTCCGAAGGAACGGTTCCGGGTGGATGAGATGGGCAGTCAAGGCAGGGGTACCCAGGTGAGCGCGCCGCTGTACCAGCTGAAGGCGGAGTTCTTCAAAACGCTGGGGCACCCGGTACGCATCCGCGTCCTGGAACTCCTGTCCGTACGCGAGCACGCGGTCGCCGAGATGCTCCCCGAGGTCGGGGTGGAGGCCGCGAGCCTGTCCCAGCAACTGGCCGTCCTGCGCAAGGCCAACCTGGTCGTCACCCGCCGCGAGGGCTCCAACGTCTACTACAGCCTCACCCACCCCCAGATCGCCGAGCTCCTGCGGGTCGCCCGCGGCATCCTCTCCGGCGTTCTGGAAGGTCAGGCGGAACTGCTGGCCGACCTCCGCGCCACCAGCAACACCTAGGCCGTCTCTTCAGCGGCGCAGGCCCGACCCGGTCCGCGCCCCACATACGGCGGCCGCCTTCCGTTAGTGCGGGTTCACCTGCGCTTCTGACACCGGAAGGCGGCCGCTCCCTGATCCATCTGACCAGTGTTCGCGACACCGCCGCAGTAGTTTCACTTCTGGGCGTGGCGGCCCAGGTAGAACAGCAGCCAGATGAACCCGGCGAAGACGTGCGTGCCGAAGATGTAGAAGAAGGCCCGCAGGGCGACGCCCTTCTCCTTCCACTTCTCCCGGTCCGCCGCGGTGCTCTTCTCGGGCGGGTCGTCCGTCACGATGTGTCTTCCTTTGAATTGCATAACTCTGCAAGTCTAGCCGGTGTGGGTCCGGCCCGAGGGGCCGATCAGTGCGGGGGGAACTACCGGAGACGTGTCGCAGTGTGGACGAGGTCGGCGACGGCCGTGGACCGACTGTGCGGTGGCCAGGCGATCACGGTGGTGACTTTCGGCGCGTCCAGCACGGGCACGGCGGCGAGGTCATCGGACAGTTGGGCTCGGCACGACTCCGGTGAGACCGCGCAAGCCCGGCCGAGCGCGACGAGCTGCAACAACTGCGCGTGGTCGCGGACCCGCGGGCCGGGGCCGGGCGGGTAGGTGCCGTCGGGGGCGGGCCAACGCGGCAGGGGCAGGCCCGGCAGCCCGGTGATGTCGGCCATGTGCACGTGGGCCCGGACGGTGAGCGGATGCCCGGCCGGCAGGACCACGACCTGGCCCTCCGTGCTGAGTTCTTCGGTGTGGAACCCGGCCGTCGAGTCGAACGGCCGGTGCAGCAGCGCCACGTCGGCCCGGCCCTCGCGCAGAAGTCGTTCCTGCTCGGCCGGGCCGCACAGGATGACGTCGACGGCGACCGCGCCGGTTTCGGCGGCGTACGCGTCGAGCAGTTTCGCGAGCAGTTCGCGGGACGCGCTGGCTTTCGTCACCAGGACCAGGCCGGGACGGCCGGTCGCGGAAAGGGCCGTGCGGCGGGTCCGGCGCTCGGCGGCGTCGACCGCGTCGAGGGCGGCCCGGCCCTCGGCCAGCAGTACCGAGCCGGCCTCGGTCAGCGTGACGGTGCGGCTGGTCCGATCCAGCAGCGTTGCGCCGAGCCGGCGTTCGAGCTGCTGGATCGCCCGTGACAGGGGCGGCTGCGCGATCCCGAGCCGCTGCGCAGCCCGCCCGAAGTGCAGCTCTTCAGCGACGGCGACGAAGTAGCGCAGTTCCCGGGTCTCCATGCGGCCACGCTACCCCGGATCAATACCCGGACGGTATCGTTGCCCACCCGATCGGTCTTGGACCCCCGCTGGGGTCCGAGGGCAGCATGGTCCCCATGAGTGAACGAACGATTGCGCTGGTCACCGGCGCGAACAAGGGCATCGGCTACGAGATCGCCGCGGGCCTGGGCGCCCTCGGCTGGAGCGTCGGCGTCGGCGCACGCGACGATCAGCGCCGCAAGGCCGCGGTGGAGAGACTGCGCGCGGCCGGCGTCGATGCGTTCGGCGTACCGCTGGACGTGACCGACGACGCGAGCGCGACCGCCGCCGCACGGTTGATCGAGGAACAGGCCGGACGCCTCGACGTGCTCGTCAACAACGCCGGCATCGCCGGCGGCATGCCGCAGGAGCCCACCCGGGTCGATCCCGCCACCATCCGGACGGTCGTGGAGACCAACGTGATCGGCGTCATCCGCGTCACCAACGCGATGATGCCGCTGCTGCGCCGCTCTGCTTCACCGCGGATCGTGAACATGTCCAGCAGTGTCGGCTCCCTCACGCGGCAGTCGGGAACCGCCGCTGAGCAGACGGCGGGTCCGGTGGCTGTGGCGTACTCGCCGTCGAAGACGTTCCTGAACGCCGTCACCCTCCAGTACGCCCGGGAGCTGAGCGGCACGAACATCCTGATCAACGCCGGCTGCCCCGGCTACGTCGCGACCGACCTCAACGGCTTCCGCGGCGTGCGCACCCCCGAACAGGGCGCGGCGATCGCCGTCCAACTCGCGACCCTGCCCGACGACGGCCCGACCGGCCAGTTCTTCGACGACGCCGGCGTAGTGCCCTGGTGATGTGCGCGGCGGTCATCACCCGCAGGGTCAGGAGGTTCGGGCGCGTTGGGTGACGACGATGCAGCCGAGCACGATCGCGGCGGTGAGCGGGACGGCGGGGCTGAGGTGTTCGCCGAGCAGGAGCACGGCCCACAGCAGCGTCAGGAGCGGCTGGGCGAGTTGCAACTGGCTCGCCCTGGCCACACCGATCAGGCCCATGCCCTTGTACCAGACGACGAATCCGCCGAACTGGGAGATGGCGGTGATGTAGGCCATGCCGATGACGGCCTTCGCGGTGAGGTGTACGGGCTCGTGCGGGAGCGCCACCGCGGCCACGGCCAGGTTGACGGGGGCCGCGAGCACCACGCCCCAGGCGATGACGTGCCAGCCGGGCATCCGCGCCGACAGCCGCCCGCCCTCGGCGTAGCCGGCCGCGCAGACCAGCAGGGCGGCGAAGAGGTACAGGTCGGCGACGGTCGGCGCGCCGTGGTTCTGCGCCAGGGTGAAGGTGATGACGGCGGCGGCCCCGGTGGCGGCCGCGGCCCAGAACACCTTCGAGGGGTGGCGCCGGGTGCGCAGGGCGGAGATGGTCGCCGTGGCCATGGGCAGTGCCCCGATGACGACCGCGGAGTGCGCCGTGGAGGAGGTTTGGAGGGCGAGCGTGGTCAGGAGCGGGAAGCCGATCGCGCATCCGACGGCGACCACGGCGAGGGCGGGCCAGTCCTTGCGGGCCGGTATCGGCACGCGGGTGAGCAGCAGCGCCGCGAGCGCGATGACGGCGGCCAGTACGCCGCGGACCCCGACAGCGGACCAGGGGCCGAACCCGTCCAGCGCCCAGGCGGTTCCGGGGAAGCTGAAGGAGAAGCCCAGTATGCCGAGCGCGGCGAAGACGGTGCCGTTGGTGCGTTTCGGTGACGGTGACGGTGACGGTGTGCGCACGGGGGCGGCAGTGGGGGCTTTGACGTCCATGGCTGACAACCTTCTTTGGTCGGTCGGAAGAGTGATCGGGTGATTGGCGCAGCGGGGTCAGCGCAGCCGGGCGGCGACGGCCCGGGCGAGCCGCAGGGCGCCGTCCTCGCTGAACGGCAGGCTCAGCGAGGGCTCGCAGAGCTCCATCTCCAGCACCACGGGCCGGCCGTCGCTGCCGCGGATCAGGTCGACGCGGCCGTAGAGCAGCGGCCGGTCCAGGCCGAGTCGCGCGGCCGCCGCTTCGAGGACGGCCGAGGCGACGGCGCGTTCGTCGGCGTCCGCGGAGCGCGCGGTGCGGCTGTCGAGCGTCGGGACGTTCACCGTCCCGTCGGGCATGAGCAGCGCGCTCTTGCGGATGGCGTGGCTGTACACGCCGTCGAAGTAGATCAGGTCGGTCTCGCCGTCCCGGTCCACGGCCTCCAGGTAGGGCTGCAGGATGAGGTGGCACCCCTCGTCGAGCATGTCGGCGACGTACCGGGCCGCCGCCTCCGCCATCGGCCGGGCGTAGCGCTGGACGCCCTTGGAGTAGGCGCCGACGGTCGGCTTGACCACGATCTCCTCGACCTGCGGATGGGCGGCGAGGAACTCCCGTACCGCCGACAGCGGGTCCGTACCGGGTTCGACGAACCTGCTCGGTACGACCGGCACCCCGTACGCGGCGAGATCGGCCAGGTAGTACTTGTCGAGGCTCCAGCGCACCGCCGACAGCGGGTTGAACAGGTGTGTCGCGGCCGAGACCCGCTCGCACCAGGCGACGAAGGCCGGCAGCCGGTCCACGTACGTCCACGGCGAGCGCAGCAGTACGGCGTCGAAGCGCGGCCAGTCGACGGCCGGGTCCTGCCAGTCGCACACTTCGACGGCGAGTCCGATCTCCGCGCAGGCTTCGAGCAGCAGCGGCATGTCGTGGTCGATGGGGAGGCTGGCAGCATCCGTGACCAGGGCAACGGTGCCCATGGCGGGCTTCCTTTCGGTGGGGCCGGACGTGCCGGTCCCGGTATCGGTGCGGGTATCGGTATGGGTATGGGTATGGGTATGGGTATGGGTGTCGGCGAGGGTCACCACGGCAGGGTCTCCCCCAGGTGCAGGTAGCCGCCGCTGGGCCCGTCGCTGCCGAGGAGGGCCATCCGGACGGCGGTCTCGGCGCCCTGCGGGGGGTCGAGTTCGCCCGCGCCGTCGTTCATGGCGGTCCTGGTGTAGCCCGGGTGGACGGCGTTCACCTTGACCGGTGTGTCGCGCAGTTCGTAGGCGAGGTGCACGGTCCAGGAGTTCACCGCGCTCTTGGAAGCGCTGTACGCCGGCAGGGACTTGAACGCCGGGCTGTAGGTGTAGGAGTCCGGGTCGCTGTGCAGGGTCAGCGAGGCGAGCAGGCTGGAGACGTTCACGATGCGTCCCGCCTCCGCCCGCCGGATCAGCGGCAGGAAGGCCGTGGTCACCGCGACGACGCCGAACAGGTTGGTGTCGAAGGTCTCCCGCCACTGGGCCAGAGGCTGTTCCGACGGTTGGCGGCCGTACTCCTCGACGCGGATCCCGGCGTTGTTGACCAGGATGTCGAGGCTGCCGCGGGTACGGGCGACCTCCGCCGCGGCGGCGGTGATCGTGTCCGGCTTGGTCACGTCGAGGACGAGGGGTTCGGCGTCGAGCCCGCAGCCGCGTAGGCCGGCCGCCGCCGCGGCGGTCGCCCCGGGGTCGCGGCCTCCGAGCAGGACCCGGACGCCGCGCTCGCCGAGCCGGCGGGCGATTTCGAGGCCGATGCCGCGGTTGGCGCCCGTGACGAGGGCGGTGGGGGAACGGTGGTCTGGCACGTCTGGCACGTCTGGCACGTCTGGCACGACTGGCATGTTTGGCACGTTTGGCTCCAGAGTCGGATACGGCCTGGGGGAGGAGGGGCGGGGGCACTACCAGCCGACCGACAGGAACTTCGCCACCGGCGGCCCGAAGCGGGCGAAGTCGACCAGGAAGGCGTCGTGGCCCTGCACGGACTCCAGCGCGAGGAACTCGACGCCCGGCCCGACCGCCCCCAGGGCCTCGGCGAGCTGCCGCTGCTGTGACAGGGGGAAGAGGATGTCGCTCTCCACCCCGATCACCAGGGCCTTCTCCAGGCGCAGCCGGGCCAGCGCGTCCTCGACGGTGGTGCCGCAGGACTCGCCGAGGTCGAAGCGGTCCATGCTGCGGCTGAGGTAGAGGTAGCTGTTGGGATCGAACCGGTGCAGGAACCGCCGGGCATGGAAGTCCAGATAGCCCTCGACCTGGAACTCCGGCCCGAACGGGCCCTCGTCGCAGCCGTGTTCGGGGCTCAGGCGGGCCCGGCCGAAGCGGCTGTCCCACTCCCGGGCCGAGCGGTACGTCATCATGCCGAGCTTGCGTGCCGTCAGCATTCCGCGACACGGATAGCGTTCCGCGTCGTACCGGCCCTGGTTCCACTGGGGGTCGAAGCGGATCGCCTGGCGCTGGAGGGAGCGCACCGCGATCGAGAACGGCAACGAGTGCACCCCGGCGGAGATGTTGATGTGACTGCGCGCGAGCCCGGGATGGCGGGCGAGCAGGGCCAGGGCGCCCATTCCGCCCATCGAGGCGCCGATCACACAGGCCAGGCGTTCGAAGCCGAGCGCACGGACGGTGTGCGCCGCGGCGTCGGCGATGTCCTCGATGGAGAGCTCCGGGAAGTCCAGCCGGTAGGGCTCACCGGTACGCGGATCGGTCGAGGCGGGCCCGGTGGAACCCTTGCAACTACCGAGCGAATTCACGCAGATGACGTGCCAGCGGTCGGTGTCGATGGGCCTGCCCGGGCCGAGCATCGCCTCCCACCAGCCGGGGCTGGGGTCCTGCGGATGGGAGGCGGCGTGCGCGTCGGGAGAGAGGCCGGTGAGGATCAGGATGACGTTGTCGCCGGACGAACTCGGCCGTCCGAAGGACTCGTAGGCGATCCGCGCGCCGTGGAGGGTGCCGCCGGCCCTCATCGGGAAGCCGTCGGGCAGGGCGACGAAGCGGCTCGCGCGGGGGATGAACTCCGTCATGCGGCGTCCAGCGAGGCCAGCCACTCGTCGTCCGAGCCCTCGCTCACCCCTTCGAACAGGAACGTGGACAGATAGCGCTCCCCGGTGTCCGGCAGCATCGCCAGCAGTACGGACCCGGCCGGCGCGGTCCGCGCGACGCGCAGCGCGGTCGCCAGGGTGGCGCCCGCCGAGAGCCCGGTGAAGATGCCTTCCTCGGCGGCGAGCCGGCGCGCGGTGTCGCGGCCGTCCACCTCGTCCACGGTGAGGAGTTCGTCGATGACGCTCCGGTCGAGCACGCCCGGTACGAAGTCGGGTGCCCAGCCCTGGATCCGGTGGACGTTCCACGCCCGGCCGGACAGGACGGCGGCGTTGTCCGGCTCGGCGGCGATGATCCGGACCTCCGGACGGGCCCGCTTCAGCATCTGTCCGACACCGGTCAGGGTGCCGCTGGTGCCGAATCCGGTGACGAAGTAGTCCAGCCGCTTCCCGGCGAAGTCGCCGAGGATCTCCGAGGCCGTGGTCTCGCGGTGGTAGGCGGGGTTCGCCGGGTTGTCGAACTGTCTGGCGCGGAACCAGCCGTGCCGGGCTGCCAGTTCGTCCGCCAGCCGGTTGCCGCCGCTGCTGCCCAGGGCGCCGGGGAAGAGGATGACCTTGCCGCCGTACGCGCGGATGAGCTTGCGGCGCTCCACCGAGTAGGTGTCGGACATCACCGCCACGAACTTGTAGCCGCGCGCCGCGGCCACCATGGCCAGGGCGATGCCGACATTGCCCGAAGTGCACTCGGCGATCGTGTCGCCGGGTTTGAGCAGCCCCTTCGCCTCGGCGTCGAGGATCACGGAGAGGGCGAGGCGGTCCTTGACCGAGCCGCCGGGGTTGAAGGACTCCACCTTCACGTAGACCGAGACGTGCTCGGGTGCGAGACGGTGCAGCCTGACGATGGGCGTGCGCCCGATGGTGTCGAGGATGCTGTCGTGGAGAGGCATGGGGGTGTCGTCGCTTTCGGTGGTGGCGTATCAGGGCGGGGCGGCTGTCGGACCGGCTATCGGACCGGCTGTCGGACCGGCTGTCGGGCCGGTGCGTCCTCGAACGCGGGGGCGACCATGTCGAGGATGGCGGCGACCGCGGCCCCGGCGACGGCCTCGTCCGTCGGGGCGTTGAACTCGGCCAGTTCGACCCCGACCAGCCGCTCCCGGGGGATCGCCTCGAAGACCGCCCGGATCTGGGACTCCAACAGGCCGTCCGGTACGACGTATTCGGCCGGCACGGCGGTGTCCGGGTCGAGCACGTCCCAGTCGATGTGGATCCACACCGGAGCCCCGCCGACCGCGCGCAGGATGTTCTCCCCGGTCACCTCCTGCGGGGGTATGACGCGGACGCCGGTCTGTGCGAGCAGGTCGTGCTCGGCCTCGTCGATGTCCCGGGCGCCGACCAGGACGGCCTGCCCGGGCCGCAGACCGGAGCCGTGGCCGCTGTTCCAGAGCCCGCACGCGGCGGCGAGGACCATGCCCCCGAGGTAGCCGGTGCCGGTCGTCTCCGGTGTGTTGAAGTCCCCGTGGGCGTCGATGTACAGCACGACGGCGTCCGGGTGTTCGCGTGCCACGGCGGGCAGGGTGGCGATGCTCGCCGAGCAGGTGTTGGAGACCAGCACGGGGAGCCGGCCGGCCCGCAGGCTCTCGGTGACCGCCGCGCCCAGTCCGAGCAGGGTCTCCTCCGCCTGGGGCAGGCTCACGCTCCAGTCGTCGTCGGCGGGTGGCGCGAAGGTGCCGATCGCCCGGCCCTGGAGTCCGTACCGCTCCTCCAGGGCCCGCGCGACCAGGGCCGCGCCCTCGATCATCCGCGGCACGCGGTCGGCCACCCGGCCCTGGGAGACGATGAGGTCGATCTTCATGGAATTCCTTTCCTCAGCCGGCCCGGTGCTGACGGAACTCGAACGGGCAGGTGTCCGTCCGCTCGGCGTTCTCGTCGGTGAGGCCGTACTGGAACCATTCGAGTGCGCCGGCTCCGTAAGAGCCGAGTTGTGGGGCGTGCGGGATTTCGTCGTACTGTTCGATCCGGCCGCGTATGTTGGCGCGGACCTTGCGGCCGCTCGGTGTGTCACCGGCGAACACGTCGAAGCGCTCACGCGGATTGACCACCATGACGAAGTGCTTTCCGAGATTCCGGCTGCGGCGTTTGTGGTGCGCGGGGCTGCTCATGTTGCAGAACAGCGGCATGCCGTCGAAGCACATGGACCAGCCCGGGGAACTCGGATCCGGGTCCACGTCCGAGGGCCAGGGCGCCGGGTCGATCTCGTGCAGTCGCTGGAGGACCTTCCAGCCGAAGGCGTGGTAGTCCTCCGTGCGACGGCCCTCAACCGCCTCGACCACCTCGACCGCCTCGACCGCCCCGGCCGAGAACGCGATGACCAGCGGATAGGCGGTGTCCAGCCTGCCGTCCCACTCCCTGGAGAGCTCGACGTACTCCTTGAGGCCCTGCGCCAGGTGCCGGATGCCGCTGTCGTCGCCGTTCTCCACGAAGACGAACCTCAGCAGCCGCTTGCGCAGCGCGTTCCTTGAGAAGACGCAGGGGAAGCCCGGGTCTTCGAGCCGGGACGCGACTTCGCGCAGAGCGTCCCGATGCCAGTCGGTACCGCCTTCCGCGATGCATTCCTGTGAGATCAGGGCGCGGCTCGTCGTCGACGTGTTCACCATGACGGAATTCAGATCCCCGGTCCCGATCACTGCCAGCCGGCCGAATCGCCCGAGGCCGCGGGATCGGCGGCCGCCGGGGCCTCGGCCGTGATCCGGGTCGCGGTGTCGGAGAATTGGGTGGTCGCGGGAATCTGGGTGGTCGCGGGAATCTGGGTGGTGGCGGCGAATCCCATGACGGCGATGAGTCCGCAAGCGAGCATGGCGAAGCGGTTCATGAAAACTCCAAGGGGCAAGAGAATGGCAGGGAATGAGTCGAGAACCCGGCCTCTCCCCGCTCTTTGCCGAGGGGCCTTGTCGGCCGGTGGTCCCATCGTGGCGGACACGAATGCGTGCCGGCCATGGATTCGAGCGGCAGCCTGGTGACTGGGCCGCAGCCTGCCACCGCACGGGCCGCTGGCAGGGCAGTGCCACTGTCACCAACCTGAACCGCCGGACGGTGTACAGACCGGCCGCCGGGACGGCAGCCTTCGAAGGGGCGCGCTCCCTCGCCGCCCCCGACCCCCAACCCCCACCCGCTTTGGAGCTGTTCCGCCTTGATCCCGCAGACGGGCCGATCGCCGTGTACCTGATCCACCTGCTGTTGCGAGCGGCCCAGGGGCCGCTCCGCGATCCGCCGCCGGTCGATCCCTCCCGCCACGCGACCGCCCTGGCGGCGGCCGGGATCGAGCACCTGACGACGCACGGCGGACCGGCGCCCGGGACGGCGGTCCTGACCGCGTTCGTCCGGGCCCGGACCCTGGCCGAGGCCGAATCCCAGGCCCGCGAAGCCTGTTGGGACATCCTCACGGCCGAGTGGACGGTGTCCGCGGTCTGGCCCGGGCTGGTGGGGGAGTACTACACGGGGCGGCGCGCCCCGGACCTCCCCTGAACCGGATCCAACCGCCCCGGAATCCTGCACGCCGTCCTGTCCACTGTGGCGCATCGAAACAGCCGCCCTCGACAGGACGGCGCGATCCATTCACGGCCGATTCGAGCATCATCGGTTCCACCGTCGAAGGGGAACAGGCAGCATGCTCGAATCACTTGGGCTCGACGAACTGGCCGAGCGCACCTATCAGCTGATGCTGTCCAGTCCCGACATGACCCTGGACAAGATCGCCGCCCAGACGGGAACCGACCCCACCGAAGTGCGTGCCGCCATGGACCGGCTCGCCTCGCTCTCCTTGCTGCGCCCGCCCGTCGACGGGGGAAGTCCGGCGCAGGTGATCAGCCCCGAGTACGGCCTGGAGGCCCTACTGGCGCGACAGCAGGCCGAATTGTTGGAGCGTCAGCACCAGATCGAGCGCAGCCGGGCCGCGGCGGCCACGCTGATCGCCCGGTTCGCCCATCTCCACGGCACGCGCGAACACCCCCACGTGGAGCACCTGATCGGCGTCGAAGCGGTACGGACGCGGCTGGCCGAGCTCGTCGAGGACGTCCGCGAGGAGCTCTCGGCGCTCTCTCCCGGCGGGGCGCAGACGGAGGAGAACCTGGAAGCGGCCAAACCGCTGGACGGGCGGCTGCTCGAACGCGGCGTGCGGCTGCGGACGCTCTACGTCGACAGCGTCCGCAGCCATCCGCCGAGCGTCGAGTACGCCCGCTGGCTCAACGCGAGGGGCGGGCAGACCCGGACCGTGGCCGCGCTCCCGCTGCGCATGATCATCACCGATCGGACCTCGGCCCTGGTGCCGGCCAACCCCGAACGGAGCGAGGAGGGCGCGGTCCTGCTCCGCGGTCCCGGGACGGTCGCCGCGTTGTGCGCGCTCTTCGATCATCTGTGGGTCACCGGAACCCCCCTGATGGAGTCGGTCCCGGTGGACGGCGAGGAACTCGGCCGCCAGGAGCGGGAGGTCCTCAAGCTCCTCGCGCAGGGGCTGACCGACGAGGCGGTGGCCCTGCGCCTGGGGGTCTCGCTTCGGACCACGCGCCGGATCACCGCCAAGCTGATGGAGCGGCTGGGTGCGAAGAGCCGCTTCCAGGCAGGCCTGCGCGTAGGAGAGCTCGGCCTCCTCTGACCGCCCCGGAGCGCCCGTCGGACTTTGGACGGCTCACCGGCGACGGGGGTCAGGAGTCCAGGGCGGTGAGGATGTCCGCGGTCGTGGAGACCTTGCCGATGCGGGGGAAGATCTTGGTGAAGGTGTGGGCGTGGGAGTCGGTGTCCGTGTCGGCGGTGGCGTCCTCGGCGAAGACCAGGTCGTAGCTGTTCTCCCAGGCGGTGCGGGCGGTGGATTCGACGCCGACGCTCGTGGAGATGCCGGCCAGGACGATCCGGTGAATGCCCCGGCGGCGGAGCTGGAGGTCGAGTTCCGTACCGGTGAAGGCGCCCCAGTGGCGCTTGGTGACGACCACGTCGCCGAGCTCGGCCAGCTCCTGGGGGATCTCGGAGAACGCGGCCGGGGGCGCGGCGGCGGGACCGGGGCGGTCGACGTCGGTGGTGGGCAGGTCGCCGCCGTCGGGGGACCAGGCGACCTTGACCAGGACCACGGGCAGCTTGCGGGCCCGGAAGGCTTCCGCGAGCGCGAGGGCGTTCTTCAGGATCTCGGGGGCCGGCCTGGTGGTCGGGAGGCCCAGGATCCCCTTCTGGAGGTCGATGAGGACCAGGGCGGTGCCGCCGTCGAGGTTCAGGTTGGTGGTCATGAGGGCTCCTTCGGTGGGGTGGTCAGTCCTCGGCAAGGCGACGCAGCAACGGGATGGCCGAGGCCAGCAGTTCCTGCTCGATGGGCGTCAGCCGCTCGGATATGAGCTCCGCGATGAGGTCGTGGCCGGCCTTGCGGCGCTCGTGTACGAGGCTCTGCCCCTGGGGGGTCAGCGCGATGAGCAACTGCCGGCCGTCGGTGGGGTGCGGGGTGCGGGCTACGAGGCCCTCGGCCTGGAGGGCGTTGACGGTGGCGATCACCGACTGCGGGCGGATCTTCTCGGCACGGGCCAGATCGGAGGCCGTGGACGGGCCGAGCCGGTCGAGTCGTTTCAGTACGGACATCTGCGACAGGCTCACCCCGCCACCGGCGGCGCTGCGTACCTGCCGGAGCAGCATGCCGAGGACGAGCTGGAGTTCCTCGGCGGTCTGTTCTGCTGGCATGCTCCGACCCTAGGGGAAAGCCAGGCAAACTTGCAAGGTTGGCTTACTTGTTTTGTGGTGCCGGGATGGTGGCCGTGGGGGTGTTCCAGCCCGAGATCCTCAGGTGCGGGGTGGATCCGTGCAGGTCGGCGGTGCGGTAGGTGGCGGTCAGGGTGAGCGACTCGCCCGGCCAGAGGCTGACTTGGTTGTCGGACCAGCGGACGGGCAGGACGGGTCGGCCCCCGTCGTCGACCAGGTGGACGTCGGTGAGGAGGGCCGGTGTGCTGCCCGTGCCCGCGTGGCGCAGGGTGACCGTGGTCGTGGACGTGGCGGTCGAGGTTTCCTGGAGCGTTGTGGATGCCGTCGCCGAGACCTGGGTCGCGGGCATCGAACGCAGGCCCTTGAGGTCCGCGTAGGAGGTGGTCGGGGTGTAGTACCAGTCGGTGGCCGCGTAGTTGAGGACGTCCGGCCGGGTCGAGAGCCAGTACGCGTTGCGGCTCAGCTCCCTGCCCTCGGCGTCGGTCAGGATCAGCCGCGCCAGGTAGGTCGTGGGCAGCCCGGCCACCGAGGCGGGCAGGGTCAGCGCCGTCGTCTTCGCGCCGTCGCCGCCGACCGCGAGGCCGCGCACGCTGCGGTCGTACTTAGGGATCCCGTCGGGGGTGAACAGGGTTACCCGGGTGCTCAGTTGGGATGCGGGCTCGTGGCGGCGGTTGATCACGGCCACCGTGCGGTCGTCGTAGGAGTACTGGACGTGCAGCGGCTCGTTGGCCTTCTTCGCACCGAAGTAGGCGCCGCCCTGATCGAGATGGCGGTCCAACAGCTGCCAGTGGAGGGAGGTCCAGCCACTGTTGAACATCCAGTAGACCACCCCGGTCGACGGTGCCTCGGGATCCTTGGAGTTACGGGCGTACGCCTCGAACTGGGCCCGTACGTTCTCGTACTGGGCGAGCTGCGCCTTGCGGACGTAGTCCTCCAGTGAGCTCGCGGCCCCGTAACGCGCGGTCAGTGCCTCGTCGTACAGCTTCAGCGTGGCGAAGGTCTTCGACGGGGAGCGGTGGTACTGCCGTGCCGAGGGGTCGCGCCAGAGCGTTTCCAGCTCGGCGGGGGACATCATGCGCCTCAGGGTGTCGAGGGTGGGTACAGAAGGCCCCGCGCTGGTCTCGGAGTTGAAGCCGGTGGCCCCGCCCTCGCGCTTGTCGTACCAGTAGCCGGGCGGCACCCAGTCGTAGGGTCCGGTCATCCGCATCCCCGAACTGCCGCTCAGGGGCGCCGAAGCGGCGGTGGCCGCCGACACCACCGGCGTGTGCCAGTCGGCGGCCCGCAGCGCGTCCACGTACCCCCGCTCGATCTCCGCGTCCGGCGCGAAGTCGCTGCCGATGAGGAAGGAGGCGACGCTGGGATGGCCGCGCAGGCGGGCGGCCTCGGTGGCCATGGACGCCGCGGCGACGCGGTAGTCCTCCTCCTCCCACAACTCCCCGGCTTCCGTGCCGTTGACCTGCCCCTCCCACTTCCCGCAGCACTGCCAGCCCGGCAGCGTGAGGATCCCGTAGCGGTCGGTCAGGTCGAAGAACTCGTCCGGCTCCAGGTGCCCTTCCAGGCGCAGCGCGTTCAGTCCCAGGTCCAGGGCGTACTTCAGCCGGTCCTCCACGTACGTGCGGTCCCAGCGCAGGAACTCGTCCGGCGACCAGCCCCCGCCCCTGATCAGCAAGGGGCGGCCGTTGACCTGGTACTGGCGGGCGCCGTCGGAGTTGAGCGGGGCCCGTACCTCGCGCACGCCGAAGGTCTCGTCGGCCGCGTCGGAGAGCGTGCCGGACGCCGTCGCCGTCAGGTGGAGTCCGTACAGCTCCTGCGCACCCATGCCGGCCGGCCACCACACGCGGGGCGAGGCCAGGTGGAGTTGGGGGTACCGGGCCGGGGTGAAGGTGACCGTCTTCGTCTCGTGCGCGCGCAGCGCGACGTCCTGGCGGAAGGGGGCGTACGCCGGGTCCGGGGTGCCGGTCGCCGTCCGGGTCGCCGTCCCGGTCAGCGTGCCGGTCACCGTCGCGGTGACCTCGGCGGCCGAGTCGTTGCGCAGCTTCGTCTTGACGGTCAGGTCGGCGGAATCGAGGGACGGCAGGGCCAGGCTGGTCACGAGGTGGGTGTCGCGCAGGGCGACCGGGCCGCCCCGGCGTACGAGTACGTCGCGGACGATGCCCATGTTCGCGTCGGCCGGGGGCTGTAGCCAGTCGAGCCAGCCCGTGGTGAGGTGCTTGTGGGGGTCGTTGGGCCGGATCCGGAAGGCGACGGTGTTGGTGCCCGCCCGGACGAGGGCGGTGACGTCGAGCTCGTGGTGGGTGTACGCGCCGGTCACCGTGGAAGCGGCGGCGACCTGCCGGCCGTTGACGAACACGTCGGCGGCCGAGATCACCCCGCTGAAGTCCAGGTAGGTCCGGGCGGTGGTGTCGGCCACGGTGAAATCGGACCGGAACCACCACGGGACGGTGAAGTCGGCGGAGGGGATGCGCTGTTGGTTGGTGGAGTAGAAGGGATCGGGGTACGTGCCGTGCGCGAGCAGGGCCGCGAGCACGGTCGAACGCGGCCCGGCCCGGTACCAGCCGCTCGCCCGGTAGCCGGGGGCGGAGACCGCCGCCGCCGGCTCGGTGACCCGGGCCGTCGACTGGACGGCGTAGCCCGCCAGCGCGGTCGTGCTCCCGGGGGTCGCGGCGACGGCCGTGACCGGCGGCGGCCCCGGCGGGGGGTCCGGAGCGGATCCCGGGGCCGGGGCCGGGGCGGCGGCGGTCAGCGCGCACAGCAGGCCGGTCACGGCCAGGGCGCGGATGCGGGTACGGACACGGGTGCGAACGCGGGCGCGGACGGGGCGGTGGGGCACGGCGCCCTCCGAGGAGGCTGGTCGGCACGGAACGCCCCGACGTTAGCCCCGCCCCGCGAGCCGCAGCCCCTCGGCGCGCACGCGCGGGCGGGGTCTTAGGCCAGGTCGCCCATCCGGTGGCCGGGAGTCCGTGGCCGGTGACCGGTGGCTCTGGGGGGTCATGGCTGCTCTAGGCCGGGATCTCCTCCGGGGCGGCCGGCTCCGGGAGGCGGCGGGCCAGGAGCCAGGCCAGGAGGGGGAGGGCGGCCAGCGGGAGGAGCGCGGTGCCCACGGAGGTGGCGTCGGCCGCGGCGCCGATGAGGGGGCTCGCGAGACCGCCGACGCTGACGGTCAGGCCCAGGGTGACCCCGCTCGCCGTGCCCATCCGCGTCGGGAGGTAGTCCTGGCCCAGGGTGACCTGGAGGGAGAAGGGCACGTACAGCGCGGCGGCGGCCAGCGCGGAGCACACGTACACCAGGGGCAGCGGGAGGAAGAGGATGCCCGCGATGGCGGGCACCGAGGCCGCGTAGGCGCGGTGGACGGTGGTGACCCGGCCCCAGCGGGCGGCCAGCCGGCCGCCGAGCAGGGTGCCGCCGGCGCTCCCCGCGAAGAGCGCGAACAGGGCCACGGCGCCCGCGGTTTCGCTTCCGCCGCGCTCGCGGACGTAGAGGGCGATGAAGGTGCTCAGGCCCATGAAGACCACCGAGCGGACGACGACGACCAGCGAGAGTCGCAGGAACGCCCGCCAGTCGTCGGCCGGATGGCCGGCAGGAGCCGGCCCCGGCTTTCGGGCGGACTGTGAACGGGCCGACGCGGGCGGCCAGTTGAGGAACACGCCGAGCGCCGCCGGGATCGCGAGCAGCCACCACCCCGCCGGTCCGGGCAGGGCCAGGGCGCCGACCACCAGCAGGGGCGCGCAGGCGAAGCCGATGTTGCCGCCGAGCGCGAACCAGCTCATCGCACCGTGCCCGGAGCCGCCCACCACGCGGACCAGCCGGGCCGCCGCCGGGTGGTAGGCGGCGACGCCCAGCCCCGACAGGGCGACGGCGGCCAGGGTGGCCGCGTACCCAGCGTCGAGCCCGACCAGGGCCACGCCCAGCCCGGCGGCCGCGGTGGCCAGCGGGATCAGCCAGGGCATCGGCCACCGGTCGGTCAGTGCCCCGAACAGCGGCTGGACCACCGAGGAGAGCAGGGAGGCGGCCAGCACGATGCCGGAGGCGGCGGCGTATCCGTACGAGCGCTCGGAGACGAGGAAGGGGACGAGGGCGGCCACGGCGCCCTGGTAGACGTCCACGCAGGAGTGGCCCGCGGAGAAGGCGGCCGTGCGCAGCCGGGCGGGGGAACGGGGCGCGTGCCGGTCGGAGGGCTGGGTGGGGGACTGGATGCGGGGCTGGGCCGGGGGCGGGGGCGGCGATGTCGTCGAGGTCACCGACTGAGAATCGCTCTCGCCCGGGGCGGCCCGCTTCCGATAAATTGCCGGGTGATGCAGAAAATCCGCCACACACCCCGCGCCGCGACGAGCATCCGCGAACTCGACACCCACCAGGGCATCGATCCGCACCGCCACGACGACCACCAGATCTGCTACGCCGGTTCCGGGGTGCTGTCCATCACCACCGACGCCGGCACCTGGGTGGCCCCGACCACCCGCGCGCTGTGGATCCCGGCCGGGACGGTGCACGAGCACCGGGCCTTCGGCCGCGCCGACTTGCACTGCGTGGGCCTTCCGACCCACCTCAACCCGCTCTCCCTCTCCGCCCCCGCGGTGCTCGCCGTGGGCCCGCTGCTGCGCGAGCTGATCCTGGCGTACACCCGGGCCCCCGAGGACGGCAGCGCGGAGCGGCGCCGGATGCTCGGGGTGCTGCTCGACCAGCTGAAGGCCTCGCCGCTCCAGCCGCTGCACCTGCCCGCCCCCGCCGATCCCCGGCTCGCCGCCGTGTGCGCGCTGCTGCACGCCGATCCGGCGGATCCGCGCGGGCTGGCGGAGCTCGCCGCGCACGCGGGGGCCGGGGCGGGGGAGCGGACGCTGAGCCGGCTGTTCCGCGCCGAGCTGGGCATGACCTTCCCCCAGTGGCGGACCCAGCTGCGGCTGCACCACGCGCTGCGGCTGCTGGCCGTCGACACCCCGGTCACGGCGGTCGCGCACCGCTGCGGCTGGTCCTCGGCGAGCGCGTTCATCGACGTCTTCCGCCGGGCCTTCGGGCATACGCCGGGGACCCACGCCAAGGGGGTCGGCGCGGGAGCCGGCCGCCCGGCTCGCCTGCCGCCCGCCGCGGGGTGACGATGGTGGAGGAGACCGTTCCGGGGCCAGGCGCTGGGAGGCACCCGTGGCTCACACCCGTACACCGGAAGTACTGATCGCGGGCGCAGGCCCGGTCGGGCTGTCCGCGGCCGCGGAGCTCCGCCGCAACGGTGTGAGCTGCCGCCTCATCGACCGCCTGCCGGCCAGGCTCCCGTACGCGAAGGCCATCGGCATCCAGCCGCGCACCCTGGAGATCTGGGACCGGATGGGCCTGGCGCGCACGGTCGTAGAGGCCTCGGTTCCGCTGTTCGGTCAGCTGCTCTACGCCAACGGCCGGCAAGTGGCGCGGATCGAGCTGGAGCTGCCGCCCGAAGTGCCGTACGGATTCGCTGCGTTGCCGCAGTACGAGACCGAGCGGCTCATCGAGGAGTACGTGGCGGGCCTGGGCACGGTCATCGAACGCGGCACGGAACTGCTGTCGTTCACCCAGGACGAGCACGGTGTCACCGCCCGGCTGCGTACGGCCTCCGGCGCCGAGGAGGAGGTGCGCACCCCCTACCTCATCGGCTGCGACGGAGCGCACAGCACCGTGCGCAAGGGGCTGGGTCTGAGCTTCGAGGGCGGGGCCTTCCAGGAGGAGTACATGCTGGCCGACGTGGTGGCCGACTGGGACCTGCCCCACGAGTACAGCGTGCGGTCCACGCACTTCGCCGCCGACGGGTCCACCGACGACGTGCTGATCTGCGTCCCGTTGCCCGGCGAGGGCCGATACCGCATGTCGATGATGGTCCCGCCCGAGTTCTCGGCCGAGGCGGCCCCGGACGACGGTGTGGCGCACGGCCTGCAAGGGGACGGCGGACGCGTTCCCGAACTGTCCGACATCCAGGCCGTCGTGGACCGGCTCTCCCCGCGCCCGGCCACCCTCTCCAAGATGCGCTGGTCGTCGGTCTTCCGCATCAGCCACCGCATCGTCGACCGCTACGGAGACGGCCGGGTCTTCGTGGCGGGAGACGCCGCCCACATCCACCCGCCCACCGGCGCCCAGGGCATGAACACCGGGATCCAGGACGCCTGCAACCTGGCCTGGAAGCTCGCGATCGTCCTGCGGGGCGCCGCCGGGCCCGTCCTGCTCGCCGGCTACGACGCCGAACGCCGCCCGGTCGGGGAAGAGGTCGTCGGCCGGACCCTGCGGCACAGCACGCAGGGCATCGACAGCGACCCGGACGACCCCCGGACGGTGATGCTCCGCGAGGCGCAGCTCCTGATCTCCTACCGGGACGGCCCGCTCGCCGGCACCCCGTCCGGCCCGGCCGACGCGCCTCAGCCCGGCGACCGGGCCCCGGACTGCGCCGGGCTGACCCTGCCGCTCGCCGCCTACCCCATGCGCCTGCTCGACGTCCTGCGCGACCGCACCGCGCACGTGGTGCTCCTGTACGGGGCCGACGCCACCACCCTGGCCGCGGCGGCGGAGGCGTCCCGGGCGGCGGACCGGGCGTCCGCCGGGCTCGGGCTGGAGACCGTCGGCGTCCTCGCCCGCGAGGCCCCGGAGGGCGCGGCCGACTCCGTGGCCGACACCGCGGCCGTCCCCGGATACCGGGACGCCGCCGGAGAGTTCGCCCGGCTCTACCGCCCCGACGGCCCGACCGGATTCCTCGTACGCCCGGACGGGTACCTCGGGGCCCGCTTCCTGCTCGCCGACACGGCGGCGGCCCTGTCCGGCTACCTCCGGGCCCTGTCGGGGCCGGACGGCCCGACCCGGTGAACCCATCCTGCCGGTCACGCCACGCGCCCTCCCTCCATACTGGCCGGTGTGAACAACGAAGACGACGCCCGTGACGACGCCCGCGACGACGCCCGCGACGACACCGTCCTGTGTGACGTCCACGGCCGGACCGGGGTGATCACCCTCAACCGCCCCAAGGCCCTCAACGCCCTCACCCACCCCATGGTGCTGCGCATCGCCGGGGCCCTGACCGGCTGGGAGCGGGACCGGGGCGTCGACCAGGTGCTCATCCGGGGCGCCGGGGAGCGCGGGCTGTGCGCCGGAGGGGACATCCGGGCCATCCACGACGACGCCAAGGCCGGGACGCGGGCCTCGGTGGAGTTCTGGCGCGACGAGTACCGGCTCAACGCGTACATCGCCCGCTACCCCAAGCCCTACGTCGCCCTCATGGACGGCATCGTGATGGGCGGCGGGGTCGGGGTCTCGGCCCACGGCAGCGTCCGCGTCGTCACCGAACGCTCCCGCGTGGCCATGCCCGAAACCGGCATCGGTTTCGTCCCGGACGTGGGCGGCACCCACCTGCTCGCCCGTGCTCCCGGCCTCCTCGGCACCCACCTCGCCCTCACCGGCTCCGCCGTGGGCGCCGCCGACGCGCTGCTGTGCGGGCTCGCCGACCACTTCGTACCGGCCGACCGGCTGCCCGCGCTCACCGCCGAGCTCGCGGAGGCCCCCGCCCACGAGGTGCTGGCACGCCACGCCGCCACCCCCGAGCCGGGCCCGCTCGCCGAATGGCGGGGCTGGATCGACCACTGCTACGCGGCCGGCGGCGTCGAGGAGATCGTGGACCGGCTGCACGCGCAGGGCGACCCGGCGGCCAAGGAGGCCGCCGAGACGATCCTCGCCAAGTCCCCGACCGCCCTCAAGGTGACCCTGGAGGCGGTCCGCAGGGCCGCCGCCCTCGGGGAGCTGGAGGCGGTGCTGGACCAGGAGTTCCGCGTGTCCTGCCATGCGCTGGCCTCCCCCGACCTGGTGGAGGGCATCCGGGCGCAGGTCGTGGACAAGGACCGCACTCCGCGCTGGTCCCCTTCCACCCTCGGCGAGGTCACCGAGGCGGATGTGGCCCCGTTCTTCTACGAGGCCGCGTACTCCCGCAGGTGACGGGCGGTCAGCACGCTGCTCAGCGGTAGCCCGTGGGGTCCGCCGGGCGGTCCGGGTCCTGGACTTCGACCATGTAGCGCCAGGCGTCCGGCCGGCTGCCGTCGAGGTCCGTGAAGCCGTAGACCCCGGCGAGCTGTCCGCTGGAGAGCGACTGTCCGTTCCAGCGGGACACCTCCGGGTCGGCGGCCAGCGCCGCGACCGCGCGGCCGACGTAGGACGGGGTCTCCGAGATGCAGAAGTGCGGGACCTTCTCCAGAGCGTCCCGCCAGTTGGCCTCGGAGACGCCGAAGGTGTCGAGCATGATCTCCGAGCGCATCCAGCCCGGGGTCAGGGCCACCGCCGTCGCCCCGCGCGGGCCCACCTCGTGGCCGAGGGCGAACGCCATGCGCAGCACGGCTGACTTGGCGATGTCGTAGAAGAAGGAGACCCGGTAGCGGCTCGCGTTGTACTCCGCCGTGCCGTCCGTCATCTCCACCACCAGTCCGCCCGGTTCGCGCAGCAGGAGCGGCAACGCGTAGTGGCTGGTGATGGCATGGGTCTCCACCGCGAGCCGCAACAGCCGCAGCCCCTTGTCCAGATCGTGTTCCCAGACCGGGCTCTCCCACTCGAAGAGCAGCTCGCCGCCCCAGATGTCGTTGACCAGTACGTCGAGGCGGCCCCGCTCCGCATCGATCCGCCCGACCAGAGCCTCCACCTGCGCGGGCACCAGATGGTCCGCGACCACCGGGATTCCGTGTCCGCCCGCCGCCGTGACCAGCTCGGCCGTCTCCTCGATCGTCTCGGGCCGGTCGTACTCGGACCGTCGGCCCCGGGTGCTGCGCCCGCTCACGTACACGGTCGCGCCCCGGGCCCCCAGTTCCACCGCGATGCCCCGGCCCGCGCCCCGGGTGGCTCCGGCCACCAGGGCGACCCTGCCTTCGAGGGTGTGCTGTGCTTGCGTCATGACCGCGACCCTACGACGCGCACGCGCGGCGGCGGAGGCACGGCGCGGCCCGTGTCGGGGCGGCCGGGGCGGCCGGGCCGGGCGGACCCGGTTTTCGAGATGGGACGGGACCGGGCTTGAACAACCAGCCTCCCACCCCGCACTGTTGGCCGAGATCCGTCCATATCGTCAGGAGATCAGGCTTGTCCCCCGATCACGCAAGCGCGTACGTCATCGACCCCGCCGGCGGCTGCCCGCACGCCCTCAACGCCCGGCTGCGCGCCCAGGGCGCCGTAGCCGAAGTGGTCCTGCCCGGCGGGGTGCCCGCGGCCGTCGTCCTCGGCCACGAGGCGCTCAGGGAGTTCCTCGCCCACCCCGATGTGGCCAAGGACGCCCGGCACTTCCCCGCCCTGCACGACGGCACCATCGCCAAGGACTGGCCGCTGCGCGTCTTCGCCCAGGCCCAGGGCATGCACACCGCCGACGACGCCGACCACCGCCGGCTGCGCTCCCTCGTGGGCAATGCCTTCACCGTCCGCCAGGTGGAGCGGCTGCGCCCCCGCGTCGAGGAGCTGACGGCCGGGCTGCTGGACGATCTGCACCGGGCGGCGGCCGAATCCCCGGACGGGGTGGCCGACTTGCGCACGCACTTCGCGCTGCCGCTCCCGATGAGCGTGATCTGCGAGCTCCTCGGAGTTGACCCCGAGCACCGGGGGCGGCTGCACACGCTGTCCAACACCGTCATCATCGCCACCGACACCACCCCGGCCGAGGTCATGGCGGCCGTTCGGGAACTCGTCGAGCTGCTCGGCGCGATCGCCGCCGCCCGCCGGGCGGATCCCGGCGAGGACCTGACGAGCGCGCTGATAGCCGCCCGCGAGGGGGACGGCGACCGGCTCAGCGAGGCCGAACTCATCGGCACCATGCGGCTGATGCTCGTCGCGGGCCACGAGACCACGCTCAACCTGATCAGCAACGCGGTCCGCGCCCTGTGCACCCACCGAGACCAGCTCGCGCTGGTCCTGGCGGGCAAGGCGAGCTGGTCGGACGTGGTCGACGAGACCATGCGCTTCGACGGCCCGGTCAGCTGGTTCCCGTTCCGCTACCCGACCCGCGACCTGACCGTGGGCGGGACCGTGATCCCGCAGGGCACCCCGGTGCTCGCCGGGTACACGGCGGCCGGCCGCGACGAGGCCTTCCACGGCCCGGACGCCGACCGCTTCGACGTCACCCGCCCCACCGCGGCCCGCAGCCTCTCCTTCGGCCACGGCGCCCACTACTGCGTCGGCGCCCCGCTCGCCCGGCTGGAGGCCACGATCGCCCTGGAAGCCCTCTTCACCCGCTTCCCGGACCTCGACCTGGCCGTCCCCGAAGCCGAGCTCCCGCACCAGCACAGCTTCATCGGCAACAGCGTCGAGAAGCTGCCGGTCCGCCTGGTACGGGAGTGAGCGGGTAGGTCGTCTCTTTCGGATGTTGCCGGGCGGCGCGGGCCCGGCAAGATCCGGAAGAGACGGCCTAGGGCCCGTTCAGCCGCCGGCCCTCATGCGGCCGGCGGCGAGGGCGGGGAGATCTCCGTGCTCAGCCAGCCCAGCGCGTCCGGGTACATCGCGGTCCAGGTCTGGAAGTTGTGCCCGCCCTGGGGTCGGATCAGGGTCTTGACCCGGACCCCGGAGCCCTCGGCGGCCTTGGCGAAGTCGGTCAGCTGGCGTACCGGGCTGTCCTTGTCCTGCGCGGAGGTGGCCAGGAACAGGCCGACGTCCGCGTTCTTCGTGTGCTCGACGAGCCACATCGGACTGTTGCGCTCCCGCAGCAGCGGATCGGCCAGTACGTCCGGGTCCCCGGTCAGCGGATCCGGGTCCAGGGCCGCGCCCGCCCGGAACACCTTCGGGTACTGCAACGGCAGCTTGGCCGCGCAGAAGGCCCCCGTCGAGATGCCCATCAGCGCCCATCCCTTGGGTTCGGGAAGGGTGCGGAAGTTCTTGGAGACGAGGTCCGGCACGTCCTCCGCGAGCCAGCTGGCCACCTTGCGCTGCGGGGTGTCGGTGCAGTCGGTGTTCACCCCGCCGGGGTACAGCTCGGGGATCACCAGGATGAAGGGGTGCGCCGCGCCCAGCTGGACGAGCTGCTCCAGCGCGCCGGGCATGTTGCCGAGGTCCATCCAGCTGCGCGGCGAGCCGGGGTAGCCGTGCAGCAGCACCAGTACGGGGTAGCGGGTCTTCTTGGCGCCCGGCGCGTCGTACCCCGGGGGAGTCGACACGAGCACCTGGCCGGCGAGCTTCGAGTGGGAACCGCGGAAGTAGGTGGTGCGCGTGCCGTCGCTGCCCACGGTGAACTTGGCCCGGCCCAGCGGAGGGCCGGTCATGGCGGAGGGGTTCTGCCCGCCCTCGGTGCCCAGCAGGTCGTCCCAGGAGGAGTAGAGGCCGTAGCTGCCGTTGATCCAGGTGGCCACGACGCAGATGGCCGTGAGCTGGCACACGCCGATCATCACCAGCCGGGCCGCCCAGCGCACGAACCCCGGCCCCGGGATCCGGTTCCACAGGAGCAGCGCGGCGAGCATGGCGAGCACGGTGACGATGATCAGCGTGACGAGGAACGACGTGCTGGTCAGCTCCACTGAGCCGGCTCCTGACATACGGGACGACTTGACCGAGAATCCCAGATAATACTCAAATGCACGGTGCGTGTCGCCGGGTGACGGGTCGCGCACACCGTGTCGAGCGACCCTGGAGGCCGGGACCTCGGGCCTGCGGTAGATTCACCGCCTGTTTACCGTCGCGGTTCCGGAGGTTTCGTCCGCGCCGGTGTCGTATGAGGCATGATCGACGGGGATATGCGGAACACTCCGAAAGCAACGAAACGCCGGATTCGCACCGGACCGCGGGCCAGGATGTCGCCCGCCTCCTCGGCGCGCGCGGTCTACCAGGTCAAGCTCCTGCTCGACCCCGACCGGGTACTGGACGCCGACGGTCGGCCCACGGAGGCCGCGGCCGCCGCGCTCTCCCTCGGCGCGCCCGGCCGGGTCGAGGTGGCCCAGTACGTGGACGACGCCGGGCAGAGCCTGAACGGTCAGGGCTGGATCGTCCGCATCCGCCGCCACGACGACGAGAACCGGATCCGGCTCGCCTACAAGGCCCGCTTCGAGATCGACGGCGACGGCGCCGAGCCGGCGGCCGTGCGACGGGTGATGGACCGGGCGAACGGTCACAACTTCGGCGTCGGCGACTGCAATTACAGCGTTCAGGTGAATCTGAGCCACACCCGCGCCACCCTCGACTTCACCAACAAGAAGTGCCGTCCGGTGCCGGGTCTGGCCCCCGGCGAGCTCCCCGGCCTCGACGCCTCCCGCGCCCTCGTTCTGGACCGGCTCCCCGGAAAACTCGCCAAGTGGGGTGCGAAACCGGTCGGTTGGGCGGAGTCCGTCACCGCTTCATCCCGTCTCCACGGTCCGGTAAGGCAGGCCAACTATCCTGGCCGCATGCTCGATCACGCGATGGAGACACAAGTCAGCCGACTGCGGTCCGCGTCCGGGGAGCTGACCTGGTTCACCGAGATCACGGCCAAGGCGCGCACCCTGCGGGAAGCCGCCGAGCTGCGCTCCGACCTGATGGGCAAGCTCCGGGCCGAGGGCTGGCTCCTGGAGCGGGACGCCTTCAAGACCGACCTCATCCTGGGCCGGTGAAGGTGTCCGCGCCCGGCCCGATACCCGCGCCCGGCCCGATACCCGCGCCTGGTCCGATACCCGCGCCCGGCCCGATACGCGTGGCCCACCTGGCCGACCTGCACATAGGGTCCGCCCTGCGCGGGCTGGCGGACTACCCCGGGGCGCCCGCGATAGACCCGCACGAGGCCCCGTACGAGGCCCTGCGCGCGGCCGTGCTCCGGATCACCGGGGGTGGCTACCACGGGGTGCTCATCGCCGGAGACGTCTTCGACCGGCGCCACACCGACGCCCGGGCGCTGGCCGCCTGCCAGGACGCGCTCGGCGCCTTCCACGACGCGGGCCTGCGCACGGTGGTGGTCTCGGGCAACCACGACGCGGAGACCCCGCTGCCGCACAAGCTGCACCTCCCGCCGTCCGTGCGCTGGCTCGGCTCCGACGCCCCCGAGTCCGTGTCCTGGACCGGCCTCGGCATCACCGTCCACGGCCAGTCGGTGGCGGACCCCGACGAGCGGCGCGACCTCGCCGCCGGATATCCGCGCCGGGTCCCGGGCACCGTGAACATAGGCCTGCTGCACACCAGCCTGAACGGGGCCTGGAGCCGCCGGATCTGCGCGCCGACCGCGCCGGAGACCCTGGAGCGGGCCGGCTACGACTACTGGGCGCTCGGCCACGTCCACCACCGGGTGATCCCGGACACGGGCGTGTTCGCGGTCTACCCGGGCAACTCCCACGCCCGGGGCCCCGGCGAGCCGGGCGGCCGCGGGTTCACCGAGCTGCTGATCGGGGGCGACGGCGGCGACGCGGGGGACACCGCGGGCACCCGCCGCATCGAGATCCGGCAGGTGGACACCGCGCCGGTGCGCTACGAGACCCTGCACCTCCCGGACGCGGATCCGGACACGGAGGCCGTCGAGGCCGGCCTGCGGGCCCGGTTCGCTGCAGTCCCGGAGCCGCCCGCCGGCGGCGCCGTCGTCTGGACGCTCAGCGCCGCCACGCCTCCGGGCCTGCTCCGGACCGCCCGCGCACTGGCGGGCCCGGCCGCCATGGTCTGCCCCGCGCAGGAGCAAGCGCTGTAGCGGTTACCGCCTACCGCCTATACCGCCTACCGCCTCGACACCGACACGGACACCGAGTGCCACCCGGTCGCCCCGTCGGGGACGGGTCCCACGCGTTCCCCCGTCTGTACGGCGCCCGTGCGGTCCGTGGCCCGGACCTCCAGGGTGTGCGGGCCGGGAGCCGCATCCCACGGCCACACCCACTGACGCCACGTGTCGTCCCCGTCCGGGTCCCCGAGCCGGGCCTCGTGCCAGGGGCCCGCGTCCACCCGTACCTCGACCCGCGCGATGCCCCGGTGCTGCGCCCACGCCACCCCGGCCACCGCGACGCGGCCCGCGGAGAGCTCGGCGAAGGGGCGCGGGGTGTCGATGCGCGACTGGGTCTTGACCGGGGCCCGGGCGGCCCACGAGCGGCGCACCCAGTACGCGTCGTACGCGGCGAAGGTGGTCAGCCGCAGCTCCCGCAGCCACTTGCACGCCGAGACGTACCCGTACAGGCCCGGCACGACCATGCGTACGGGGAAACCGTGCTGGAAGGGGAGCGGCTCGCCGTTCATCCCGACGGCCAGCAGCGCGTCCCGGCCGTCCATCACGGCCTCGACAGGGGTGCCGAGAGTCATCCCGTCCACCGAACGCGCCACGAGCTGGTCGGCCGGACCGCCCTGAGAGGGCGGCCGGACCCCGGCCTCGCGCAACAGATCGGCGAGGCGCACGCCGAGCCAGCGGGCGTTGCCCGCGTACGGGCCGCCGACCTCGTTGGACACGCACGTGAGGGTGATGTCGTGCTCGACCAGCGGACGGGCGAGCAGCTCCCGAAGACCGAGGGTGAGGGGCCTGGCGACTCCGTCCCCATGGATGCGGAGCCGCCAGGTGTCCGCGTCCACGCGCGGGACGACCAGGGCGGTGTCCACGCGGTAGAAGTCCTTGTCCGGGGTGACGAAGCGGGAGATCCCGGGGATCCGCAGATCCGCCCCGGCGGGTACCGGCGGCGCCGGTACGGTGGGTGCGGGCAGGACGAAGTCGGCCCGGGAGGCCGTGGCCCCCGCCGAGCCGTAGGCGCCGAGCCGGCGGCCGGCGTAGCCGACTCCGGCCGAGAGGGCCACGGTGGCGATGACGAGGCGGCCGAAGCCCCGCCGGTCCAGGCCGCCCGAAGCGGATCCGGGAGCCGGCCGCCGCAAGGCGGTGACCAGCAGGTACAGCGCTGCCGCGGCGGCGGTCCCGCCCGCCAGGGAGGGCAGCACGTCCTTCCAGGTCGCCTCCGGGCGGCTGAGCGCGGCCGCCGCCCCGACCGCCCCGAAGGCGGCCGCGAGCGCGATGCCCGCGGGCAGGTGCCGTACGGCGAGCAGCCCGGCCGCCATCGCGATCGCGGCCAGCGCAGCGATGATCCCGAGAGCGAGGACCAGCTTGTCGTTGGTCCCGAACTGGCGGACCGCCCACTCCTTGAGGGCGACGGGGGTCCGGTCCACCACGGCCCCGCCGACGGCGGTGACCGGGGAAGCCTCGGGCCGGACGGCTGCTGCGGCCAGCTCCGCCAGGGCCAGTCCGGCGAATGCGGCGACCAGTCCGCTGAGGGCGCCGAGCCAGTACCGCCTCGGACGTCCCGGGTCTGTCTTCACGTGGATCATTCGGAACCACCGCCTGACCGGTTTGGTCTGATTCCTTCTGCGTTGCTTCTATGTCGCTGTTCCTTGTATGCCGCTGTTCCTTCTACGCCGCTCCGCGCGCCGGGAGCGCCAGCAGCATCAGCGGCCGCGTCGTCGGAGCCGCCGATCCGCCCGCCGGTTCCAGGGTGACCCCGACCCCGGTGGCCGCGCCGACCGCGCCGGCCAGCAGCGCCGGAGCGCCCGGCCGGGCCGGATCCAGCAGCCCCGCCGGGCGCATGGAGCCCGCCGGGTCGGCGAACCACATCTGGTAGACCCGCCCGGTCGGTGGCGCCGGCATCCCGGAGGCCACGAACACCGCCCGGTCCCGGCCCCGGGAGAGGACCACCGTGGCCGTCGCGCCATCGGCCGCGCGGCCGCTGACCAGCCGGGCGTCGGGGGCCGTCAGCACCTCGGCCAGCGCCGCGGCGCCGGCCTCCGCCCGGTGTGCGGACTGCCGGGCGTCGTCGGCCCGCTGGTACTGCCAGGCCGCGACCCCGCCGAGCCCGGCCGCAGCCGCGAGGCAGGCCGCCAGGGCCCAGCGCAGCCAGGGGCGGTGTGCGGGGGGCCTCACCGTCGCGGCGGGGGTCGGGTGCTCCGCCGTCCCGGGCTCGGGGGTCCCCTCCGCGCGGATGCGGTGCAGCACCGCCTCGCGGAGCTCCGGCGGCGGCTCCACGGCGACGGCCCGGGCCAGCAGGGCCGCCGTGGCCGCGAAGTCCCGTACCTCCCGGGCGCAATCCGGACAGGACCCCAGATGTGCCTCGAAGGCGGCCCGCTCGGCCGGGGTCAGCGCGTCCAGAACGTACGCCCCGGTCTCCTCGTGCACGCTCATCCGCCGCTCACCCCGCTCTCCGGTCCGCTCGTCGATCCGCTCTCCGGTCCGCTCTCCGGTCCCCGATCCTCGTACCGCGCCCTCATGCCGACACGCCGAGACAAGTGCGCAGGCGCAGCAGGCCGTCCCGGAGCCGTGTCTTCACGGTACCGAGCGGCACCGACAACGTCTGCGCCACCTCGCTGCACGTCAGTCCCCGGTAGTAGGCCAGGCTCACCGACTGGCGCTGGATCTCGGTCAGCGAGGACAGGCAGCGCCGGACCCGTTCCCGCTCCTCGTGGTCCATCGCCGCCTCGCTCACCTCGTCGAACTCCGGCAGCGCCGCGTCCAGCCGGGCCGCCCGGCGTTCCCGGTCGACCGAGGCCTGCACGGACCGGACCCGGTCCACCGCACGGCGGTGGGCCATCGTCAGCACCCAGGCGCGCACCGTGCCCCGATCGGCGCGGTAGCGCCCGGCGGTGCGCCACACCTCGACCAGCACCTCCTGGGCCACCTCCTCCGCCTGGGCGCGGTCGCGCAATACGGCGTGCGCCACCCCCAGTACGGACCCGCTCACCGCCTCGTACACGGAGACGAACGCCGCCTCGTCCCCCTCGGCGACCCGGCCGAGCAGGACGGACAGGCGCTCGCTCTCCTCGGCCCGTGTCAGCTCATCCACGGCACCGATCCTCCGCGATCCACCGGCATTCCTCCGTAGCCGCACGCCTTGTCAGCGATTCGTAGCCGTCGCGCCACCGGATTGGCCGAAATTCCTATCAGAGTTCAATGGACGGGCGCCGGGGGCACCCACCGGCCCGGCCGCGGCGGCTTCACCCCGTAGTCGGGCTTGAGCTCCTCAGGGATCGCGTGGTGCATCACCCGGCCCCGGGTCAGCGCGGACAGTTCGAACCCGGCGAGCAGCGAGCCCGCCTTGTCCAGGGCCCACTCGGCGAGCGGACCGCTGTCCTCGATGGTCTCCAGCAACCCGATGAACACCGGGACCGCCCGCGCCGCCGTGTCCCAGGGGCCGCGCGGGATCTCCAGCCAGCCGGCGAGGGTGTCGCCGACGAGGTAGCGGATCGTCGCGGGCACCATCGGGTCGAAGAGGGTGCCGGGGACCACGTCCTCGTAGAGCCGCATCAGCTGGGCGTTGAGGTGGACGCCCTCGGGGGAGGGGCCGAGGTGGCGCGCGAGGTAGAGGTCGAGGTAGGCGCGGCATTCGGTGAGGGTCCCGGGGACCGAGGACATGTCGCAGCCCAGGATGGCGGCCACGACCCGCCACGCGTAGAAGTACGCTTCGGCGCCCTCCTCGCTCATGTGCACGCCGAGCCGGTGCATGGCGTCCAGCACCAGGAGGGAGAACATGCCGAATCCGGCGATCATGTCCTCCTGGCAGATGGGCAGTCCGTCGCGCTCCACGTCCCAGTGGCCGCCCTCGCGCAGGTGGTGGCGGACCGCCGCGTGCAGCAGGCGCACCTTCTGGGCGGCCGGGAGGAACTTGCTGCCCTGTGCGAAGGAGTCGCTCTGCATCAAGTACGTGACGAACTGGCCGGTGTTGGCCATCCGGCGCGAGGGGTACGCGAGCGAGTGCGTCGAGGAGAGCAGCCGTGCCATGCGCGGCACGGCGTACGTCACGGGCATCGCCGCGAAGGACAGGCCGGTGTTGATGTGGGCCGCGTTGTCCATGAAGAACAGCCGGGCCTGCTCCATGACACCCCAGTCGACCCAGCCCGGCGGCATGGCCGTGGCCTCGAAGTACGCGCGGGCGCTGGCCGGGAGCCGGTCGGGGAGTTCGTCCCCGGCGGTACCGAAGAACCGCATCAGGGTGTTCAGGTCACCCACCTCGCCCCGGCGCAGCAGGGTCGCGACGGTCTCGTCGGCGAGCGGGTCGCCCTGGGTGCTCAGGGCGTCGAGCGCGGCCTCGTCGTAACGGGCGCGCGAAGTGGTGGTGTCGGCCGTGTTCACGTCTGGGTCGTCCCTCTTCGTGTCGCGGTGGCGGTGGCGGTCGTGGGCTACGGCATCGGCTACGGCAACGGGTGCCTCTAGTGCGACCGGTCGGCGGCCGTGCCCGCCAGCTCGCGCAGCGCGGAGCGCGCCTCGGCGGGCATCGGTACGGTGTCCAGCGCGGCGCAGGCATGGTCGATCCGCCCCCGGATCATGGACTCGACCCGTTCCCGCGCCCCGGAGGAATCCATCAACTCCCTTACCGAGTCGGCCTCGTCCGGTCGCAGGTCCGGGTTGCCGACCAGCTTCGCGAGCAGTGCCCGGTCATCCGGTCCGGCGGCTTCCAGGGTCAGCGCGAGCAGCGCGGTGGGTTTGCCGTCGCGCAGGTCGTCGGAGTTGGACTTGCCCGTCCTGGCCGGGTCGCCGAAGGTCCCGAGCAGGTCGTCGCGGAGCTGGAAGGCCTCGCCGAGCGGGAGCCCGTAGGAGGAGAAGGCCTCGAAGAGCGCGCGGGGCGCGCCTGCGAGGGTGGCGCCGAGCTGGAGCGGCCGTTCCACCGTGTACTTGGCCGTCTTGAAGCGGCAGATCTCCAGGGATTCGGCGACCCGTGGCTCCCTCGCGGGACCGGCGGTGCGCAGCACCTCCAGGAACTCGCCCGCCATCGTCTCGCGCAGCAGGGTGGTCCAGAGCGGGGCGGTGCGTGCGAGGTAGGCCCCGGGGAGGCCGCAGGAGGCGAAGACGTGTCCGGCGTAGCCCATCAGCAGGTCGCCCAGGATCAGCGCGAGCGCGGTGGGGCGCTGCCCGGCGGCGGCGAACGCGGCGTGCGCGGTGAGCTGCCCGTGCCGCATCCGGCTGTCGTCGATGATGTCGTCGTGGGTGCAGGCAGCCGCGTGCACCAGCTCCATCGCGGCGGCGGCCCGCACCACCCCCTCGCAGTCGGGCTGACCCGCCGCCCGCCAGCCCCAGTACAGGAACGCGGCGCGCAGCCGCTTCCCGCGTGCCAGCGAACGGCGCAACTGCTCGGAGAGCGGCGACAGTTCGGCGTGGAGACCGAGCAGGGCCCGCTCCTCCTCGTCCACCAGGCCGGTCAGCACCTCGTCCACGCGGGCCTTGAAGCCCGCGTGATCGTGGCCCTTGGTGCCGCCCGGGGCGGCGTGGTCAGGCACGGGGATGGCCGGCCCTCTCGGCGGCCCGGCGGGCCATGGTTTCGAGGTAGTTGTCCATGCCCGGCGCGCCCGCCCGGCGGGTGGCGATCTCCCCGCGCTTGCGCAGCTCCACCACCCCGTCGGTGATCAGCTCCCGCAGGTCGGAGCGGCGCAGTACGTCCTGCGCCCGGTCCGCGGACTGGCGTAACTGGTCGATGGCGAGATCGGCGGCTCCGGCGGCGAGGAGCGTCAGCAGCTCCAGCGTCGCGGAGGGCCGGTCCGGGTCGGTCTCGGACATGGCTGGCGTCCTTCCGGCGGGGGCGGCATCGGAAGGGGCGGCCACCGGATCGCTCCGGCGGCCGCCCCTGATCAACTTCCGTGCCAGTCAACCCAGTACCCGGCCCGCCCGGCGAGCCGGCGGGGCGGTTTTCCCTCGCGAGGGTGGGAAGGTTCCCACGGGAGGGTGAGGGTCACGGTTTCACGGCTCGCCGCCGGGCGCGGTGCGCTAAGCCGCCGTGGGGTGGGCCGCCGACGGGTGGGGCGCCGCGGCGTGAGCCGCCTTGCCGTGGGTCATTTGACGGCGGGCAGGCTGGCCGCGATCGCGGCGGCCAGCGCGTACGGATCGCCGCTGGGCCGGTCCGCGTGGCGGGTGGTGAGCCGCGCCCACCGCTCTTCGAAGGAGTGCCAGTTGATCGCACTCGGCGCCGCCCGCCGTACCAGGGCGTCCTCCAGCGATGCGAAGTAGGAGGACCACCGGCGCGCGTACAACTCCGATACCAGGCCGCTCCATTCGCGGTTCGCGTAGTCGTGCAGGAAGCCGCCTTCGCTGGTGCTCCGCCGGCCCCACACGCTCAGGATCGAGCGGGCGTCGTATTCGTACCGGTCCTGCTCGGCGCGGTCCGTCCCGTGCGCGCGGGCCGCCGACAGCCAGGGGCCGAGCAGGAAGTTCGGATCGGAGCCGACCAGTTCGTCCAACTGCTTCTCCCGGTGCGCCCATTCGGCGGTCAGCTCGCGGAACAGGGCCAGGTCCTTGGCCTCGTAGGCCGCCTTGATGCGCGGCAGCAGGACCCTTGAGTGGTTGGCCAGGGCCTGCCGTGCGGTGTCGACCAGGTCGAAGCGGTAGGCGCTGGAGCCGCGCAGTCGCGGAGCCACCTTGAGCAGGTGGTCCAGGGCCCGGCGCACCGAACCGGCCGGATAGCGCATGGACTTGGGACTCCAGTAGGCCGCCCCCACTGCCGTCAGGCTCGGCCGGGCCGAGAACAGGCTGTCCTGGGACTCCGACCACAGCCCCGAAGAGGTGCTGTACGGGCCCTTCCGCAGCTCCTCCCACGCCGCCGCGGCCTCCGCGTCCGGGTGGCCGTAGCGCCGGTCCGCGAACTCGGCGAACCACTTCCGCTGGTCCACCGGGCCCGGCTCCCACGCCAGGTCCGTGAAGAGGTCGAAGGCCGCCGGGTTGGTTCCGGTGGCCTCCGGGAGGTAGGCGGTGCCGGTCAGCGCGCTGTCGCTCTTCGCGCGCCAGGCCTTGAACCGGTCGATCCAGACCGAGGTGTTCGCGCCGGTCGTCGTATGCCCGCCGAAGTTGTAGATCGTGCCCATCGCGTACGGGGCGCCGCCCCAACGGGCCTCCCGGTCGAGGCGGTTGTACCGGTCGGACAGCCCGTCCAGGATCAGCAGCTTCGAGGTGTCCACCCCGGCGAGGAGTTCCTTGGTCGGATCGTCCTGCCAGCCCAGCACCGCCCATAGCGCTCCCGGATGGGCCGCCCACAGGGCCTGCTGCACTGCCCCGGCGGCCGCCTTCACGTCGACCGGTCCGGTCTGCCCGCCCTCGTGCAGCGGGCTCATCCGGTACATCGCGCTGTCCCCGAACACCGCCCGCTGCTCGGCGTAGTAGTCGGCGGCCAGCTTCGCGAAGACCGGGGAGGACGGGTCCAGCCAGTCCGGCCGGTCGAAGCCCGCCCAGTCGCCCTGCGGCACCGTCACCGCGCCCGCGTTGCGCGCGGCGAAGCCCGGCGGCACCGTTCCGAAGTAGCCCGGCAGCACCGGGGTCATACCGAGACCGCGCAGCTGCTCGGCGATCCGGCCCCCCAGCTCGGCCCGCCCCCGCATCAGCTGCTCGGTGACCGGGCCGCCGAAGCCGCTCAGGTTCTGCAGCAGCCACCAGCTCTGGTGGCCGGGGCCCGGGATCCACTCCCGCAGCTCCTCGGCCGTGTAGCCGAAGCGCTGGAGCGCCCGGTAGTACGGGTATTCGGCGCCGGCCTGGACGAACACCTCGTTGACGCCGTGCAGGGCGAGCAGGTCGATCTGGCGCTGGTGCTGCTCGAAGGTGCGGTACGGGCCCGAGTACCCGTCGTCGGTGTCGTTGAGCGCGTACCGGTGCGGTACCTGCGCGCTCCGGGTAACGGGGGCGGGCACCGCGGGCAGTTCGTCCGGCAGCATGCCGATGCTGTCGCCGGGCCAGCCGATGTCCGCTCCGGCGACGTGCTGGAGGTACCAGCCGACCCCGGTCAGCAGCGTGGCTCCGGTGGAACCCCGGACGGTGATCGCGCCGGCGGTCCCGGACACGGTGAAGGTGTCGGCCCCGGCGCGGCCATTCCCGGTGGACGCAGTGGGGTCGGGCACCAGAGTGAACTGCCGGGCGTGCCGCGGCAGCAGCCGCTCCAGGGCGGCCCGTGCCGGGGCGGCGTCGAAGGCCCGCGGCCGGGACGCCGCCGGCGCGTGGCCCCGTACGGCATACGGCGCGGACGCCGGTGCCAGCGCCGGTGCCAGCGCCGGTGCCGGGGCCGCCGGGGCGGTGGCTCCGGGGGCGGCACCGGCGACCGCCAGGGTGAGCAGGGCTGCGGGCAGCGCGGCCAGGGTGACCCGGCGGCGTGCCCGCCCGGGCAGGCCGGGCCGGGGGATCGGGACGGACATGCGCGACGTCCTCGTCTGGGTGGTTGCTTCGGGAGGTTCGGGATCCGCGGTCTGCTCGCTCATGCGCGCGGCCCTCAGACCGGCAGGGCCCAGGCCTGGTCGACCCGGTGGTCGCCGCAGGCGGCCAGCCGCAGCCGCTCGGCGGGGGTGCCGGGATCGGCCGGGGCGGCCGCGGGGGCGGGGGCCGTCAGGCAGAGCCCGCTCGCGTCCTCGACCAGGGTTCCGTCGCGGCGGGGCGTCCAGCTCTGCCCCGGCTCGCGCCGGCGGTCGGTGGAGGCGCAGCGGGCCAGCTCCACGAGGCCGTCCTCGCCCGCGGACAGGCAGTCGGCCGCCAGGCGCAGGCTGCCGTCCCGGCCCACGGTCCAGCGCTGGTCGGGAGCGCCCGTGCAGGCACCCATCACCACGGCGCCGACACCGGTGGTGTTCGCCCCGTCGGCGCAGGCGGCTCCCTGGCCGGAACCCTGGCCGGCGATCTGCCCGGTGGGCACGGCCGGGGCGCAGCCGCCCTGCGGGGTCAGCCGCCAGACGGCCGTGTCGTGTGCGGCCAGCTTCCCGGTCAACGCGTCCGAGACCTTGCGGAGTTCCCCGTTCCACAGGTTCTTCGCGGTGGCGGTGCAGGAGGCCAGCCCGATCTCGTCGAGCGGGACGCGGATGTCGCGGACGCCGCCGGACCGGTTGAGGACGGCCACGGCGCGGTCCCCGCCGGCGAGCGGGCGCACGAGGATGTCGAAGGTGGCGTTGGAGGAGACCACCGAGGCCTGACGGCCCATCGGGTCCTGGTCCAGCGCGATCAGGTCGGTGTTGCCGAGGGCGGCGAGCCCGTCCGCGCCGATCTCGGAGACCTGGGAGGAGAGGATGAACGGCGCGGCCATCATGGCCCACAGGCCGACCTGGCTGCGGCTCTCCGCCGCGGTGAGCCCGGGGGCGCCGGCGATCAGGAAGTCGGGGTCGTTCCAGTTGCCGGGGCCCGCGTACCGGCCGAGCCAGCGGTTGTACCCGTAGTTGCCCAAGACCGAGCTCCACCGGGAGGTGTCCGGCGCGGAGGGCTTGTACACCTTGATGTCGCGGCCCTCGCGCCACAGCTGACCGGTCTCGCCGACCCAGTCGATCACCTTGTGCCAGTCGGAGCCGCCCCATTCGCCCTGCTGGAAGTACGCGGGCGCGGAGGCGGACAGCACCATGCTCCGGCCGCTGTCGCGCAGCGCCCCGGCGACGGAGTTGTAGGCGTCCCGGTAGGCCTGCTCCTTGGTCCTGCCCTCGGGCACCCACAGGTTGCAGCCGTCCATCTTGACGTAGTCGACCCCCCAGGAGGCGAACTGCCGGACGTCGCGGGCGTAGTGGTCCGGCCCGCCGCCCTCGGGGGAGCCGCTGCCGGGGTAGCGCTCGCAGGTGAGGTGGCCGACGTCCTCGTAGATGCCGAACTTCAGCTTCCTGGCGTGCAGGTAGTCGCCCAGCCAGGCCATGCCGTGCGGGAACTTCACCCTGTCCACGGCGAGATCGCCCTTCGCGTCGCGGCTCCTGGCCATCCAGCAGTCGTCGACGGTGACCGTGTCGTAGCCCTTGGCGGCGAGGCCGGTGGAGACGAGCGCGTTCGCGTTCGCCACGACCTTGGCCTCGTTGATGTCGCACATGTAGTGCGCCCAGTTGTTCCACCCCATGGGCGGGGTGAGCGCGAGCGGGGTGTCCGAGGTCGCGGTCGGCTCCGCCGTCGCCGGTGCGGGGGAGAGCGCGAGGGCGAGCAGGGCGGCCGCGGTCAGGCAGGGGAGCGACGCACGCAGGCGAGGCGGCACGGAGTCTCCTTGACGTGGGGGACGGTGGGGCTGTGGCGCGCTCAGTGCAGCGGTGTGACTACCCGCTGTCAACATAAGTCGAGGGTTATCGCGCGATGACCAGCAATATGGGTGTAGTCGACGTCACACGAAGGGGTTGACGCGCCGTATGTGACGGCGTATGTGACGTCATACGTGACGTCGTACGTGCCGTCGTACGTGACGCTGTATGTTCCGATGGCTGATACGGTGTATCCCATGCCGAGAAGATCAGCCGCCCTGGACCGCGCGACTCCCGAGGCGATCGCCGCCGCCGCCCTGCGGATCCTCGACGAGCAGGGCCCCGCCGCCCTCAGCTTCCGCGCCCTCGCCGACCGGCTGGACGTCTCGCACGCCACCGTCCAGCGCCGCTGCGCCGACCTCGCCGGGCTGCTCGACCTCTGTACCGAGCACCTGGCCGCCCAGCTGCCCGAGATCCCCCCGGGCACCGGCTGGGCCGAGGCCACCGAGCAGCGGTTCGGCGCCCTCTACCGGCTGCTCGCGGCCCACCCCGGGCTGCTGATCCTGCGCGGCGGGCGGCCCTGGCTCGGGCGGCAGCTGCTGGCGCGGCTGGTCGAGCCCGCGCTCGCCGACAGCGTCGCCGCCGGGATGAGCCCCGGCGAAGCGATGACCGTCTACCGCCGGATGTACCTGCTGACCCTCGGCAGCGCCGCCTTCGTCGACCACCGGGATCCGGCCGGAGCCACCGCCGCCTCGCGCGGGGCGCTGGCCGCCCTGGACCCCGCGGAGTTCCCCGTGCTCTCGGGCGGGCTGGCCGACGTACTGCCCGCCCTGACCGACCACGAGGTGTACTACGGCGCCCTGCGCCAGCTGATCGAGGCGGCCCGGCCCGCCACCGCCTGAGGATCGACGGGTCCACCCCGTCCGCCCGATCCACCCGGTCCGCCCGATGGAGGAGTGAGTTCATGGAACAGCAGCTCGACGCGGTGCCGCTCGACTACGGCGCCGTACGCGCGGCCGCCGAGCGGATCGCCGGGGCGGTACGGCCCGTCGCGGTGATACCGGCGGGCGACGGGATCTCGTACGCCCTGGAGTACCTCCAGCACACCGGCTCCTTCAAGGCTCGCGGCGCCAGGAACTTCCTCGCCGCCCACCGCGCCGCCGGGACCCTCCCCGACGCCGGGGTCACCATCGCCTCGGGCGGCAACGCCGGCCTCGCCTGCGCCTGGGCGGCCCGCGCCGAGTCCGTGCCCGCGACCGTCTTCCTGCCGGCCACCGCCCCGCGCGTGAAGGTGGAGCGGCTACGGGGCTACGGGGCCGACGTACGGCTCGTCGGCGACCGGTACACCGAAGCGCTCGACGCCTGCCGGGAGTTCGCCGCCGGGAGCGGGGCGCTGAGCAGCCACGCGTACGACCACCCGCTCATCGCTGCGGGCGCCGGAACCCTGCTCGACGAGATCCGCACCGCCCTGCCCGGCCTGGACACGGTGGTCGTCGCGGTCGGCGGCGGCGGGCTGTTCGCCGGGGTCGCCACCGCCGCGCGGGAACACGGCGTACGGGTGATCGCGGCCGAGCCGGAGAACTGCCGGGCCCTGAACGCGGCGCTCGAAGCGGGCCGGCTCGTCGACGTCTCCGTCGACTCGGTGGCCGCGGACTCGCTCGGGGCGACCAGGGTCTCCGCCGACGCGCTCGCCGCCGTACGGGAGGAGAACGCCGAGTCGGTCCTGGTCCCGGACCCGGCGATCACCGAAGCCCGGCGCGCGCTGTGGGAGGAGCACCGCATCGTGGTCGAGGCGGGCGCCGCCACCGCGCTGGCGGCGCTGCGGGTCGCTCCGCGGCGGCCGGGGGAACGCGTCGCGGTGGTGCTGTGCGGCGCGAACACCGATCCGGGCGATCTGGGGCGCGCGGCTTCCTGAGCCGACGGGCGCGACAGGCGCGACAGGCCCGACAGGCCCGGCCCGGCCCCGACAGACGGGGCGGGCCGGGGTTCTGCGTTCTGAGCCTGCGGCGAGGGGGAGTTGGGCCGCTCAGGCGGAGCCGTCCTCGCGGACCACCACGACCGTGCTCGCCGCGTACTGGACCACCTGCTGGCTCACCGAACCCAGCAGCGCGCCCTTGATGCCGCCGTAGCCGCGGGTGCCGACGACCATCAGCTCCGCCTCCTTCGAGGCGTCGACCAGCACCTGCGCGGGCGAGCCCTGCTCCACCCGGCGGAAGACCGGAACGCCCGGGGAGGTGCCGACCGCCTCGGCCACGGTGTCGGCGAGCTTCTGCCGGGCCGCCTCCTCGGCGGTGACGAGCTCGTCCTGCTCGGTGGCACTGATGCCGAAGGGATTGGTGTTCCACTCCCAGCTCATGACGGCGTGCACCCGGCCGCCGATGGCCTTGGCCTGGGCGACCCCCCAGCGCAGGGCCTGCTTGGAGTGGTTCGAACCGTCCACGCCGACGACGATCAGAGGCTCGGTGGTCTGGCTCACGGTGGTTCCTCACAGTTCGTCCGAATGATCGTTCTCATCCTGTATACACGCCTCACCCCAGCTGACCTCGAACGACGATCGTTGCGCGCAACCGCGACTTTGGAGAACAGCGTTCGCCGCCCCGTCTTGCGAGAGTCGTGGGGACAGCCCGCAGCAGTTGCGGTGGACGTATGGACGCACGGATGTACGGAGGACCAGGACGTGGCGCGACGCAATGGATGCCTGATCGGGTGCTTGGTGGCGGTGGTCCTGGGGATAGGCCTGCTCGTCCTGCTGCTCTTCGGCATCGGCAAGATCGTCGACGTGGCGGACAAGACCATGGTGGACCCCAAGGTGTACGAGGCCGTGAAGGCCGGGGACCCCGCGAGCGAGGTCCGGGCGAAGCTGCCCTCGGGCGAGACCTTCGTCAAGGAGGCCCTCAAGGAGGGCGGCCCCGCCGTGCCCGCGGGCGCCGAGTGCTCCTGGTACCTGTCGACTTCCGGTGACAGCGACACCGTCTTCCGCTTCTGCTTCAAGGACGGCAAGCTCGCCGAGAAGGCTGACTACCGCCTCAAGTAGGGCCTTTGGTCCCTGCCCGGGCCCCCGGGAGCAAGTGCGGTCAGGGCGCCGGATAGCCTCGGCCGCATGTCGCAGCCCATACAACTCGTCATCCTGATCAGCACTCTTCCGGGCCGGGGCCGGGAACAAGTCGCCGCTTTCGAGCGGCTCGCGCCGGTCGTGCGGGCCGAAGAGGGGTGCTTGCAGTACGACATGCACCAAGTGAGCGGTGAGCCCGACCGGTTCGTCCTCATCGAGCGCTGGTCCTCGAAGGAGGCGCTCGCCGCGCACGACGCCACCCCGCACATGATCGAGGCCGACGCGGCGAGCCCGGCCTTCCGGGCCGGCCCCGCCGAGGTCATCGAGCTCGCGGCCGACCCGCTGGCCTGACCGAGTCCCTCAGCCCCGTACGGCCCGCCGGGCTCCCGCCACCATCGGCGCGAGCCGGGCGGCGGTGCCGGCCGGGAGGCGGGCGGATTCGGCATCCATCCAGTCGAGTACGGCCGCCTGCCGTGCCGCGTCGCACAGTGACAGGTGGAACATCAGGTGCCGCCAGGCACGGTCGGTCTTCTTCGGGGTGGCCGACCGGCGGCGCGCGGCCTCGAACGCGCCCCGGGCGAGGGTGTCCCACCCCGTCCGCGGGGTGACGCCGACCTCGTGGACGAGGGGGGCGAGGTTGAAGGTGGTCAGGGTCATGGCCTGCTCGATCACGAACGGGTCCGAGACCAGCGGCATGGCGGTCGGCCCGAGGGCCGGCGGCCGTCCCGGCCCCGGGGGCCCCGCCCGCTCGACGCACAGCCGCCCGAAGCCCTCCCGGTCGTCGGCCTCGGCCATGTCCCGTACGGCCGCGTAGTCGATCCGGTAGTAGCGCTCGTACGGGGTCCCGTGCAGCAGCTCGGCGGCCGCCCGCGCGGCGGGCATCAACTCCCCGGTCAGGGTCCGGGTGCGGTTGTGAGCGAAGGGCTCCAGGACGAACGAGGCCTGGATCCCGGCCTGTTGGGCCAGCTCGGCCAGCTCCCGGACCAGTCGCGCACTCGGGTCGGAGCCCGGGAAGGCCTCCAGCGCGAGGAAGGCGAGCCGTCGCAGCGCCGCGTGCGCCGGTTCCCGTACGGGCGTCGGCGAGACGGCACGGATCCAGGGCAGCTCCGGGAGCCGGGCGAACTGCCGCAGGTACGGGTTGAACCGGCGGCCGCCCCGGTACAGCTCCGCCAGCAGCGTGCGCAGCGGTCCCCCGGGAACCTCGGGGTGCCAGGCGAGGGCGAGGTCGGCGCCGAGGTGGTGCGGTGCCAGCTCGGCGAGCGGCTCGGCCGAGGTGACCACACCGCGCGCCAGGAGCGTCTCCGGGGGAGCGCTGAGCGTGGCGGCGACGACCGCACGTACGGCGGGCGGCACCGCGGTTCCGGTCGTGAGCCCGGTCGTTCGCGCCTCCTCGGCGGTCACCGGGCCGAGTACCGCGTCCGGGTCGGGCAGCCCGGAGTCCGGGGCCAGCGGGGCGAGCCGGTCCCGTACCAGCGCCGCCAGTCCGTGGTGCGCGGGCCGCGCCGCCTGCCGGGCCTGGGCCAGCCGCAGCCGGGTGTGCTCGGGGGAGCCGGGGCGGCCGCGCTTGGCGACCATCGAGGCCACGCAGTGACGTAGCAACCCGCCCAGGCGGGGCGACAGTTCGCGACCCGCGACGGTTTCCGTCAGTGCGCGGAGCATGACGGCGGTGTTGGACTTGGGGTCGCGGTGCCGTCCCGTCAGGGGGTGGGCCGCCGCGAGAGCCTCGTACCGCTCCAGCAGGGCCACGCCGTCTTGCGTGTGCGTGAGACGGGCGGGGGTGTCGTCCGCAGGTGTGGCGTCCGCTTCGCGCAGCCAGTACGCGAGGAGTTCGTCCTCGAAGGGCCGCCACACGGTCAGCGCCTCGTGCTGCGCCGCGACGGCGGCGTTCGGCCGGCGGCCGGCGAGCAGCCGGGACGCCTCGCCGGCGGTCCGGACGTGCGCTGAGCCGGCTCCGGCGCCAGGGCGGTCGGTGGGGTGCGGGGTGAAGGGCATGCGGTCGGCGAACGGCTCCAGGACGGCGACCAGTTCGGCGGCCGCGTCGAGGTCCTCGGTCCACACGAGCCACGCCACGCACAGCAACGCGGCCTCCTCGGGCGCGTGGAGCTCGTACCGCCCGCTCTCCAGGAGCGACCAGAACCGGGCGAGGCCGGGTCCGGTGAGGCTGTGCTCGAAGAGGGCGCGCCGGGTCTCCGGTACGCCGGCCAGCCGGGCGGCCTCGCGCTCGTGGGGCTGGAGCAGGGTGCCGTACAGACCGTGGGTGACCCAGTCGGGTCGCTGTGTCGTGTCCTCGTTCATCGCCGGCGCGGCAGGTCCTGCCCCTGCGCCCTCCGACTGTGCAAGTCGGTGCTCTGGCTGCTGAGCTACACGCCGTGCGAGGACCCTAACCGGGCCGGGCCGGCGCCACCAAGGCCTTTCGGGGTGGCGGCCCGGCCCGCTGCGCGTCGCCTCGTCAGGTGACGGCGTGGCAGGTGCTGCCCCTGCGTCTTCCGGTTCTGGAGACCGGTGCTCTGGCTGGTTGAGCTACACGCCGTGCCGCCGAACCTATCCCGGCCGGGGTGGGTGCACCAGGGGGTAATGCGCTTTCGCTCACGGCGGGGCGCGTGCGGGCTGCTGGGTAAACCGCATTAGTGCACGTTTCCGTGGATCGTCGATAAGAAGTCAAACTCCGACGGCACGACAAGTTTGTTATCGAATCGATATCGCATGTGAGGCGCTTGGGACTAAAGCGCATCAGTGCAGTTCAGCGCCGTCTTGACGGAGCGACTTTCAGGCTGTTAGCCGCGCGCCCGTCGTAATTTCAGTACGTACGGATACCCGCCTCCCGGGACTTCGGCCACATTGACGGAATCCTCATTTCGGGTGAGTTTGAGCGCAGCGCTCCGGCGACGAGGCCGGAACTCCCCCTGAAGGCGGCGACGATGACCCGTAGGAACGTGACGCGCATGGCCATCACCACGCTCGTGGCCGGCACTTTCCTGGCGACCTCCGCATGCGGCGTGAGCGGTGGCGGCGCCGGGGATGTGAAGGAGGGGGAGAAGACCGGCAAAGTGGCCGGTCAGATCACGTTCCGCACCCTCCAGCTGAAGCCCGTGTTCACCTCGTACGTCCAGGGCGTCATCGACGCGTTCGAGGAGCGGTACCCGGACGCGAAGGTCAAGTGGGAGGACGTGCCGGGGGACGGCTACAACGAGAAGCTCGTCGCCGACGCGCAGGCCGGGGCCCTGCCCGACGTGGTCAACCTCTCCACCGACTCCTTCCAGCTCCTCGGTGACCGCGGCATGCTGGCCGACGTCGCCAGACTCGACCCCGAGATCGCCAAGGAGTACGTCCCGGGCGCCTGGGAGCAGTTCAAGCTGCCCGGCAACGGCGACGGCGTGTACGCCTACCCCTGGTACGTGACGCCGGAGATCCTCACGTACAACAAGGAGCTCTTCGAGAAGTCCGGCCTCGACCCGGCGAAGCCGCCGACCAGCGTCGAGCAGTTCTTCGACTACGCCGAGCAGATCGCCGCCAAGTCCGGCGGCCGGTACTCCGCCTTCATGGCCGACCCCAAGGGCCGGCTGCCCGGAGACTGGCAGAAGATGGGTGTGCCGATCCTGAACGAGAAACAGGACGAGTTCGTCTTCGACACCGACAAGGCCGTCGCCTGGGCCGAGCGGATGAAGGACCTGTACGACAAGGGCGCCATGCCCAAGGAGTCCCTGCTCAAGTCCGACGACATCAACCAGCTCTACGGTGGCGGCAAGATCGTCTTCGGCCCCGGATCCCCGGGCTTCGTCAGGGACATCAAGCAGAACGCCCCGCAGATCTACGGGAACACGCAGGTCGCGAACGCCGTCACCGGGAAGCTCGGCCACATCGGCATCTACGCCCAGTCGCTCGGCATCAAGAAGGACGGCAAGCACCTGGACGCGGCGACCGAGTTCGCCAAGTGGGTCACCAACGGCCCCAACCAGGTGGCGTTCTCGAAGAAGGCCACCATCTACCCGTCGAACGCCATCGGCCTGGCCGACCCGTACTTCGCCGACAAGGGCGACGGCAAGGACGCGGAGACCCTGGCCCGTGCGGTCGGTGCCGAGCAGCTGAAGAGCGCCGGGCTCGACGCCAACACTCCCGTCCAGTGGACCAATCAGGTCGGTGACGCGGTCGTGCGCGAGATGCAGAAGGCCATCAAGGGCGAGCAGGACGCCAAGACGGCGGTGAGGAAGGCCCGGGAGGAGGCCAACAAGCTGCTCGCGAAGTCGGCGCGGAAGTGACCGCGGCCCCGGCCAGGCGGGCCAAGACGGCCATGGAAGCCGAGACCGGACCGCGCCACCGCAAGTGGTGGACCCCGTACCTCTTCCTCGCCCCGGGCCTGGTGATGGTGGCGGTGTTCAGCCTCTGGCCGTTCGTCAACACCGTGATCCTGTCCCTCACCGACGCGCAGATCCTGCGTGGCGGCGGGTTCGTCGGCTTCGACAACTACACCCGCGCGTTCGCCGATCCCGACTTCTGGGTCGCCACCGGCAACAGCGTGCTGTACCTCGTCGTCGTCGTGCCCTGCCTGGTCTTCCTGCCGCTGTCCCTCGCCGTCCTCGTACGGAGAGAGGTCCCCGGGATCGGTTTCTTCCGCTCGGCGTTCTACACCCCGGTCATCGCCTCGGCCGTGGTCGTCGGCCTCATCTGGCAGTGGGTGCTGCGCAGCGACGGCCTGGTCAACACGCTGTTCCGGAAGCTCAGCATCATCTCCGAGCCGATCCCCTTCCTGACCGACAGCGCCATGCTGCTGGTCTCCGCGATGATCGTGACCGTGTGGAAGGGCCTCGGCTACTACATGGTCTTCTACCTGGCGGCCCTCGGGAACGTCTCCACCTCGCTCTACGAGGCCGCGGCCCTCGACGGCGCGGGCCCGGTGCGGCGCTTCTTCAGCATCACCGTCCCCCAGGTGAAGCCGATGATGCTGCTGGTCGGCACCCTTTCCGCCATCTCCGCGCTCCGGGTCTTCACCGAGATCTACATCCTCGGCGGCGAGAGCGGCGGTCCCGGCGGCGGCGCCCGCACGCTGCCCTTCCTCATCCGGCAGGTCGGCCTCGGATTCTCCGGCGAGACGGGTTACGCGGCCGCCATCTCCATCCTGTTGTTCCTCCTGACGCTGGTCTTCAGCCTGCTGGGCCGCCGTCTGTCGAAGGGAGACGAGAGTTGAGCACCCTGTCTTCCCCCGGGAACAAGGCGGGCAAGCGGGTCGGGGCCGACGCCCGGCGGTACTGGACCGGCCTCGCCGGCCGGTACGCCACGCTCCTCCTGATGCTCGTGATCATGCTCGGACCGATCGTCTGGCAGTTCCTGACCTCGATCCGCGGCCGCACCGAGAACGTGTACGACGGGGTGCTGCCCTCGCGGCCCACCCTCGACAACTACTTCCGGGTCGCGGAATCGTTCCCGCTCCTCCAGTACGTCGGCAACACGCTGACGGTGGCCCTCCTCGCCATCACCTCGAACATGCTGTTCGCGGCCATGGGCGGGTACGCCCTCTCCCGGGCGGCCTGGAAGGGCCGCAAGGCCGTCTTCACCGTGCTGGTGGCGACGCTGATGTTCCCCTTCGAGTCCGTGATGATCTCGATGTTCCTCACGGTCCGCGAGATGGGCCTGGTCGACACCCTCATCGGCGTCTGGCTGCCCGGAGCGGTCTCCGTCCTCAACATCATGATCATGCGCTCGGCCTTCCTCGCCGTACCCGACGAGGTCGAGGAGGCCGCGGTCCTCGACGGCGCGAACGAGTGGACCCGCTTCACCCGGGTCTTCCTCCCCGCCGCCAAGGGCGCCCTGGCCGTCGTCTGCATCACCAGCTTCATGGGCGCCTGGGACGACTTCCTCTGGCCCCTGCTGGTCCTGACCAACAGCGACAACTACACCCTCCAGCTCGGCCTGAAGACCCTGGCCGGTGCATCCACAGTCAGTGACCAGCGGATCATCGCGGCCGGCGCGATGGCGGCACTGATCCCGATGATGCTCCTCTTCTTCGCCCTCCAGCGTTTCTTCTTCAAGGGCGTCGGCGAGGGAGCCGTCAAGACCTGAGCCGCACGCCCACAGCCGCCACCACCACCTCTCCTGGAGCAGCCGTCATGCACGACGACCGCAGCATCACCGAACACCGCCTCCGCCGTGTCCTCAAGGAGCGCATCAAACCCGCCGTCCACTCCCGCTCGGTCCCGCTGACCATCGAACGCTGGGAGGCCCCCGGCGAACCGGTGCCGGTGGCCGAAGGCCTGGCGGCCTCGTACGAACCCTGCGCCATCGGCGACCCGTGGGGCCCGGCCTGGGGCACCACCTGGTTCAAGCTCACCGGCACCGTGCCCGCCGACTGGGCCGGGCGCACCGTCGAGGCCGTCCTCGACCTCGGCTTCGACCGGATGATGCCCGGGTTCCAGTGCGAGGGCCTGGTCCACCGCGCCGACGGCGGGGAGATCAAGGCGCTCAACCCGTACAACGACTGGGTGCGCGTCGCCGACTCCGCGGCCGGCGGCGAACGCGTCGAGTGGTACGTCGAGGCCGCGTCCAACCCGGTCCTGGTCGACCACTCGGTCACCTACGAGGGCGACCGCCGGACCAGCGGCGACCAGCCCCTCTACCGGCTCGCCCGGATGGACCTCACCGTCTTCGAGACCGAGGTCTGGGAACTCGTACAGGACCTCGAAGTCCTCTACGACCTGATGACGCAACTCGACGAGGGCAACGCCCGGCGGTACGGGATCCTGCGCGCCATCGGCTCCGCCCTCGACGCGGTGGACCTGGGCGACGTCCTTGGCACGGCCGCCGCCGCCCGCGCCGAACTCGCCGGGGCGCTCGCCGCCCCCGCCAACGCCTCCGCGCACAGGATCAGTGCGATCGGCCACGCCCACATCGACTCCGCGTGGCTGTGGCCGCTGCGGGAGACCGTCCGCAAGGTCTCGCGCACCGCGTCCAACATGCTGGGACTGATGGACGAGCACCCCGAGTTCGTCTTCGCCATGTCGCAGGCGCAGCAGCTCGACTGGATCAAGACCTACCGGCCCGAGCTCTTCGAGCGGGTCAAGAAGAAGATCGCCGACGGGCAGTTCGTTCCGGTCGGCGGCATGTGGGTGGAGTCCGACACCAACATGGTCGGCGGCGAGGCCATGGTCCGTCAGTTCCTCTACGGCAAGAAGTTCTTCCTGGACGAGTTCGGCATCGAGACGAAGAACGTCTGGCTGCCCGACTCCTTCGGCTACACCGCCGCGATGCCGCAGATCGTCAAACTCTCCGGCTCCAAGTGGTTCCTCACCCAGAAGATCTCCTGGTCCCAGGTCAACAAGTTCCCCCACCACACGTTCTGGTGGGAGGGCATCGACGGCACCCGCGTCTTCACGCACTTCCCGCCCGTGGACACGTACAACTCCGACCTCGGCGGCGCCCAGCTGGCGCACGCCGCCCGCAACTACCAGGAGAAGGGCCGTGGTTCACGCTCCCTGGCCCCCTTCGGCTGGGGCGACGGCGGTGGCGGCCCCACGCGCGAGCAGCTGGCCCGCGCCAAGCGCCAGCGGGACCTCGAAGGCTCCCCGCGCGTGGAGATCGAGCGGCCCGACGCGTTCTTCGAGAAGGCGCACGCCGAGTACGAGGACGCGCCCGTCTGGGCCGGCGAGCTCTACCTGGAGCTGCACCGCGGCACCTACACCTCCCAGGCCAAGACCAAGCAGGGCAACAGGCACAGCGAATCACTTCTGCGCGAGGCCGAGTTGTGGGCGTCCACGGCCGCGGTGAGGGTTCCCGGGTACGCGTACCCGTACGAGGACCTGGAGCGGATCTGGAAGACCGTGCTGCTCCACCAGTTCCACGACATCCTCCCCGGCTCCTCCATCGCCTGGGTGCACCGGGAGGCCCGCGAAACCTACGCCGAGGTGCGCGAGGAGCTGCTCGGGATCACCCTGGCGGCGCAGACCGCGCTGGCGGGGCAGGGCGAGGAGGAGCTGGTCTTCAACTGCGCCCCGCACACCCGGCGCGGGATCCCGGCCGGCGGGGCGGGCCGGTCGGCAGCCACCGGGCAGCCGGTCACGATCGAGGAGCGGTCCGGCGGCGGACACGTCCTCGCCAACGGGCGGCTGCGCGTGGAGATCGACGGCCGCGGCCTGATCGTGTCCGCGTACGACCTGGAGGCCGGCCGGGAGTCGGTCGCGCCGGGGGCCGCCGCGAACCTGCTCCAGATCCACCCGGACTTCCCGAACATGTGGGACGCGTGGGACATCGACGAGTTCTACCGCAACAAGGTCACCGACCTGGTGGACGTGGACGCGCTGGAGGCCGCCGAACGGACCTCCGACTCCGCGACCGTGCGGGTCGCCCGTTCGTTCGGCTCCTCTTCGGTCGTCCAGTCGATCACCCTCCGGGCGGGAGCCAAGACGGTGGACATCGTCACGGACGTGGACTGGCACGAGACGGAGAAGTTCCTCAAGGCGGCCTTCCCCCTCGACGTCAAGGCCGAACGCTCCGCCTCCGAAACGCAGTTCGGGCACGTCTACCGGGCCACCCACACCAACACTTCTTGGGAGGCCGCCAAGTTCGAGATCTGCGCCCACCGCTGGATCCACGCCGAGGAGCCGGGCTGGGGCGTCGCCGTCCTCAACGACTCCACCTACGGGCACGACGTGACCCGTGACATCCGCCCCGACGGCGGCCAGACCACCACCGTCCGCCTCTCGCTCCTGCGGGCCCCGCGCTACCCCGACCCGGAGACCGACCAGGGCGCGCACTCCCTGCGCTTCTCGCTCGCCCCGGGCGCGGCCATCGGCGACGCGGTCCGCGAGGGCCACGGGCTGAACCTGCCCGAGCGGGTGCTGACCGGCGCCGCCGGTCCGGTGGCTCCGCTCGTCTCGGTGGACGAGGACGCCGTGGTGGTCGAGTCGGTCAAACTCGCCGAGGACCGCAGCGGCGACGTCATCGTCCGCCTCTACGAATCCCGCGGCGGCCGCGCGCACGCCACCCTGACCGCGGGCTTCCCCCTGGCGGCGGCGGTCGAGAGCGACCTGCTGGAGCGCCCCCTGGAATCCCTGGAACCCCTGGAGGCTCTGGAAGCCACCGCCGTCGGCGCCCCGTCCCCGGACGGGACGACGGCCCTGACCCTGCGCCCGTTCCAGATCGTCACGGTCCGCCTCCACCGCTCCTGACCCGCCCCGCGCTGCGCCCCGGCCCGGCTCTCCGGACCGGGGCGCAGTCGGTCCTTTGCCGTCTCCTCGGTGGTGAGCTCTGCCACAGGTCCCGGCGGGCAGGGCCTCCGGTCCCGGGAACGGCGGGCGGATTGGGCCGCCGGAGCCCCCGGCCTCCTTTTGCACCTAGTTGCAAAATAAGCGCCCGCTCAGCTAGAACAGCCTCATCACCCCCGCGCGAGGAGGCGCCCCCTCATGAGTTCCCAGAGCCGGTACCCGCACCTGCTGAGCCCCCTGGACCTCGGCTTCACCACCCTGCCGAACCGCGTGATCATGGGCTCCATGCACACCGGCCTCGAAGAGCACGAGCGCGGCTTCGAGCGCCTCGCCGCCTTCTACGCCGAGCGCGCCCGCGGCGGAGCCGGCCTGATCGTCACCGGCGGCATAGCCCCGAACGACGCCGGCCGCCCCTTCGAGGGCGGTGCCCGCCTCACCACCGAGGACGAGGCCGCCGAGCACCGGGTGATCACCGAGGCCGTGCACGCCGAGGGCGGCAAGATCGCGATGCAGATCCTGCACTTCGGCCGCTACGCCTACCACAAGGACCTGGTCGCCCCCAGCGCGCTCCAGGCCCCGATCAGCCCCTTCGTCCCGAACGCCCTCACCGACGCCGAAGTCGAGCGCACCGTCGAGGACTTCGTCCGCGCCGCCCGCCTCGCCAAGTTGGCCGGCTACGACGGCGTCGAGATCATGGGCTCCGAGGGCTACCTGGTCAACGAGTTCATCGCCGCCGCCACCAACAAGCGAACCGACCGCTGGGGCGGCGCGTACGAGAACCGGGTCCGCTTCCCCCTGGAGATCGTCCGGCGCACCCGCGCCGCCGTCGGCGAGGACTTCATCCTCATCTACCGGCTCTCCATGCTGGACCTGATCCCCGGCGGCTCCACCCTCGACGAGGTCGTCCACCTCGCCAAGGAGATCGAGGCGGCCGGCGCCACCATCATCAACACCGGCATCGGCTGGCACGAGGCCCGCATCCCCACCATCGCCACCTCCGTCCCGCGCGGCGCCTACACCTGGGTCACCAAGCGGCTGATGGGCGCGGTCTCCGTCCCCCTCGTCACGAGCAACCGCATCAACACCCCGGAGATCGCCGAGGAGTTGCTCGCCGACGGGCGCGCGGACCTGGTCTCGCTGGCCCGCCCCTTCCTCGCCGACGCCGATTTCGTCGCCAAGGCCGCCGCCGGCCGCTCCGAGACCATCAACACCTGCATCGGCTGCAACCAGGCCTGCCTCGACCACACCTTCAGCGGCAAGATCACCAGCTGCCTGGTCAACCCGCGCGCCTGCAACGAGACCGAACTCATCCTCTCCGCGACCCAGTTGAAGAAGCGCGTCGCCGTCGTCGGAGCCGGCCCGGCCGGTCTGGCCTGCGCCGTCTCCGCCGCCGAGCGCGGCCACGCCGTCACCCTCTACGAGGCCTCCGGCCACATCGGCGGCCAGCTCGACATCGCCCGACGCGTCCCGGGCAAGGAGGAGTTCGAGGAGACCATCCGCTACTTCGGCACCCAGCTCGCCGAGCGCGCGGTCGAGGTCAGGCTGAACACCCGCGCCGACGTGGAGACCCTGCGCGGCTACGACGAGGTCGTCGTCGCCACCGGAGTCACCCCGCGCATCCCCGAGATCGAGGGCGTGGACGGCCCCAACGTCGTCAGCTACCTCGACGTCCTGCGCGACGGAGCCCCCGTCGGCGAGCGCGTCGCCGTCCTCGGCGCCGGCGGCATCGGCTTCGACGTGGCCGAGTACCTCACCGACAGCGGCGAAGGCGCCTCCCAGGACCCCGAGGTCTACTTCCGCCACTGGGGCGTGGACACCGCGTACACCGGCCCCGGCGGCCTCACCGCCCCCGCCCGGCCCACCCCGCCGCGCCAGGTCCACCTGCTCCAGCGCAAGACCACCAAGGTCGGCGCGGGCCTCGGCACCACCACCGGCTGGATCCACCGTGCGGAGCTCAAGCACCGCGGGGTCGTCTCGGTCGCGGGGGCCACGTACGACCGCATCGACGCCGAGGGCCTGCACATCACGGTCGACGGCGAGCAGCGCCTCGTACCCGCCGACACGGTGGTCCTCTGCACCGGCCAGGAGCCGCGCCGCGACCTGTACGAGGCCCTGCGCGCGGCCGGAGTCGAGGCGCACCTGATCGGCGGCGCCGACGTGGCCGCCGAACTCGATGCCAAGCGGGCCATCAAGCAGGGCACGGAACTGGCCGCCTCCCTCTGAGGGCCGGCCCCTTTGAGGGCCCGCTCTGAAGGAAAGGGTGTTGTGGCGGCCGGGGAGGGCCGCCACAATCACCGGGTGACGCTGACACCGGCAGACGCGGACAAGATCCTCAACGACAACTTCGCCCCCTGGGTGCTCGCCCTCGGACTCACCGTCCAGGAGACGGGCGACCGGCACGCCGTGCTGCGGCTGCCCTGGTCCGACACCCTCGCCCGGGACGGCGGCGGCCTCTCCGGGCAGGCCCTGATGGCCGCCGCCGACACCGCCACCGTCATCGCGATCTCCGCCGCGCGCGGGGCGTACGGCCCGATGACCACCGTCCAGCAGTCCACCAGCTTCCAGCGGCCGGTGGTCGGCGCCGACGTGCTGATCGACGTACGGATCACCAAACTCGGCAAGCGGATGGCCTTCGCCGACATCACCATGACCCCCGACGGCGCGCCGGAGCCGGCCGCGAAGGCCTCCACCGTCTACGCCCTGCTCGGGTGAGGGCGAGGCCGAGGGTGAGCGGATTACGGGGCAACAACTCCTTCACCGTCTTCTGGCTCGGCCAGGCCCTGTCGGTGATCGGCGGCTCCGTCTCGCTGCTCGCGCTGCCGCTGCTCGTCTTCCAGATCACCGAGTCCGGCTTCCAGATGGGCCTGGTCACCGGCCTCGGCGGAGCCGTCGCCATCGCGGCGGGCACCTTCGCGGGCCATGTGGTGGACCGGGTGGACCGCCGCCGGCTGATGATCGGCTGCGATCTCGCGCGCGCGGTGCTGCTGGGCTCCGTACCGCTCCTGTGGGCGCTCGGCGGCTCGCGGATCTGGCTGCTGTACGGGCTGACCGCGCTGGTCGCCGTACTGAAGACGCTCTTCGACGTGGCGTACGTGACCGCCGTGCCCTCCCTGGTGGACCCCGCCGACCTGGTCACCGCCAACGGGCGGCTGATGGGCACCTTCGCCGTCGGGACCATCGTCGGGCCGGTGGTGGGCGGACTCCTCGTCGCCGGGGTGGGCGCCGACTGGGCGCTGGCCCTGGACGGAGCCACCTTCCTGGTCTCCGCGGCCAGCCTGGTGCGGGTCCGGTTCGCCGTGCGCGGGGCGGTGCCCGTGGAGGAGCCGAAGAGCACGAAGCTGCGCGAGGTGTTCGTCGTCGGGTTCCGCTTCCTGTGGGCGCACGCCCTGCTGCGACCGCTGACCGTCCTGCTCACCCTGCTCACCTTCGTCACCCTCGGCGCCACCGACCTGCTGATCTTCCGGATCACGGTGGAACTCGGGGGCAGCACGGAGACAGTCGGCTACGTGATCGCCGTGAGCGGGATCGGCGTCGTCGCGGCCGCCTCCGCCGCCGGGCCGCTGCGCCGGGCGCTCGGCTTCGGCACGTGCTGGCTGGGCTCGACCGCGCTGATCGGCGTGGCCGTCGTGGTGATGGGGGCCAGCCGCAGCGTGCCGGTGATCGCGGTGGCGGCCGTCCTCTTCATGTTCGGGCTGACCGTGGGCGGCGTCTGCTCCATGACCCTGCGCCAGGAGGTGACCCCCGACCACCTGCTCGGCCGGGTCACCTCCGCGTTCTGGACGGTGCACAACGCCTCGGGGCCGGTGGGGGCCGCGCTGCTCATGTGGCTGGTCGGCCGGCACGGGGTCCCGGCGGTGAGCCTGGCCGCCGGGACGCTGTGCCTGCTGATCGCCGGCTCCGGGCTGCTGACCCCGCTGCGGGGGAGCGGACCGGGGCGGACGCGGGGGTCGGTGGCCGGATCGGGTTCGGGTTCGGGATCGGGGTCGGCGGCGGAGGCGTCCCCGCGCGCGTCCTGAAGCCGCGCGGATCCGGCACGGCGACCGCCGGCGGCACGAGGGCGCCGTCAGCGGCCGCCCGGGCTCAGAAGCGACCCGGCCCACCGGACGGGAACGGCAGCGGCTTCGCGGGCGCCGACCCGGAACCCGATCCGGCCCCGAGTTCCGCCCGGCCCGAAGTGGCCCGGCAGGTCAGGTCCTTGGCCGGGAGCCGGCCCGTCAGGAGGTACTCGCCGACCGGGGCGTTGACGCACGAGGCCGGATCGGCCAGGTAGACGCCGTGGCCCTCGCCACCCAGGGCCAGGATCATCCGCGAGCCCTTCAGCGCCTGGTGCATGCCCCGGCCGCTGGCCAGCGGGGTCTGCGAATCCCACTCGTTCTGCACGGTCAACACCGCGGCCCGCGTCTTCATCGGGGTCGCAGCCTCAAGGGGCCGCTGCCAGAAGGCGCACGGCTTGATGTTCGAGGCGAAGTCCCCGTAGAGCGGGTACGCGGCCTTGTCCCTGACCGCGTCGCGCCGGTACCGCTCGGGATCGCGCGGCCAGTCGGCCGTGTCCCCGCACAGCACGCCGAAGAAGACGGCGGCCCCGTTGTCCGGGGCCGGCTCGGCGGCGGACCTCCCGGCCGTGGCCCCGGTCCAAGCCGTGGCCCCGGTCCCGGCCTTGATCCCGGTCCCGGCCTTGATCCCCGTGCCGTTCCCGGATCCGCCCGCGAGGGCCTTCTTCATGTCGAACGCCGCGGGCCCGCCCGGCTTCCCGTCGGCGGCGTCCTTCAGCGCCACCACCAGCGGAGTGACCTGCGCCGGGTAGAAGAACAGCCCGCGCGCGCGACGGATGTCGTCGCCGCTGATCTTCTGCCCCTGGAAGACGATCGGATCCCGGTCGGCCCTCGCCACCAGCTGCCAGAAGGTCCCGGACACCGCGGCCGGGCTGTCGCCGAGGTGGTACTCGCCCCCGCGCTCCGCCGCCCACCGCGTCCAGCGCGCGAAGGCGGGCTCGGCCTCCGACGCCCAGACCTGGATCATGCCCCGCCAGACCCGGTCCGGGTCGACCCCGCTGTCGAGCACGAAGCGGTCGGTGCGGTTCGGGAACATCTGCGTGTACACCGCGCCGAGGTACGTCCCGTACGAGTACCCCAGGTAGGAGATCTTCCGCTCGCCCAGCACCGTACGGATCGTGTCCATGTCGCGCGCGGTGTTGCGGGTGGTGATGTACGGGAGCACGGACCCGGCCTTCTCCCGGCACTTGTCGGCGACCGTACGGGCCCACGCGACATCGGAGGGGAAGGTCTCGGGCCGGTAGGCCCGGTCGAAGTTCTGCTCGGCGTCGGTCAGTCCGCAGCTCACCGGACTGCTGGCGCCGACCCCGCGCGGATCGAAACCGATCATGTCGTACTGCTCGCGGACCTCCTTGGGCATCGACTCCCCGATTTGCAGGGGGAGATCGAGCCCGCTGCCGCCCGGCCCGCCCGGGTTGAGCAGCATGACCCCGTGCCGCTTCGCGGGGGTCTCGCTCCTGACCCGGGATATGGCCAGGTCGAGCATCTTCCCCCGGGGCCGCTGGTAGTCGAGCGGCACCTTGATGGTGGCGCACTCGTACGAGGCCGGCTGATCGGGGCTGCACTGGTGCCACGCGGGCTTCTGCCGGAGGTATTCGCCGACAACGGAAGTCTCGTCGGCAAGGGGAGCGGCGGATGCCCGGGCGGCGGCCATCAGGGGCACGGAACCCGCGAGGAGTCCGGCGGCGGCCAGTAAGGATGCCAGTCGTTTCTTTCGCACGAAGAGCCTTTCCCTTCAAGGAGGTTGGTCCCACGGCCCACCCTCCTGCACCCGTCGCCCGTCCGAATCATCCCGAGGTGCCACACTCCATGGGCCTCACGAACGAGCTGATATCCGGACAACTGGCCGACACGCGGGCTCCGCTGGACCGGTCGGCCCCATAGCAGCCCTTCGGGGCGTTGCCCGGATGTTTGTCCATTCGTGATGGGGCTTCGAAAGGGGTGCCTCAAGGGGCGCTAGCGTCCCGGGAACCAGGGGGCCGAGACCGCTCCCGGTCCGCGCAGCAAGGAGGCACAGTGCCGTCTATCCGCCGGTCGGCCGTCGGCAGCATGTCCGTCGCTTCGCGACACGTGATGGGCACGGGCATCGTCATCGGCGCCCTGGCCCTCACCCTGATCGCGCTGTTGATCCCGGTGCGGAGCTTCGGCGGCAGGACCGCCGAGGCCGCGGCGGCTCCCGTCGCCGCCCCCGACGACGACGGCGCCGGAATCACGAGCACGGCCTTCGGTCCGCTCACCCCCCAGGACCGAGACTTCGTCCGCAAGGTCCGGCTCGCCGGGCTGTGGGAGCTACCCGCGGGGCGCCAGGCCCAACAGCGCGGCACGAGCCCAGGGGTGCGCATGGCCGGGGAACACCTCGTGGAGGGGCACACCGAGCTGGACCGGCGGGTCCGGGAGGTCGGCCAGGCGCTCGGCCTCGATCTGCCCGACCGTCCGTCCGACCAGCAGCAGGCCTGGCTCGACCAGTTGAACCGCGCGCAGGGGTCCGCGTACGAGCGGCTGTTCGTCCAGCTGCTGCGCCGGGCCCACGGCAAGGTGTTCACGCTCGTCGCCCAAGTGCGGGCACAGACGCGGAACTCCATGGTCCGTGAGCTGGCCACGGACGCCAACACCACGGTCCTGGACCACATCTCGGTCCTGGAGGCCAGTGGGCTGGTCGACTTCGACGGCCTCGCCGACGCCGTGCCCGCCGCCCCCAGCCCCACCTCCGCCCCCGCTCCGGCCTCCTCCGCCGACTCCCGTTCGAGGAAGTGAAGTGATCGCATGAGTCCAATGAACAGGATGAGCCGAATGAACCGCATGAACCGAATGAACGGAGCGGGCCGCACCGGGCACAAACGCCGCCTGCGGCCGTCGTACAAGGCGCTCGCCCTGGTCTCCGCCCTCGCCCTGGGCGGCGGCGGGGTGGTGATCGCCGCCCAAGGCGCCTCCGCCGGCCAGGACTCGGCGCGCACGGCGCCGGTCACGGCCACCATCGACTGCCCCGACGTGGGCGAGAAGCTGAGCGAGGTGCCCGATCAGGCCCGGTCCGAGGTGGACCGGGAGCTCGCGGGGCTCGACACCCAGATCGCCGACGCCTACCAGCGGCTCGCCACCGGCAAGGCGCAGGGCGACGCGCTGCTGGGGGAGTTGAAGGGCAAGCGGGACGCGACGATCGGCCGGATGTCCGACGCCATCGGACGGACCACCGCCCGCCCCGACGGGCTGGCGGAACTGAGCGCCTGCGCGATGCGGGAGGCGCCGACCGGGACCGACGGCGAGGCTCTGGACGGTACGAGCACGCTCGCGGGTCCGGCCGCCCGCTCGGGCGCGGGCGCCGCCGCGAAGGGCGGTCCGGCGCGCGGCGACTTCGTCGCCATCGGGTCGGTGAAGCCGAACGTGCGCGCCCCGAAGCCCAAGTCCACGGCTTCCACGGGGTCGTTCGCGGTCCAGTGCGGCCGCAACGAGAACCGGCACCTCAACCCGGACAACGTGATCGTCGCCCCCGGGGTGAGCAACGGCGCCCACCACATGCACGATTACGTCGGCAACAAGACCACCGACGCCTTCTCCACGAACAACAGCCTGGCCGCTTCAGGGACCACGTGCACCAACGGCGACCAGTCCACGTACTACTGGCCCGTGCTACGGCTGCGCGACGGCAAGGCGGAACAGGACGCGGGTGCCCCCGGCGGCGGTCAGGACGCCAATGTGGGCACGATCCTGCAGCCGAAGCAGGTGACGATCGAGTTCAAGGGGAGTCCCGTCTCCCGCGTCACCGCCATGCCCCGGTTCCTGCGGATCATCACGGGTGACGCGAAGGCGTTCACCAACGGCCCGGCCAACGCCAACGCCTCGTGGAGCTGCACCGGCTTCGAGGACCGGCAGCTGAAGGACAAGTACCCGATCTGCCCCAAGGGCACCGACGTGGTGCGCACGTTCGCCTTCCAGAGCTGCTGGGACGGCAAGAACACCGACAGCGCCAACCACCGCACCCACGTGGCCTTCGCGGGCCGTGACGGCTCCTGTGGATCCGGCTTCAAGGCGGTCCCGCAGCTGGTGCAGCGCATCGTCTACGCGGTGCCCCCGGGCACGCGCTTCGCGGTGGACAGCTTCCCCGAGCAGCTGCACAAGCCGGTGACCGACCACGGGGACTTCATCAACGTGATGCCGGACGCACTGATGGCGAACGCGGTGCGCTGCATCAACGGCGGGAGCGCCTGCCGCTGAAGCTCCCGGGGCGGCGGCCTTCCCCCAGGCCCCCGGCCGCCCCGGGAAAGGTGGCGGGGGCGCCCCCCCCGCCGGCCGGCAAGGCGGTCAGTCGACCGCGGGGACGACGACGGCGGAGTTGAACCCGCCGACGCCGCGGGCGAGCACCAGGGCGGTA
>NZ_JBHYVM010000002.1:19457-57935 GCF_042750105.1 Streptomyces sp. NPDC059443 | reverse complement strand
GCCCGCCCGCGCGGCGCAGTCTCTAGCGCGCCCGCCACCCGCGCGCGGGCCCCCGCCACCGCTTTGCGTGGGAGCCGGCGTCGGTATCAGAGGCCGTTGACGCGGGCGATGCGCCCGGCGCCCAGCGGCGGGCGGAAGTCGGCGGCGACCACACGGGCCCGGCGGCTGCCGCGGGAGGGCCGCAGCCGCACCTGGGCCATCAGCCGGCGGCTGCGCAGGGCCAGTTCCAGTTCGAAACGGGTTCGCGGGTCCCGAAGGCCGGGACCGAAGAGCTTCTCCAGCTGGCGCATGCGGTAGCGGACCGTCTGGGGGTGCACGCTCAGCGCCTTGGCCGCCTCGGGCGCTCCGCCGCCCTCCAGCCAGGCCAGCAGGGTCACTTCGAGCCGCTCGCTCTGGCGTGGGGTCAGGTCCGCCAGGGGGCGCAGCCAGCGTGCGGCGAGAGCGTGTGCCAGCGGCTCGTCCTGGAGCAGCAGCAGGGTGGAGAGGTGGTCGTCTACGTAGACGGCCCGTACGTCCAGACCGGCGCGCGTCGGGGTCAGCGACAGCAGCCGTACCGCCCAGCGCAGGGAGGAGGCGCTGTCGCGGGGCGCGACGGGGTGGCCCACGGCGGCGAACCGGCCGCGCAGCGCGCAGTCCAGCGCGGTGCGCGCCTCCGGGTCTTCGGTCGGGACGAGCAGACAGGGCTGCCCCCCGGCCATGCCGCCGAGGCAGTCGTCGAGGAGGGCGGCGAGCTGCTGGGTCTCGCCCGGAGAGGCCGGCACGATGGCCCGTACGGCGGCGGGCAGGGGCCAGCCGGCCGCGCTCGCCAGGTCGGCGAGCGCCAGATCGGACAGGGGCATGTCACCCGTGAGCACGGCGAAGAGCTCCCTCCGGGCAAGCTCGCGCACCGAGCCCGTCCGCTGCGAGGGCACGACCTTCAGCGGAGCCAACGGCTCCCGGTCCGGCTGCTCCCGGTCCTGGTGCTCGCGATTCTGGTGCTCGCGGTCCTGGTGCTCCCGCTCCGCCGGGTGCGGGTCGCCCCGCTCCTCCCCGGCGGCCTCGCGGTAACCGAGGGCGGTGAGCAGGGCCGTCTCCAGCCGCTGTCTGACCACTTCGGCGTCGGCGTCCTCGACGAGCGCCGAGAACCCCGGAAGGGTTTCCCGCAGTTCCTCCACCATCCCCGCGGCGAGCGTGGGCAGTTCCCTGCGCAGGACCCGGGTCCACTCGCCCCGTGGCCGGGACCAGATGCGGTTCAGAAGTTCGCACATTGTTACCTCGTTCAAGCCGGGGTGTGACGTGCCCCGTGGGAGGGTGGCAAACCTGCCGGGGTCTCCTCCCACCCCGCCGACGCCAAGCCGGCAGGGGAGTCGAGCGCCCCGTACTCCCTCCAGGAGCATGCCAACCGCTTGCAGTCCCGCGGCCTCTGCCCAAGCGCCGTCGGGGAGGTGCGGCGGCGAACCAGGCGTCAACCCCGTCGCAACCGCACCACTGGAAGGGAATCTTCCGGGGATGTTCGATGCGATGGCTGTGCGAGGGCCAGAAATTATCACGTTTCGATAAATCCCGTGGAGGGCTTGCGAAGCTCCACGATGCTTCTGCACTCCGGCCCCCGCTCCCGGCCGGCCCGGTGGGCGAAGTGTCCATCTCCCGCCCGCCGAGGAGCGGTTGCGACGTCCACCCCCGGGTGCCGAGCGTGCGGCGCAAGTGCTCGGGCCCGGCCGTTTGGGAGACCACATGCCCTTGCTCCAGACTCGAACACCACGCTCGCACCGGGCCCGCCGCGCCAGACGCCACCCCGGCACGGCCCCCGCCGCCGGCCGCCGGGCGGTCCGGCGGCCGCCCCTGCTGTCCGCGGCCGGGGGCCCGCACCCCGCCGCCCTGGGCGCGGCGCTCCTGGCAGCCCTGTCCGCACTGGTCGTGTCCGCGCGCGCGGGCGCCCTGACCCACCTGTGGGACTTCCTCGACTACGGGGCGGGCGTCCTCTCGCTCGTCTCGCTCACCGGCGCCGTCCTGTGGGGCCTGGCGGCCACGGACCGCAGACTCCTCGCCTCCGCCCACCGCCTGGCGGCCCAAGGCGTGCACCGCGGCCTCGCCGTCGCCGGACTCGCCTTCCTCGGCCTGCACATATGGATCAAGGTCGCCCGGTCCCAGGCCGACGCCGCGGCCGTGGTCCTGCCGTTCGCGGACGGCGACCGGCCGCTGCTCATCGGGCTCGGCACCCTGGCCGGATACCTCTTCGTGGCGGTGGCCGTCTCCGGAGCCGCCCGCAGCGTCTTCGCCACCCGGGGCCGCTCGCTGTGGTGGCGGGCCCTGCACGTGGGCGCGTACCCGGCCTGGGGCGCCTCGCTCGTCCACGGGCTGAAGTCCGGGCGCCCCGCGAGTGGTTGGGTGACGGCGGCCTACGCCCTGTGCCTGGTCGCCGTCGCGGGAGTACTGGTGATCCGCCTGCGCGCGAAGCTGCGTACTCAGTCGCGTACGCAGCTACGCGCGTCGCCCGTCCGGCCGCCCGCCGGGACGCCCGGTGCGCCCCGGGTGCCGGGGCAGGCACCGCCGCGCAACCCGGCGCCCTTCGTGCGCAAGCCCGCGGAATGGGCCGCCGAGCTGCTGACCGCGCGCCTCACCCGGCAGTCGCGCCCCAAGGTGTTCGCCCCCGGCGGGCCCGGCCCGCGACACGGCCCCGGCCCCGCCCCGGACCTTCCCGGTGAGCCGGTCGACGGAGTGCGGGGGCGGCGATGAGCGGAGTGACACGGCCCGTACTCGGCTGCGTCGGGCAGCCCAGACTGCTCGCCGGACTCGACGCCGCCGACCGGCTCGACCGCGCCGGCCATCTGAGCGTGCACGGCGCGCTGCCCCCGTACCCGCCGGAGGGCCTGGTGGCGCTCGCCGAGGACATCGGCCTGGTAGGGCGCGGGGGAGCGGGCTTTCCGTTCGCCCGCAAGCTCCGGGCCGTCACCCGGTCCGCGCGCGGACGCGACGGACGCACCGCCGTGGTCGTCAACGCCTCGGAAGGGGAGCCGAGTTGCCTGAAGGACGCCGCTCTGCTGCTGCACGTACCGCACCTGGTGCTCGACGGGGCCCTGCTGGCCGCCGCGGCCCTCGGAGCCGAGGACGTGGTCGTCGGCGTGACCCGGGAGGACGTGGAGCAGTCCCTCCGCGCGGCCGTGGCCGAGCGCGGCCCGGCCGGCCGCCGGGTCCGCGTCGTCCGACTGCCCGAACGGTTCGTCACGGGGGAGGGGACGGCCCTGGTGAAGGGGCTGGACGGCGGGCCCGCCCTGCCGTCCGGGCAGAAGGTGCGCACCGCCGAGCGGGGGCTCGGCGGGCTCCCCACCCTGCTGTCCAACACCGAGACGTACGCGCACCTCGCCGTCGCCGCCCGGATCGGGGCTCAGGAGTACCGAACGGCCGGCCTGCCGGCGGAACCCGGAACGACCCTGCTCACCGTCGCTGGCTCGACCGTCGTCGAGGTACCGCTCGGGACCTCCCTGGCGTACGTCCTGGACCTGTGCGGAACCGTGCCCGGCCAGGGCGTGCTGGTCGGCGGCTACCACGGCCGGTGGCTGGCCCCGGCGGCGGCGCGGGAGGCCGCCCTCTCCCGGCGGTCCCTGGCCGCGTACGACGCGGTGCTGGGGGCCGGCGCGGTGCTGCCGCTGCCCGAGGACACCTGCCCGGCGGGTGAGGTGGCCCGGGTCACCCGCTGGATGGCGGAGGAATCGGCGGGCCAGTGCGGCCCGTGCGTCCGGGGGCTTCCCGCGCTCGCCGACGCGGTGGAGCAGCTCGTGGGCGGCGGGGGCGGGGCGGCCCTCGACGCGGTACAGGCGCGGATGCGCGGCGTGCTCGGCCGTGGCGCGTGCTCCCACCCGGACGGTACGTCCGCCTTCGTGGCCTCGGCGCTGGCCGTCTTCCCCGACGAGTTCCGCGACCACGCACTGGGCAGCGGCTGCGGGCGCCGGGTGCTGGGAGCGCTGCCGCTGCCGGCCGACGAGAACCCCGAACGCCTCGTCGTGGACTGGACGTTGTGCAAGGGCCACGGACTGTGCGTGGACCTGCTGCCCGACGTGGTCCGGCTGGACGCCGACGGCTACCCCGCACAGGGGGTCATGCCGGTCCCCGGACGGCTGCGGCCCAAGGCGCTGCGTGCGGTGCGCCGTTGCCCGGCGCTCGCCCTGCGCATCCAGGAATGAACGGCCGGTGCACGGCCGCGGGCAGGCCGAGTTCACGCTTTGGCGCGATCTGATAAATTCCCGGGATTTCGAATGAGGGTGGCCCTTCCGGCCCTATGAATGGCCTTGGGAAAAACACGCCGGACGGAATTCCGAGGAGAGATCATGGGCAACAGGCTTCATGTGGCCACCGCGACGGGATCGATGGTGGCGGTACTTCTGCTGACGGCTGGATGCGGAAGCGGCGGGGGCTCTCGCTCCCTCCGTACCGTGGACTCCGTGCGGCCGGCCGCCGCGGACAAGGCCATCGGCGACGGCTACGGCAGCGACAGCGGATACGGCTCAGGCTCAGGCTCCGGCTCAGGCGCCGACCCGGCGGCAGCGGCCGCCCCGGCCGCGTCGGCAAAGGCCGGCGAGCTGGCGGTCCGGGAGGCCCCGGGCATCGGCGGCGTCGTCACCGACGGGTCCGGAGCGACCCTCTACCGGTTCGACAAGGACACGGCCGAGCCGTCCCATTCGGCCTGTGAAGGAGCCTGCGCCACGACCTGGCCGCCCGTCCCGGCGGACGACGCGAAGGTCGCCGCGGGCATCGACGCGGGCCTGCTCGGCGCGGTCGAACGGCCCGACGGCATCCGGCAGCTCACGCTCGCCGGCTGGCCCGTGTACCGGTACGCGAAGGACACCCAGGCGGGCGACACGAAGGGCGAAGGGGTGGGCGGCACTTGGCACGCGCTGGCCCCGAACGGCAAAAAGGCCATCGACAACAAAACAACGGATGGCAAGGCGCCGGAAAAGAAGGGATCCGCCCTCTCCGTGGCCACCGACGCCAAACTCGGAAAGCTACTGGTGGATTCCCAGGGCCGCACCCTTTACCGGTTCAACAAGGACAGTGCCTGGCCGATGAAATTCGGCTGCCTAGACGCTTGCCTCAACACCTGGAAACCCGCCGCGCCCGTGGACAAGGCGAAGGTGTCCGACATCCCTGCCGGGCTCGTCGGATCGGTCAAACGCCCCGACGGAACACAGCAATTGACGATCGACTGCTGGCCCGTCTACCTGTTCACGGGCGACACCGCGCCCGGCCAGACCAACGGGCACGGCAAGCAGGGACTCTGGTTCGCGGTCGACGACGCGGGCAAGAAGATCCCGGCGGCCTCCTGAGGGGGCCGCCGTGCTGCCCGACCCGCCCCACATCGGCGCCCGCCACGTTGTGCCCTGTGCCGTCGTACTGCTGGCCTCCCTGCTCTGCGCGGGCTGCGGCGGACCGGGGCCCTCCTCCCCGGCCCCCGCCCGGGCCGCGGCCCCGGCCCCCGCGCCGCTGGACCGGATCGCCGAGGCCCTGGGCTGCCGGGCCGAGGTGACGGTGGACGCGGAGGAACTGCGCGAAGGCGCGTGCGAGGTGGGCCCGCAGGCCTACCGGATGGCCACCTTCAGCACCGGCGCCGGCCGCGAGGCCTGGCTCGCCGAGTCCCGCGCCTACGGGGGCGCCTACCTGGTCGGCGACCTGTGGATCGTCACCGCCCCCTCCCCGGAAGCCCTGACCCCCCTCCACGACCACCTGGGCGGCACTCTGGAATCGGGCTCCGCCCACGACGCCCACGACACCCACGACACCCACGACACCCACGCCCCGCACGACCCACCCGAGTCCCACGCCCCGACCCACGCCATCCCATAGGCCTACGGATCAGTCAATTCACACGATTAGGGGATGTGCCTGAACTGAATCGCCCATAAGGATGTGGGCGTGTCCGCTGACAGCCGTGTGCCCGGCCGGTCCGATTCCTCCACTTCTCCCACCCCTTCCGCACCCTCCGCTCCCGCCCTTTCCCTGCCCAAGGCAGGTGGTGCGATTCGCGGCATGGGGGAGAGGTTCGGCGCCGGGCCGGTGACCGGCACCGCCTCGCTGGCGGTGCCGATCGCCCTCACCCCGGCCCGTGGCGGCGTCGGGCCGAAGCTGACGCTGTCGTACGACTCCGGGTCCGGCAACGGGCCCTTCGGGCTCGGCTGGTCGCTCGACGTGCCCTCGGTCTCCCGGACCACGGACAAGGGGCTGCCCCGCTATCTGGACGGTGAAGACGTCTTCCAGTTGTCCGGTGCGGAGGACCTGGTCCCCGCCGTGTTCCCCGCGGCCCGCACCGAAGGGCCGTACGAGGTCACCTGCTACCGGCCGCGCACCGAGGGGCTGTTCGCGCGGATCGAGCGCTGGCGGGAGCGCGGGACGGGCGACACCCACTGGCGGGTCACCTCCCGGGAGAACGTCACCAGCATCTTCGGCCGCGACCCCGTCGCCCGTGTCGCCGACCCGGCCGACCCCTCCCGCGTCTTCCGCTGGCTGCTGGAGGAGACGGCCGACGACCGGGGCAACCTGGCGCGCTACACGTACAAGGCGGAGGACGGACCCGTCACCGCCGACCGGCTGCTCAAGCGGATCCACTACGGCAACCCCGACCCGGGATCCGGCCGCCGCTTCTGCTTCGAGGCGGTCCTCGACTACGGGGAGCACGAAGACACCGCGCCGACCCCCGAGGAGGCCCGGCCGTGGACGGCGCGCGCCGACCCCTTCTCCACCCGCCGGCCGGGCTTCGAAGTGCGCACCGCCCGCCTCTGCCGCCGCATCCTGATGTTCCACCGCATCCCCGAACTCGGGGCGGATCCCGTCCTCGTCAGCTCCACCGACCTCCACCACCGTGCCGATCCGGTCGCCACCAAGCTGGCCTCCGTGACCCACCGCGGGTACGCCCCCGCCGCCGAAGGGCCGGTCAGCGCCGAACTGCCCGCGCTGACCTTCACGTACACCGAACGCACCGTCACCTCCGAGACCCGCCCGCTGCGCGCGGCTCCCGGAGACGCGCCGCCGGCCATGGGGCGGGGCAGCCGGTGGGCCGACCTCGACGGCGACGGCATCTCCGGGCTCCTCACCGAGACGGACGGAGCCTGGTACTACCGGCCCAACCGGGGCGGCGGACTGCTCGCCGCTCCGGCGGCGGTCGACCCGCTGCCCTCCGGCGGGGGACTGGCCCGTGGCCGCCGCCTCCTCGACCTGGCCGGGGACGGGCGGCTCTCCCTCGCCGAACTCCAGGGCCCCGCACCCGGCCACCACCACCGCACGGACGACCGGGGCTGGGCCCCGTTCGCCCCCTTCCGCACGCTCCCCGTCCTGGACTGGAACTCGCCCGGCGTCCACCTCGTGGACCTGACCGGCGACGGACTCGCCGACGTCCTGCTGGACGGTGACGAAGGCTTCACCTGGCACCCCTCCCTCGGCGCCGAGGGCTTCGGCGACAGCCGCTCCGTGCCGGCTGCCCGCACCGAGGAGCGCGGCCCCCGCCTCCTGCTGGCCGACCCCGAACAGGCCGTCCACCTGGCCGACATGACCGGAGACGGGCTCACCGACCTCGTCCGGATCCGCAACGGCGAGACCGTGTATTGGCCCAGCCTCGGCCACGGCCGGTTCGGCCCCAAGGTGACCATGGACGGCGCCCCCCACTTCGACCACCCCGACCGCTTCGACCCGCGCCGCGTCCACCTCGCCGACGTGGACGGCTCCGCACCCGCCGACCTCCTCTACGCCGGCCCGGACCGCGTCCGGGTCTGGTTCAACCAGTCCGGCAACTCCTGGAGCCCGCCCGAAACCCTCCCCGTCGAGGCCCCCGCGGCCCCGGACGTCGCCGTCACCGATCTGCTGGGCCACGGCACCGCCTGCCTCGTCCTCACCGACCCCCGCCCCGACCCCGAGCCCCAGATCCGCTACGTCGACCTGATGGCGGACGGGAAACCCCATCTGCTGCGCACCGTCAGCAACGGCATGGGGCTGCGCACCACCCTGCGCTACGAGTCCTCCACCTCCCAGCGGCTCGCCGACGAGGCCGCCGGGCGCCCCTGGCTGACCCGCCTCCCGTTTCCGGTCCAGGTCGTCGCCGAGGTGCGCACCGAGGACCAGGTGGCGGGCACCGTCCAGGTCTCCTCCTACCGGTACCGGCACGGCCACTACGACGGTACGGAACGCGAGTTCCGCGGCTTCGGCTACGTCGAACACCGCGACGCCCTCTCCTACCCGGCCGGCGGCGACCGGACGTACGAACCGCCGGCCGTCACCCGCCGCTGGCAGCACACCGGCTGGACCGACGAGCGCGTCTCGACCGGCCTCACCCGCGAGTACTGGCGCCCCGACCCGCACCTGCCCGACCCGTACCTGCCCGACACCGGCCCGCTCCTCCCCGACACCCCCCTGCCCCCCGGGCTCACCCCCGAGGAGGCCCGCGAGGCGGCCCGGGCCCTGCGCGGCCACCCGCTCCGCGAAGAGGTCTTCGCCGAGGACCGCGACGGCGCCCTCGGCATGCCGTACGCCGTCACCGAGACCAATCACCTGCTGCGGGTGCTCCAGCCGCACGGCGCGGGACCCCACTGCGTGGTCCTCGCGGTCCCCGGCGAAACCGTCACCTTGCACACGGAGCGCAAGACCGACGACCCGCGGATCAGCCACGAACTCACCCTGGAATTCGACGACTGGGGCACCGTGCTCCGCTCGGCCCGGATCGCCTACCCCCGCGCCGTCCCCGCGGGCCCCGAGCAGGAACGGCTGTGGCTGACCGTGGAGGAGCACCTTCCGGCCCACGACACCACGGCCGGAGGCCCTTGGCGGATCGGCACCCCGGTCGAGGAGCGCGGCTACGAGATCGGCCTCGCCGAACCGTCCGCGCGGACCGGCCTCTTCGCGGCCGGTGCCCTCGCGGATCTCCTGAAGGCGGCGGCCCGGGACGAGGTCCCCTTCCACGAGCCCTTCTCCGGGGCGCACCCGCAGCGCAGACTGATCGCCCGCACCCGCCACACGTACTGTTCCGACGACCTGGCCGAGGAACTGCCGCCCGGCGGGACCGGACTGCGCGCCCTGCCCTGGACCAGCTACCGCCAGGCGTACGCCGACGGCCAGGTCCACGAGCTGTACGGGGACCGCGTCAGCGACACGGCCCTGACCGAGGCCGGTTACGTACGGCGCGACGGACTGTGGTGGGCGCCCGCCCCGCGCCAGATCCACGACCCGGACCGCTGCTACCTGCCCGTCGCCCAGGTCGACCCCTTCGGGGCCCGGTGGACCATCGGATACGACCCCTACCTGCTGCACACCACCGAACTCACCGACCCCGCCGGCAACCTCACCCGCGCCGCCCTCAACTACCGGGTGTGCCGCCCCTGGCTGCTCACCGACGCCAACGGCAACCGCTTCGGGGTCCGCTTCGACCCCCTCGGTTTCGTGGTCGCCACCGCCGTCCTCGGCAAGCCCGACCGGGGAGAAGGCGACCACCTGGACCTGTCCGGGCCGGAACCGGCCCGCGGGGACGACCCGACCACCCGGCTCTCCTACGCCCTCGACACCGTCCCCGCCCGCTTCCGGCAGCTGGCCAGGGAACACCACGGGGACCCCGGCACCGCGTACCAGGAGTCGTGGACCTACGCCGACGGCACCGCCCGCACCGCGCTGGTCAAGGCACGGGCCGAAGCGGTGTCCGGGCAGCCCCGCTGGGTCGGCACCGGCCGCACCGTCTACGACGCCCGGGGCAACCCGGTCAAGAAGTACGAACCCTACTTTTCCCCCGACCCCGGCTACGACACCGAACCCGAGATGGTCGAGCGGGGGGTGACACCGGTCCTGCACTACGACCCCCTGGGCAGGCCGGAGCGGACCGAGTACCCCGACGGCACCGGGAGCCGGGTGGTGACCGGAGCCTGGGAGCACACGGACTGGGACCGCAACGACACCGTGCGCGGCAGCCGCTGGCAGCGCGAACGCCTCGCCCTCCCCGACAGCGATCCCCGGCACCGGGCCGCCGTCCTGACCGACGCCCACGCCGACACCCCCACCCGCGTCCGGCTCGACGCGCTCGGCCGCCCCCGCGTCACCGTCGTCGACCTCGGCGGCGGCCGGGAACTGGTCACCACCGTCGAACTCGACGCCCAGGGCAACGAGACGGCCGTGCTCGACCCCCGCGGCATCCGCGTCCGGGAGCAGCACTTCGACATGCTCGGCCGCCCCGCCCACGTACGCACCGCGGGCGTCGGCGAGCGATGGACCCTGCTCGACGCGGCCGGCCGCCCGGCCCGCGCCTGGGACGGCAGGGGCACGTCCTTCCGGCACCGCCACGACGGGCCCGGCCGCCCCACCCACGCCTACGCCACCGAACCGGGCGGCACCGAGCGGCTGCGCACCCGCTGGTTCTACGGCGAGTCCCTCACCCGGCCCGCGGAGGCCAACCTCCGCGGCAGGGCGTGCCTGGTCCTCGACGGAGCGGGCGCCACCCGCACCGCCGAAGTCGACTTCAAGGGCAACACCCTGGAGACCGTACGCCGGTTCGCCCTGGACCCCCGCGGAGAACCGGACTGGTCGCCCCTCGCGGACGAGACCGACCCGGAGCGCGCGCTCCGGGCTGCCGCCGGACTCCTGGAGGACGAGGAGCTCCGCACCCGCACCGCGTACGACGCGCTGGACCGGCCGACGGAGATCACCCGGCCCGACGGCAGCCGGCTGTGGACCTCGTACAACGAGGCCGGACTCCCCGAGACGCTGGAGCTGGAAGTCCCCGGCGAGGAGCGCCGCTTCCTGGTCCGCGACATCGACTACGACGAGCACGGCCGCCGCACCCTGCTCGAACGGGGCTGCGGCACCACCACGCTCAGCACCTACGAGCCGGACACCTTCCGGCTGTCCACGGTGACCAGCCGGGCCGGCAACGGCGAACTGCTCCAGTCCCTGGAGTACACCTACGACCCGGTGGGGAACGTCACGGCCACCGCCGACCGGGCCCAGGACACGCTGTTCTTCGCCAACGCCGTGGTCCCCGCCACCCGCGACTACGCCTACGACGCGGCGTACCGGCTGACCGGCGCCACCGGCCGGGAACACATCGGACAGACCGCCCCCGGCATGCCGGGACCCGGGGGACCGCAGGTGCACCCGCTGCCCCACGCCAACGACGCCACGGCGATGCGGCGCTACGCCGAGTCCTACGCCTACGACCCGGGCGGCAACCTGCTCGCCCTCACCCACACCGCCGGACCGGACGGCAGCTGGACCCGCCGGCACGAGATCGCCGCCGACTCCGACCGGCTCCTCGGCTCCAGCCTCCCCGGCGATCCTGCGGGCACCCACTCCGCCCGCTACACCTACGACGAGGAGGGCTGCGTCACCTCGATGCCCCACCTGTCCGCCCTCGTCTGGGACGCCGACGACCGGCTCGTACGCGCCGAGCTCGGCGGCGGAGGCGCCGCCCACTACCAGTACGACGAACACGGGCAGCGGGTCCGGGCCACCGTGGGGAACGGCGGGCTGACCGAGACCCGGATCTACTGCGGCTCCTGGGAGCGGTACGTCAGGAAGGGCGCCGCCACCGGGACCCTGACCCGCACCACCGTGCACGCCGAGGACGAGCACGGCCGGATCGCCCTCGCCGAGACCACCACCGGCGGAGACACCCCCGACGGCACGCTCCTGCGGTACCAGCTGACCGACCTGCTGGGCAGCGCGACCGTCGAACTCGACCAGGACGGACGGCTGTTGTCCTACGAGGAGTACCACCCGTACGGCACCACCTCCTTCCGGTCGGCGGCCGGCGCCGCCCGTACCAGCCTCAAGCGCTACCGCTTCACCGGCCGGGAGACCGACGCCGAGACCGGCTTCAGCCACCACGGAGCCCGCTTCTACGCCCCCTGGCTCGGGCGCTGGACGAGCCCCGACCCGGCCGGCCCGGCCGCCGACGGGCCCAACCTGTACGCCTACGCCCGCGGCAACCCGGTCACCCTGCACGACCCCGACGGCCTGGAGTCGACGCTCCCGGCCGTCACCCACGAGGGGCTGCTCGGCGGGAAGGTGGCGAAGGCCTGGGAGGACGCCGCCCAGCACGTGCTCTCCGACCGGTACGGGGGCAAGGACCTCAAGACGAACCTCCAGCGCTTCCGGGACGAGGTGGAGTGGCTGACGGAGAGGCGCGGCGGTCCGGGCTCCAACAGGGCCGTGGGCACGGCGATCAACCACGCCAGGGAGACCTTCTCGGCGGTCGGAAGGCGCTTTCGTCACGTGACCGGGCTGGCGAAGGGCACTCCCATCCACCACGTGTTCGACAAGCTCGCGAGCGCTCCGTCCAAAGCCCTGGACACGACCAACCTGGCGCTGGCGCGAGGTCAAGAGGCCACCGCCGGCACGACCCACAACATCCTCGAAGAGGGGCGGAAAGCAGCGGCCCGAGGAGTGGCCAACCCCGTGGACGCGGCGGCGCGGGCGGCCGGCAAGGACGGGCTGTACGGTGCCGGGCGCGGGGCGGTCAAACTCGGCCAGCGGGGTCAGCCCGCGGCCAAGGCGGCCGCGGCGGCCAAGGCGTTCCGCGCGACGGCCGCCGGCTGGTTCAAGGGGGCGGCGAGGACCGGTGCGGCGGTCGCCGCGAAAACCGCCGCGACCGCCGCGAAAGTCGCCCCGGAGGCCGCCTCCCTGGCCAAGAACGTCAAGGGCGCGGTCCGCCTCACCCCGCTCTTCGGCGCTGCGATCGCACTCACCGGCGCCTACGGGGACCTGAAGAAGGGCGACTACACACATGCCGGCGTCAACTTGATCAGTGCCGCGCCGGGGTTCGTAGGTACCTCCGTGACCGTCGCCGACTACTTGGTCGGCAAGCTCGTCGACCACGTCGGCGTACCGCTCCTGGCCAAGTCCGAGGGCTTCCGCCAACACGTGATCGACGTCAACAAGTTCTTCGGATGGTGAGGAAATGACCAGCGAGTTCCCGGGCCCCGCCGCCCCCGTGCCCGCCCCCGCGCCCGGCCCCGCCGATACCCGCCGCCGACTGCGCGGGCGCGTCCTGCGCGCCGACGGCGCGTCCGGCGCCGGGGCGACCGTAGCCGTCAGCGCCCGCCGACTGCGCACCACCGAACCGCTGGGCGCGACCCTCACCGACATCGACGGCGGCTACCTCGTGGAGTTCACGAGGCCCGCCGGTCCGGTGGACCTGCTGGTCGAGGTGAGCCTCGACGGCACCTCCGCCCGGGCGGTCCGGGCGCTCGACGGACGGCCCGACACCCCGCTCGACCTCACCCTTCCGGCGGACCGGCGCAGCGAGTACGAGCGGCTGCTCGCCGATCTCAGGCCGCTGCTTGATGGCGGCGACCCGGCGCGACTGACCACCGAGGACGTCGGCTTCCTGGCCCGCGCCACCGGACAGGAGCGGGACCGGATCGCGCACGTCGTGGCCGCGGCCCGGCACGCGGCGGCCACCGGCCAGCCCGCCGAGGTCTTCCACGCCCTGCTGCGATACGGCCACCCGGACGATCTGGGCACCCTCGCGCAGCTACGGGCGCAGGACGTCCGACGAGCCCTCGCCCCGCCCGCCGACGGACACCATGCCTACGGGCATCACACCGACGGGCAGCGTGCCCGCGTGCGCGACGGTTCAGCCCGACCGCGCGGCGCGCGCCGGGCGGCGTTCCACCAGGACCTCTCCGCGCACACGGACACGTTCCTCACCGCGCTGCGCTCGCACCAACTCGCCGCCGCGGACCCGTCCGCCGGCCCGGCCGACACGACACCCCTGGCTCGGATCTTCACCCTCGCCGTCCCCGACCCCGCGGCCCGCGAACGCCTCTACGGCGCGTACCTCGACCGCGCCGACGACGACACCTGGCACACCGAAGCCGTAGCCGGACCGGAGACCGGCCCCCACGCCGACCGCCTGCGGCTCGCCCTCGGCCTGGCCGCGACCACGGCCACCGCCGAACACCCCGAGCTGGTCGCCGTGGTCCTCGACCGCTTCGACTCCGGCGAGCTCGCCGAACTCCGCGACCTGGTCACGCTCGACGAGCACTGGCCCGAGCTGGTGGCCCGGGCCGGCGGCCCGCCGCCCGGACACGAGGCCACGGCGTACGCCGAATCCGTCCGCGCCGCCGTCGCCGCCGCCCACCCCACGGCCTACGTGGCGCACAAGCTGGCCGCCCTGCCCGAACACCGGGACACCCCGGCCGCCCGTTTCCTCGCCGCCAACCCCGACTTCGACATCCTCGGCACCCCGGTCAACAGCGCGACCGTCCCGGACGCCGCGGCCCTCCACGAACTGGGCACCGTACAGCGCGTGTTCAAGGTCGCCCCGCGCTTCGAGACCATGCGGGCGCTGCGCGACAGCGGCTTCGACTCGGCCCAGGACATCGCCCGCATCGACCGGACCGGCTTCGCCCGCCGAATGGCCGGCCAGGTCGATGAGGAGGAGGCGCACGCCCTCCACGAACGGGCCGTCCGGATCCACGCCACCGCCGTCAACCTCGTCGCCGACCTGCGGACCGCCGGACACTTCGACGTCCCCTGGCTGCCCGCCCGTGTCGACGGGGACCCGTGCATCCCCGACTGGGAGGAGCTGTTCGGCTCGGCCGACTATCCGGCGGCCGAGGAATGGCAGTCCTTCTACGGCCAGCCCGCCTATCTGGTGGACCTCCTGTACTTCCTGCGCCGCCTCGGGCAGCACACCGGCACCCCGCCCCCCACCACCTCCGGTGACGGGTCCGTCGCCGACGTCCTCTTCGCCCGCCGCCGTGACCTGTGGGAGCTCCACCTGGGCAAGGACAACACCGAACTCGCCCTGCCCTACGTCGATCTGGTCAACGAACTCCTCGAATCGGCCGTGGCGCCCGACAGCGCCGTCCCCGAGGCCCAGCGCCAGACCACGGGCGACGCCGCCGAGCTCCGGGTCCGCCCCCAGCACGTCAACCCCGGCGCGTACGAGAAGCTGCGCACCGCGGTCTACCCCTGGGACCAGCCCTTCGACCTCTGGCACGCCCAGACGGGAACCTGCCTCGGCCACCTCGGCGTGACCAGGGACCTGCTCCTGACCACCCTCGGCGTGCCCGGCGCGAGCCCCGAGGAGGCCGCCGCCACCCGCACCGCCGAACGGCTCGGCCTCAGCCGGGGGCAGCACCGGATCATCGCGGGGGAGCCGCTCACCCCGGCCCGTACCCCCGCCGAGTTCTACGGGCGGCCCGCCGAGACCACCCCCGCCGACCTGGCCGGCCAGATGACCGGGGTACGCACCCTCCTGGACACCGGGCACCTGCGCTACGCGGAGCTCGACCTCGCCCTGCGGACCCGGTTCGTGAACCCGGGCGGCGCCGTCACGATCCAGAGCGACCCCAAGTTCCCCTACGACACCACCCGGATGACCCTGAGCGGCGCCGACCCCGCCTTCCTCGACCGGTTCCACCGCTTCGTCCGGCTGCGCCGCGCGCTCGGTCTCTCCGACGAGGACACCGACCGGCTCATCGCGGGGAGCGGCTCCGGCGGACGCCTGGACACCGCCGCCCTGCGCTGCATCGCCGCCGCCCGGGGACTCGCGGCCCGCCTGGGCCTCGACGCCGACCAGGTCCTCGCCTTCTCCCAGCCGCTCGACACCCACCCGTTCCCCGGCGCCGCCCGGCCGCCGCTGTACGACCGGCTGTTCCTCGACCCGGCCGTGGTCACCGTCCCGCCCGGCGCGGCGCACCCCTTCCGGCTCACCCCGGACCGTACGGAACTCCAGGAGGTCGGTCCCCTCACCGGCCGGCCCGCCGTCACGGCCGCCCTGCCGGCCGTCCTGCGCGTCACCGACGACGAACTCGCCGCCCTCACCACCGGCCCGGACGCCGTCATCGGCGACCGGCTCGACCTCCTCGCGCTCACCAAGCTCGTCGCCTGGGTGACCCTCGCCCGGGCCGTCTCGCTGAGCGTGCCCGACACCCTGCGGCTCGCCCGCTACTGCCCGCCGTTCCTCTGGACCACCACCCCCACGACGGCCCGGGACCAGGGCGCGGCCGGCGAGAGGGAACTGGCCGGCGGCGCGCCGGTCCGGCTGTCCGCCCGGCCCTCGTACACCCCCGGCGAGAGCGAACTCGGCGGCGGCGCACCCCTGCTCTTCGACGACCGAGGCCCGGACGCGGCCGCCGCACCGGCCCAGCCCATCGACCCGGGCATCGCACGGACCGAGGAGTTCCTCGACCTGGCCGAGCTGCTCGCCGAGGCCGGATTCACCGTCGCCGACCTCGACGCCGTGCTCCTCGGGACGCCCCCGGGACCCGGCGGGCAGAGCCCGGTGCCCCGGGACGAAGCGCTGGCCGCCACCCTCACCACCCTGCGCGCCGCCGTCCAGACGATCCACCAGCAGACCGCCCGCACCACCGACGACAAGGGCGAACTCACCCGCAAGAACCTCGCCCTGCTCGGCTGGGACACCGACCTCACCCAGCGGGCCGTCGCCACCCTGCTGGGCACCGTCACCTACACCGCACCCCTGCCGGCGCTGCCCGCCGGCCTGGTCCTGCCCCCCGATCTGCCCCTGCGTCACGAACCGGCCGAGCGCCCGGAGGACGGCCTGCTCACCTTCGGCGGACCGATGACACGTGCGCAGCTCGACCGCGTCAACGCGCTGAGCGGCGACGGCGCCTTCCGGACGGCGGTCGGGATCCTCCACGACGCGCCGCGCGCCTTCGTCCGCGACCGCATGAAGCTCCTGCGCATCCCCGTCTTCGCGGCGCCCCTGGACGCCCTGCCCGCCGGATACCGCATCCCCCCGACGCTCACGGCCAAGGTCTTCCACGACCCGAGCCTGCGCGCCCTGCGCTGCCGCGGCTACCTCACCGAGACGGAGGCCGCGCTCCTGACCCCCACCGGCACCCCCTCGGAGATCCTCCGGGCGGTCGCCGGCCTCAAGGCCGCGCAGCAGGTATCGCCCGCGGACGGCAACGGGTTCCTTGACGCCGGCGATGGCGACACCCTCTTCGACGGCTCGGACGTCACCCCGGCGGACCGCTTCCACTTCGTCCTGGAACGGCTCGCCCCCTACCTGCGACGCACCCTGAGCGAGACGGCCGTCGTCCAGCAGCTCGGCCAGGCCACCGGCCTGGACACGGCGAGCGCCGACGCCCTGCTGCGCACCTGGCTGCGACCCGCCGGCGGGTCACCGGTCCTCCAGGAGTTCCTGGCACCGGAGTTCACCGACAGCGACCCCGGGGTCTCGGTGACCCGCACGGCCTTCGACCGGCAGTTCCGCACACTGGCCTTCCTGCACCGGGTGACGCTGGTGCTCGTCCGGATGCGCGCGAGCGCCGAGGAGATCCCGTACGTCTTCGGGTACGCGGCCCAGGGCGGCTGGCTCGACCTGAACACGCTGCCCCTCGCACCCGTGCCCGCCGCCCCGGTCGCCCCCCTGCGGATCCTGCTCGAACTGGGCAGGCTGCGGTCCGCGATCCCCGGTGGCGTCCCCACCCTGCGCGCCGTCTTCGACGTGGCCCGCACCCCCGGAGCCCAGGAACGCGAGGCGGCCGCCGAACTGGCCCGCCGCACCGGGTGGAACGCCGCCGACATCACGGTCGTCGCCCGCGACCACGGCTTCACCACGGCGGCCCAGTACGGAGGCGTGGCCGCGCTGGGCGCCGTACACGCCGGCATCGCACTGCTGCGCCGCCTCGGGGTCGCGGCGGAGCGGGCGCAGCCGTGGCAGCGTCCCGAACTCACTGCCGAAGCGGCGGAGGCCGCCTGGCTGACGGCCAAGTCCCGGCACTCGCCCCGCGACTGGACGGCCGCCGCCACCCCGCTGCGGGACGCGCTGCGGGAACGGCAGCGGGCGGGGCTCGTGTCGTACCTGGTCGCCAACCCGCTGCGGGACGGCGCGGGCGCGCCCCTCTGGCAGGACGCCGACGATCTGCACGACCACTTCCTGCTCGACGTGGAGATGGGCCCCACCCAGCTCACCACCCGGCTCGCCCAGGCCATCTACACGGTGCAGCTGTTCGTCCAGCGGATCCAGCTCAACCTGGAGCACGTGTACACCTGGTACCTCGACGGCCTGTGGGGCCAGTGGGAGTGGATGAAGCAGTACCGGCTCTGGGAGGCCAACCAGAAGGTCTTCCTGTACCCCGAGAACTACTTCGAGCCCGAACTGCGCGCGGACAAGACGCCGTTCTTCGGCGATTTCGAGAACGCGATCATGCAGCGCGAGGTGACCTCCGACTCCATCGAGGACGCCGTCAAGGGATACGTGGAGAGCCTGGACAAGGTGGCCCGGCTGCAGCCCGCCGGTCTCTGCCACGAGAGCAAGGCGGGAGCCGGGGACCTCCATCTGGTGGGCCGCAGCGAGGCCACGCCCCGCGAGCACTACTACCGCAAGCGGGTCGACGGCCGTTACTGGACCCCGTGGGAGCGGATCGAGCTGGACGTCGACGGGGACCCGGTGGTGCCGGTGATCTGGAACGACCGGCTGTTCCTGTTCTGGTCCACGTACGGACTGGTCTCGGAGCCCCAGCAACTGAAGATGCCGCTGCCGGACCACGCGCTGGAGGAACCCCACAAGCACGGTGAGTTCAAGCTCAACTGGAGCCAGTACGCGGGCGGCAAGTGGCAGCACAAGACGGTGGCCAAGGACATCCTGTACGCCCGGAACAGCGACCTGTACCCGGTCGAGGGAGTGCTCAGTCCGGAGCTGTACACGCTCGCGCCGACGCAGCCGTGGACCACGGGCGACCTCACGATGACGTACTGCTTCGCCAACCTGGTCACCGGGGGCCGCTACTTCCTCACCGGGGACTACGAGCTGACCCCGCGCCTGGGGGGCATGAGTTTCGGTACCTTCCTGGAATGGGCCGGTGCGCCGGAAGACGGGCCCCTCGCCGCGCCCGCGCACACCCGCGCGCACTACAACGAGTACGTACAGGTGCTCGGGGAAGGGGGATATCCCTTCTACATGTTCGATGTCCGGGGCCCCTGGCGAAATCCGCCGGCCCTGCTGCTGAACCACTCCCCGGGCAGCGAGCTGTTCCGGCTGCTCTGCTCGCACACAGGCTCCACCGGCGGCACGGACTTCTACCAGACGTTCACGGACGACAAGCGGGCCTTCCTGCTCGTACCGCAGGACTCCCGCACCTCGCAGGTGCAGATCGTCCCCGCCTACCACCCGTTCACGCAGACCTTCGCCTCCCACCTGGCCCAGAGCGGCATGGACGGGCTGTACGACCGCGACCTCCAGCTCGACCCCGACAAGTACGGCGTGCCCTTCGACTTCAAGACCTGGTACGACCCCAACATGGACGTGGTCCTCGGGGACCTCCCCAAGGAGACCGTCGACTTCGACCGGTCCGGGGCCTACGCCGACTACAACTGGGAGCTGTTCTTCCACGCCCCGCTCCTGGGCGCCAACCGGCTCACCACCAACCAGCGTTTCGCGCAGGCCCAGCAGTGGCTGCACCGCATCTTCGACCCCACCGACCGCAGCGAACTGCCGGCACCGCAGCGCTACTGGCGGACCCAGCCCTTCTACCTCACCGAGGACTACACCAAGGAACGCATCGAGGCGGTCCTGCGGCGGCTCGCCGAGGGCGGCTGGTACGACAGCGCAGAGGTCTTCGACTGGCTGCACCATCCCTTCCAGCCGGACGTGGTCGCCCGGCTGCGCACCACCGCCTACCAGAAGGCGGTGGTCATGAAGTACCTCGACAACCTGATCGCCTGGGGCGACCAGCTGTTCCGGCAGGACACCATGGAGGCCGTCAACCAGGCCACCCAGCTGTACGTCCTCGCCTCCCAGCTGCTCGGCCGGCGGCCCGACGAGGTGACCGGCAGGACCGTGCCCGAGCCGAAGAACTACCGTCAGGTCGTCCAGGGCTCGCGGGGGCTCGCCTCCGCCGTCGTCCGGGCCGAGCACCTGGTGCCGGCCGGACCCGCGCGGACCGAGCCGGCGCACGCCACCCCGCAGATCGCGCCCGGACTCGGCCTGAACTGGCTCGACTACTTCGTCGTCCCGCGCAACGACAAGCTCCTCGGCTACTGGGACACCGTGGCCGACCGGCTGGCCAAGATCCGCGCCGGACAGAACATCTCCGGTGTCGAGCGGCGCGCCGCCCTGTTCGGCGCCGTCATCGACCCCGCGCTCCTCGCGCGGGCCGCGGCCGCCGGGCTCAGCATCGAGAGCGTCCTGGACGACATCAGCGCGCCCGTGCCCCCGTACCGCTTCGCCACGATGGCTGCCAAGGCGAAGGAACTCACCGGCGAGGTCAAGGCGTTCGGGGCGGCCCTGCTCGCCGCACTGGAGAAGCGCGACGCCGAGGCGCTCGCCCGGCTCCGCTCCCGCCACGAGACGGCGGTCCTCAAGGCGGCACGCACCGTCCGCGAACAACAGGTCCTGGAGGCCGACGCGAACCTCCTGGCGGTACGCAAGCAGCAGGAGGCCGCCGACGGGAAGGTCCAGTACTACTCCACCCGCGAGTACATGAACCTCGGCGAGATCGCCCACACCGTGCTCTCGGCCGGGGCCCTCTTCCACCAGGCGGTCGCCGCGGGCGTGGACATGACCGCCAGTGCCATGGGCCTGATCCCCGACGTCAAGACCGGCACACCCACCACCATGGGCGTCACCTTCGGCGGTCAGAACCTCAGCCAGGCCCTGCACGGGCTCTCCGGATCGCTGGAGAAGGTGGCCACCACCCTCAACGGCGCGGGGGCACTGGCCGCCACCATGGCCGGCTACGACCGGCGCCAGGACGACTGGGACTTCCAGGCGGGCCAGGGCCGCGTAGAACAGCAGCAGTTCGACCGGCAGATCCTCGCGGCGGAGATCCGGCTGAAGGTGGCGCGGACGGAGCTGGAGAACCACGACCTCCAGCTGGCCAACGCCCGCGAGGCGGACGCGTTCCTGTACGAGAAGTACACGAGCGAGGAACTCTACGACTGGATGGCGGGCCGGCTGGCCACCAGCTACTTCCAGGCCTACCAGCTGGCGTACGACCTGGCCAAGCGCGCCGAGCGGGCGTTGCGCCACGAGCTGGGCGTCGAACAGCCCGACTACATCCGGTTCGGCTACTGGGACACCCTGTACAAGGGCCTGCTCTCCGGCGAGCGGCTCAGCGTGGACCTGGGCAGGCTCGACGCCGCCTACCACGAGGCCAACGCCCGGGAGTTCGAGCTGACGAAGCGGATCTCGCTGGCCCAGATCGACCCGGTCGCGCTGCTCAGGCTCAAGGAGACCGGCAGTGCTTACGTCTCCCTGCCGGAAGCGCTGTTCGACCTGGACACCCCCGGCCACTACCTGCGCCGGATCAAGAGCCTGGCCGTGACCGTGCCGTGCGTGGCGGGCCCGTACACCTCCGTCAACCTGACGGCCACCCTCCTCGACAGCACCGTACGGGTCGATCCGCGCCTGTCCGACGGGAAGTACGCCCGCCAGCGCTCCGACACCCGGTTCCGCGACAGCACCGGAGCCGGCCAGTCCATCGTGACCAGCACCGGCCAGGACGACACGGGGCTGTTCGAGACCAGCCTGCGCGACGAGCGGTTCCTGCCGTTCGAGGGCGCGGGGGCGCTGAGCCAGTGGCGCCTGTCGCTGCCCGACGAGTTCCGGCAGTTCGACTACGAGTCGATCAGCGACGTGGTGCTCCACCTGCGGTACACGGCGCGCGACGGCGGCAGCGCGCTCGCCGAGCGGGCGGTGGCCGAGCTGCGCAAGGCGCTCACGGACTGGGCGCGCGGGGACGGATCGAGCTCCCTGTACCGGGTGTTCAGCGCCAGGCGGGAGTTCGGCGACCGCTGGAGCCGCTTCCTGACCCCACAGCCGGGGCAGCCGGCGACGCTGCGGTTCACGGTGGCCAAGGACCGCTTCCCGTACGCCTTCCGGGACGAGCGGATCACGGTCTCGCAGCCCGAGCTGGTCCTCGTCCTGTCCGGGGAGCTGCGGCCCGACGGCCGACGGCGCTACGTGGACTGCTACGGCGACGGGGAACCGCTGACCGGCACCCTCGTTGCCCGGCGCGGACACGGCGCCGAGGTCCGGCTGGCCGCCGATCCCTCGCTCCGCGGGCAGCCGCGGGGAGCGGTCGACGGGGCGGGCGGCCCGGTCACCGAGACCGGCGAGGAATGGGAGCTGACCGTTCCGGCCGAGCACATCGCCGCGCTCGCGGCCGATCTGCGGGAGGGCTCCGGGTTCAACGCCGAGGCGGTGGTCGATCTGCTGCTCGTCGTGCGGTACACCGTGGCCGAGGTGGAGCGGTGACGCTCCCGACGCGCCGGCCGGGGCGCGGGCGGGCCCCGCGCGGGGCCGGGGTGGTCCTGGGTGAGGCGGGTGCGGCGGGTGCGGCGGGTGCGGCGGGTGCGGACGGTGCGGGTGCGGGTATGGGTCTGGGTGCGGCGGGCGTCGCGGGTGCCGGTGCCGACGCGGCCGGGGCGCCCGGTGTCTGGGCCGCCACCGGGCCGCTGCCCTTCGCCGGGTTCTGGGGCCAGCCCGCAGACGCCGCCGTACTCCTCGGCGACGGCCGGGTGCTGCTGGCCGGCGGGGAGGACGGGCGTCGCACGCCCACCGAGGCCACCGCGGTCTACGACCCCGCCGCCGGCACCTGGTCGACGACGGGCCCGATGTGGACGCCGCGCAGGCTGCACACCCTGACCCCGCTCGCCGACGGCCGGGTCCTGGCCGTCGGCGGCATCGGCCGCGGCCCCGACGGCCCGGCCGAGGGCCTCGCCACCGCCGAGGTCCACGACCCCGCCACCGGCCGATGGACCCCCACCGGCGGACTGCGCCAGGCCCGCTTCTCCCACTCGGCCACCGGACTCCCGGACGGCCGGGTCCTGGTGGCGGGCGGTGCCACGGCGCGCCCCGGGCCCTCCCCGTACACGCTGCGGACGGCCGAGCTGTACGACCCGGTCACCGGTCAGTGGACGCCGGCCCGCCCCATGACCGACGCGCGCTTCGGCCATCCGGCGGTGCGGCTCCACGACGGCCGCGTGCTGGTGGCCGGCGGCGTCCTCTCGGTCGGCCGGGGCCACTACGGGGCGCTCGGGTACTGCGAGACGTACGACTCCGCCGCCGGGGTCTGGACGCCGGCCGGCACCCTGGCCAGCTCCCGAAAGGGCCACCAGGCGACCCTGCTGTCCGACGGCGGCGTGCTGGTGACCGGCGGAGACATGCGCGGGTTCCGTCCCGACGACTGGGCGTTCGACCCGTACAGCCAGTGGCTCACGGAGCGCTTCGACCCCGGCCCCGACACCTGGAGCCCGGACGCGGACATGCCGTGGGGCCGCAGTCACCACCGGGCGGTCCTGCTGCGATCGGGCGAGGTGCTCGTGCTCGGGGGCACGGACGACGTCTCGCTCGCCATCGGCTACCAGAACGCCCTGCTCTACGACCCGGCCGCGCGCACCTGGTCGACGGAGTTCGCCATGGTGGAGGGCCGTTGGGCGCCGGCCGCGGTCGCCCTCGCGGACGGCCGGGTCCTCGCCATCGGGGGACTCACCCGTTCCGGACCCGCGGCCCCGGTCCCAGGAGAGGACGAGGTCACCGTCACGACCGAGATCTACACGCCCGCGAACCCGGCGGCGGTCCGGGGAGAAGAGCGACAGGAGGGGGACGAGGGTGCGCCTGGTCGTGACGGACGGAGGTGACCGGCCGCCGCCCCGGAAGGCGGTGTCGGGCCACTGGGACCCGGCCGGGACCCTTCCGGTCCCGCTGGTCTACTGGCACGGCCAGTACGAGGGTCCCGTCACCCTCCACGACGGACGGGCCCTGGCCGCGGGCGGCGCCGGAGCCCTGCTCCTCGCACTTTCCGCCGCCGCGCTCCACGACCCGGCCCGGGGCGCGTGGACGGAGACGGGCGCCCTGCGCGAGGCGCGCCGCATGCACTCGCTGACGGTGCTCCGCGACGGCCGGGTCCTGGCCGCGGGCGGCATCACCGGCCCCCAGGCCTTCCCGCCGCACACCCTCGCGAGCAGCGAACTCTACGACCCGGGGACCGGGACCTGGACGGCGGCCGAACCCATGTCCGGCGCCCGGTACGGGCATTCGGCGACCCTGCTGACGGACGGCCGGGTGCTCGTGGCCGGCGGCAACCGCCCCCGCGACGCCCGGACCACCGCGACCCTGACCACCGCCGAGCTCTTCGACCCCGGCACCCGGACGTGGTCACCCGCCGGGGACATGGCCGACGCCCGCTGGCACCACATCGCGGCGCCGCTGCCGGACGGACGCCTCCTCGCGGTCGGCGGCCTGGCGGCCACCGGGCGCACCGCGGTGACCGCACTCGCCCTCTGCGAGACCTATGACCCGCAGACCGGCGCCTGGAGCGCGACCGGAGCGCTGCGCGACGCCCGGTTCGGCCACCAGGCCGTCCCGCTGCCCGACGGCACCGTCCTCGCCCTGGGCGGCGGCCGTTCGGGCTCCGACGACGCCCGCTTCGACCCGTACGGCCCGACCGGCGTGGAATGCTACGACCCGACGACCGGAGGCTGGCGCGACGAGCCGCCGCTGCCGTGGAGCCGCTGCTACCCCAGGGCGCTGCCGCTGCCCTCGGGCGAGGTCCTCGTCATCGGCGGAGTGGACCCGGCGGCGCTGGACGCGGGCTTCCCGAGCGCGCTCCGCTTCGACCCGGCCACCCGCGCGTGGTCCCCGGCCGGGCCACTGCGCACCGGGCGCTGGGCCTTCGGCGCGACCCCGCTCGCCGACGGCCGGGTCCTCGCGGCGGGCGGGGTCTCCCGCACGGGAGTCGCGGCACCGGGGTTCGCCGCCGATGTCGCCGCGCGGGAGGCGGAGGTGTTCACGCCATGAGTACGGAGGTGTTGACGCCATGAGCACGGGACACTGGGCGCCCGCCGGAGACCTGCCCTGGGAGCGGGACGTGGCCGAGACGGCGGGCGGAGCGGTCCTGCTCGCCGACGGCCGGGTCCTCCTCGCGGGCGGGGCGGACGCACGCCTGACCGCCACGGCCGAGGCGGCCCTGTTCACGCCGGCCACCGGGACCTGGTCGCCGACGGCGCCGCTGCGCACGCCCCGGCGGACTCACACGACCACGGTCCTCGCCGACGGCCGGGTCCTGGTGACCGGCGGCTACACCGGCCTGCTGCCCTTCCCCGTGAGTGCGCTGGCCACGGCCGAGGTGTACGACCCGGTGGCCGGGAGTTGGTCGGACACCGCGCCCATGGGGCAGCCCCGTTGCGGGCACTCCGCGACGCTGCTCGCGGACGGCCGGGTCCTCGTGGCGGGCGGCAGCGACCGCCGTTCGAGGGACTCGGAGCGCTCGCTGACCTCGGCCGAGGTGTTCGACCCGGCGGGCGGCGGACGGTGGACCGCGACGGGTGACCTCGCCGACGCCAGGGCGTACCACCCCGCCGTGGCCCTGGTGGACGGCAGCGTCCTGGTGGCCGGCGGCTGGGCCGCGACCAGCCGGGACGTGTCCCCGGGGGCCGCTCTCGCGCACTGCGAGCGCTACGACCCCGCGACGGGCACCTGGGCCCCCACGGCCGGTTTCGCCGTGCCCCGCTCCGCCCACCGGCTGACGCCGCTGCGGGACGGGTCCGTCCTGGCCACCGGCGGAGGCCCCGGCGGAGCCGTCGGCCCCGATGGGCGCCTGGACCCGTACAGCCTGGCCACCGCAGAGCGCTACCACCCGGGCCCGGGCACCTGGACCCGCGAGCCGGACATGCCCTGGGGACGCCTGCTGCACCGGGCGGTCCCGCTGCCCTCGGGCGAGGTCCTGGTGGTCGGCGGCACCACGGACCCCCTGTACGACGCGGGCCTGAGCAGCGCCGTACGCTACGACCCGCTGTCCCGGAGCTGGTCAGCCGCGCCCGGAATGGCGGTGGGCCGCGCCGAGTTCGCCGCGGTGCCCCTGGCCGACGGCCGGATCCTGGTCACGGCCGGAGCGGTCCGCACGGGCCCGTCCGTGCCGCCGGGAGGCCACCACCGCCTGACGCGGACGAGCGAGCTGTTCACCCCCTGAATCGCTGTAGGCCGTCCCCCGCGGAAGGCGCCTTCCGGCTCGCGCACTCGCGCCGTGTCTGTTTGCATGCCAGTGATGGTCGTCGGCCGTCGTACGCGAAGGTGTCCGCCTCGTGGCGCACCTCACCTCACCGCACGTCACCTCACCGGGAAGCGTCATGGCTGAGCTCGTCGACATCAACATGTCCACCACGGAAGAGCTCGCGAAGATCCCCGCGTTCGGGGAGACGATCGCCGAGAACATCGTCGCCTTCCGCGACGCCCACGGACCGTTCGAATCAGTCGAGGGCCTGCTCCAGGTCGAGGGCATCGGCGAGCGCCTTCTGGGGAAACTGCGGTGGCTCGTGACGGTCGGGGCACCACTCGGACGGCCACCCGCCTCCGAGCGGGTCGAGGTGAAACTCGTCCGTGCCGAAGGCAGCGGGGGCGGCGACTTCACCGGACACTCGGCCACGATCACGGGTGTGTGCACCGCAGGACAGGAGGCGATCGGCGACATCCCCTTCGCCGTATCGGGACCGACCGACGCAGAAGGGGTCACCACCCTCTCCCTCCCGTCACGCGCCACCATCGTGGGCCCGATCACTCTGAAGGCATCCGCGCCCGACGGCGAACTGCTCAGGAGCGACAGCCTCGCCGGTACGAGCCTTCCCCAGAAGATCACCCTGACGGTCGAACCGCGCGTCCCCGGCACGACGCTGCCCAACGACGACCCCGCGGCCGGCAGACCGACCCGGGTGCGCGGCCGTGTGATCGACTCGGCAGGGCGGCGGCAGGCCGCCGCCCTGCAGGTGGTGCTCTGGGGCGCGCAGAAGGCCGACCCCCAGCCGGAGGACTTCCGCGCCCTCACGGTGTCCACGACCGACGCTCAGGGACATTTCACCGGACCGTATCCAGTAGGGGCGTTCAGCTCGGCCCACGCCACCGTCGGGCTGGAGGATGAGGTCACCGTTCCGGTACATCTGGAGGACCGGGGCGTCTTCCCGGAGACCGCCGTCCTCGTCGTGGACGTACCCGAACCCGCCGAGGGGGACGATTGCGCCTGCCATGCCCCGGGCACCGCGCCCCGCGCGCCCGACGCCACCGACCTGGCCCGGGCGGACGGCACGTTCTCGAGCGACGTCGGCATGGGCCGCTGCATGGACTTCACGAAGCCCGACCGCACGCTTGAGGAGTACGGCTTCACCTACCTGGTCCGTACGACGGAACCGGAGATCAAGGGGCTCACCCTGGACGAGCCGTCCAAGGTCCCGCTGTCCCTGATCACCCCCTATCTTGAGGCGGAACTGGCCGAGTCCCGCGCAGCGTTTCGCATCGCCGCGCCGAGTGCGGCCGCGAGGGCGTCGGGTCTACCGATCGCTGACGTACGGCGCGAGGACCCCGCCGGCGTCGGCGTCGGCGCGGCCGAAACGAGCGACGCCGCCGTCCCGAAGCTCACCGGGCTGATCGACGCGGCCGCACTCAAGGCGCTGGCCCGCGACCCGGGTTCGTCCCCGTTGAAGGCGGTGTACGCGGCTGCCCAGCTCACCCGCCACGGTGACCTGCAGCGCTTCCTCGGCTCGGCGGTGGCCAAGCCCCCCGGCCGGCAACAGCTCGACGGCGGCCACCCGGTGGACTGGGACGACGACCCCACCGTCTACCAGGCGAGCACCATCGCCCACGGGCACATCCTGCGCTTCAAGCAGGAGTGGGTCGCCGACGGCTACTCCATGGGCAACCTCCTCTACAGCCTGCCTCTGGCGCCCGGCCAGAAGAAGCAGATCTCCGTCGTCGACTGGGAACGGCGAGAGACGACCTCGCGGGAGGAGTTCCGTGAGTCCCGGGACAGCGTGGAGGCGAGCCTCACCCGGGACCGCGACATCAACGAGATCGTCAGTGGGACGCTGAGCGAGTCCACGCGGGGCGGGTCCCGTTCCTCCGTCGGCGCCGTCGCCGGCGGAGGCGGCATTGGCGGGATGATCACCGAAGGAGTCGGCGGCCTGCTGGGGGTCGCAGCGGGATTCTCCAGCTCGGACAGCTCCGCATGGCAGAACTCCTCGCGCAGCACCGCGGCCAATGCGATCAACCAGCTCCGGGACCGCACCGTCCAGGCCGCGTCCTCCGTACGGACGCAACGCACGTCGGTCGTGCACACCGTCGCCCAGGGGGAACGGGTGGTCGCGACGACCGAGTCGGTCGCCAACTACAACCACTGTCACGCGCTGACCATCCAGTACTTCGAGGTGCTGCGTCATCTGCTGGTCAGAGAACGGCTGGTGGACGTACAGGAGTGCCTGCTGGTGCCGCTGCTCATGTCCTGGTTCACCGACGAAAAGGCCCTGCGGTGGCGCAACACCCTGGCCGACGCCGTTCCCCGCGTGGTGCGCGGGGGGTTCGCCGCACTGGACCGGATCGATGCGCAGTACGTGGGCAGCGATCTGCCCACGGGCCGCTACGCCGACGAGAGCCTGGAATCCGTGGAAGGCGAGCTCCAGCTCCGCTTCCAGCTCGCCCGGCCGCGGGACACGGACGACGACTTCAACGAGGGAGCGTGGAACCCGTTGGTCGGCCTCTTCGGGTTCAGCCCTCGGGACTTCTACGACCAGTACCTGAGGGGGCAGAAGCTGAAGGACCGGATCTTCCTGGAGCAGCTCGGCCCGAAGATCGCCTCGACAGTGATCCAGAACCTGCGCGTGCACGCGATCAAGAGCGACGATTCCCCGGTCGACCTCAAGATCGACCCCACGCTCGTGTCCCGCTTCCTCAACGACTCCAGTCTGTTCGTCTCGCTGCGGATGGGCGCCTCCCTGCCTCCGGTACGCCGTGCCGACATCAAGGCCGTGGTGATCAGCTCCCAGCTCGCGCTGCCCGGTCTCCCCTTCGTGGTCAACCTGCTGCCGGCGGGTTCCCGGGTGATCGTCGACTCCGGTGCGCTGCGTTACCGTACGGCCCATATGTCGTCGGAGCTCTTCACCAATGCGATGATCCGCAACGACCTCTCCGGGTACGACGACGTCCGCGTCGAGACGCCTCTCAACCGCCAGGAGCTCCGCAACCCCCGCGAGGAGGACAAGGAGCTCGCCCGGAACCTGCTGGACCACCTCAACGAGAACATCGAGCGCTACCACCACATCCTCTGGTCGCGGATGAGCGACGCCCGGCGGTTCATGCTGCTCGACGGGTTCGAGGCACCGGGCAGCGGTGGCCGCTCGGTGGCGAGCGTCGTCGAGAACGAGCTCGTCGGCATCGTGGGGAACAGCCTGGTGATGCCCGTGGCCCGGGGCTTCCACCTGGACCCGACGTACAAGCAGGACGCACGGAACCCGATCGATCTGCTGGAGCACTATCAGCCGAACACCCCCATCGAGCCCTCGCGCATCGCCATCCCCACCAGCGGTGTCTATGCCGAGGCGGTCACGGGGGCCTGCAACTCCTGCGAGGAGATGGAGGAGGCCCGGTTCTGGCGGTGGGAGCAGTCGCCGATCCCCGACTCACCGCCGCAGATCCTGCCCACCTCGACCGACACCCGCCGGGCCACCCCGGCGGACGTCACGCCGACGACGTTCCCGCAGCCCGTCATCGCCATGCAGAACGCCCCCGCCGCTCCGGACCCGACCGGCCTCGGTGCCACCCTCACCTTGCTGGGCCAGGCGGGTGCCTTCCGCGACATGGCCGGCCTCGAGGGCACGCAGAAGAACGCGGCTGCCGCCCTGGAGCAGGCGTTCAACACCGCGACCGGCTTCGGCGCCAAGGCGGCCGACCTCGCGCTGCAGGGGAAGATGAGCAAGGACATCGACAAGGCGATGAAGACGATCGAGACGGCGAAGTCGAAGAAGCTCATCGACGACAAGACGGCCGCCGACCTCACTGTGACCGGGATCCGCGCCATGATGGGTGCGGGCGCGACGAGTCCCGACAGCGCCAACACCACGAAGGACGTCAAGGAGATCACCGCGACCGCCGGGGAGAACAAGGCATCGGTCAAGGTCACCAAGCCCACGGGGGACCAGATCGACGTCGACGCCCGCCCGGTCATGCCCGGCTCCAGTCCTCCGCACGACGCGGGAGTGCCGCCCCCGGCGGCCGGAGTGCCCTCTGCGCCCGTCGACATCGAGCTCGTGGGCGGCATGCACACCCTGGACCCCCTGGGGTTCGGACCGCCGGCCGAATTCAAGTTCACCATCAAGGACTTGACCGCGATCGCCGCCGACAAGGTGACTCTCTCGATCGGAGACGGCACCGTCACCACGGTCTACGAGGAGGTCCTGCCCCAGTCGTTCCTGACCACTGGCAGCCATGCATGGCAGTGGAACGGACGCAATGCGAGCGGCATCTTCGACGGTGCCAGTCTCCACCGTCAGCTGTACCTGAAGCTGAACTTCGAACTCGCGGGCCAGACCACCATCGACAAGCTCGTGGCCCTCGACAACCGGGCGATGCGGAACTGGGTGACCGCCAAGGTGGACCTGGGCGCCAAGAAGATCGACGTGCATGTCTCCGTCGACTGCCAGAACGAGGACGGATCGCTCGCGCAGGTGGAATTCGACCGCATGCGCCCGCTCTTCCTCGCAGGCATCGGCAAGTACTGGTCCCGCTCCGTGATGATCGCCGGCGATGCGTTCACGGTGAAGACGACCGCGGACCAGGGCCCGTCGACAGAAGCCTTCGACCTGTACGTCGAGACCGGCTCGGGCTACCGGCGCAGCCACAACTCGGGGATCATCGACGCCTCGGTCTTCTATAACAAGGGCTTCTACGGCGGCCTGAACGCCCGGGGCGACCAGAACTTCGAGCAGGTCTCGGCGCACGAGTTCGGCCACAGCGTGCTGTGGGCCTGGGGCGGCAAGTCGCTCTCCTGGGGCCACAAGGGCACGGTCAACGACAGCCTGCTCAGCATCTGGGACTTCCAGGACCCGTCGCCCAGTGCCACGCCCTACCCGACAACGGGTGAAATCGACCTGATGAAGTACTACACCGACAGTCTTCCGTCCGACTTCTACAGCCGGGTGATCGCGGCGGGCGAGGACGTGCAGAGACTGATCAACCTCTCGTCCGTCACCCTCCGCATGCCGTAGCCCGGCCGCCCCGGCCCAGGACCCCGAGCGCACCGGTCATGAGTCCTGAGAGGCCTGGGGACAGGTGACCGAACATGCGATTGGTTGTAATCTGCGGAGACCGCCCTTGACCTGCAAAGAGCAGGCAGGGAGCAGACAAACCGGGAGTTTCTCCGTGCTTCGTACCATGTTCAAGTCCAAGATCCACCGGGCCACCGTCACCCAGGCCGACCTGCACTACGTCGGGTCCGTGACCGTCGACGCCGATCTCCTCGACGCGGCGGACCTGCTGCCCGGGGAGTTGGTGCACATCGTGGACATCACCAACGGGGCCCGGCTGGAGACGTACGTCATCGAGGGGGAGCGGGGCTCCGGGGTGATCGGGATCAACGGGGCCGCCGCGCATCTCGTGCACCCCGGGGACCTCGTCATCCTCATCAGCTACGCGCAGGTGGAGGACGCCGAGGCGCGGGTGTTGAAGCCGCGCGTCGTGCACGTCGACGGAGACAATCGCATCGTCGAACTGGGCGCGGATCCGTCCGCCCCGGTTCCGGGAACGGACCAGGAGCGCAGCCCCCACGCGGTGGCTGTCTGAGGGGAGTCGGGGACCATGTCGCAGGCCGTGCCGATCGAGTTCGTGGACGACCGCAAGTCCGGGAGGCTGCTGGCCGTCGAGGGCGAGTCCGTGGCCGGGTTCATCGCCTACTTCGTGCTCGCCGAGGCGCCCCACGCCCTCGTGGCGGTCCACACCGTCGTGGAGCCCGGCCACGAGGGGCGCGGGATCGCCGGGAACCTGGTGAAGACCTTCTACGGGATCGCCGCCGACGAGGGCGTTCCCGTGGTCCCGCTGTGCCCGTACGCAGCGAGCTGGGCCGCCAAACATCCCGACCAGGCGCCCGAGGCCCCGGCCGCGGTCGTGGCGGCGGCCAAGGCGCAGCTCGACGCGGACTCCGACCTCTGGTGACCGGGTCGGGGAACGCCCTGACGCTGCTGCACACCTCCGCCGCGCACGTCCCGGTCTTCGACGCCCTGCGCGACCGGCACCACCCCGGCGCCGTCCTACGGCACCTCGTGGTCCCGGAGCTGCTGGAGCGGGCCCGCGCCCACGGGCCCGAGTCGGTGGCTCCGGCCGTGCGGGAGCTGCTGGAAGGCTCCGACGGGCCCGTCCTGGTGACCTGCTCGACCATCGGTGCGGTCGGGGAGTCGCTGGCCCCGGCCCTGGGGGTTCAGGTGCTCCGCGTCGACCGCCCGATGGCGGCCGCGGCGGTGCGCACAGGGCCGCGGATCCTCGTCCTGGCCACCGTGGAGTCCACCCTGGCCCCGACGGTGGGGATGCTGGAGGAGGAGGCCACCGGGCCGGTGTCGATCCGCACCCGGGTGGTCGCCGGAGCCTGGGACCGCTTCGAGGCGGGAGACGAGGCCGGCTGCCGGTCCCTCGTGGCCGAAGCGGCCGACGCCGTCACCGACGCGGACGTCATCGTGCTGGCCCAGGCGTCGATGGCGGGCGCCGAGGACCTCACCACGACCGCCACCCCGGTCTTCTCCAGCCCGAGGACCGGCCTGGCCGCCGCGCTCGGGGCCTGACGACCTAGACCACAACCACGGGGAACGTCGCCCCGTGAGGGGCGCCGTTCTCGTCGTGCGGGCCGGGCCGGAACGGCGGAAGCTGGGAACCATGACACAGCCGCCCGTTCCCGATCCGCCGCCCCTACCGGGGCCCGGTCCGTTCCCGGACCCCGAGCCGATCCCCCCGCACCCCGTACCACCTCCCGATCCGGGTCCGCCGATGCCCGAGCCCGCGCCGATGCCCGAGCCGCTGAGCTGAGCTGAGCTGAGCTGAGCTGAGCCGGGGCGGGGCGGGGCGGGGCGGGGGAGTCGACCGGCCGCGCGTCAGTCCGTGCGGACCTCGGAGCGGTCGCCGCTCCACAGGGTGTGGTACGAGCCTTCGCGGTCGGTGCGCCGGTAGGTGTGGGCTCCGAAGAAGTCGCGCTGGCCCTGGGTCAGGGCCGCCGGAAGCCGCTCCGCGCGCAGGGCGTCGTAGTAGGCCAGCGAGGCCGCGAAGGCCGGTACCGGGATGCCCTGGCGGACCGCGGCCACCAGCACCTCGCGCCAGTCCTCCTGCGCGGCGCCGATCTCCTCGGCGAAACCGGCGTCGGCGAGGAGGCTCGGCAGGTCAGGCCGGGCGTCGTAGGCCGCGCGGATCCGGTCCAGGAACGCCGCCCGGATGATGCAGCCACCGCGCCACAGCGAGGACACGGCGCCGAGGTCGATGCCCCAGCCGTACTCCTCACTGCCGGCCTGGATCTGGTGGAACCCCTGCGTGTAGGAGACGATCTTCGAGGCGTAGAGCGCCTGCTCCACCTGGGCAGCGAAGGCGTCCGCGGCCCCGGGGGAGAGGGGCGCGGCCTTCGGGCCGGCCAGGCCCCGGGCGGCGGTACGCAGGTCGCCGTGGCCCGAAACCGCGCGGGCGAAGACCGCCTCGGCGATCCCCGACACCGGAACGCCCAGGTCGAGGGCGATCTGCACGGTCCAGCGGCCGGTGCCCTTCTGCTCGGCGGCGTCGGCGACCACGTCCACGTACGGGAGACCGGTGGCGGCGTCCGTGTGCGCGAGCACCTCGGCGGTGATCTCGATCAGGTAGGAGTCCAGGCGGCCCTTGTTCCAGGAGCGGAAGGTCTCGGCGATCTTCGCGGGGGAGTAGCCGGCCACGTCCCGCAGCAGGTGGTAGGCCTCGGCGATGAGCTGCATGTCGGCGTACTCGATGCCGTTGTGCACCATCTTGACGAAGTGGCCGGCGCCGTCGGGGCCCACGTGCGAGGTGCAGGGGGTGCCGTCGGCGGCCTTCGCGGAGATCTTTTCCAGCAGCGGGCCGAGGGAGGCGTACGACTCCTCCGAGCCGCCGGGCATGATGCTCGGGCCGAGCAGCGCGCCCTCCTCGCCGCCCGAGATGCCGACGCCCACGAAGTGCAGGCCCTGCTCGCGCAGCTCCTTCTCCCGGCGCCGGGTGTCCTCGAAGTGGGCGTTGCCGCCGTCGATGATGACGTCGCCCGGCTCCAGCAGCGGGGCGAACTCGCGGATCACGGCATCGGTGGGCTCGCCGGCCTTCACCATGATGATCAGGCGGCGCGGGCGCTCCAGCGCGTCGACGAACTCCTTGGCGGACCCGGCGGCCACGAAGGCGCCCTCGTGTCCGAACTCCTGTACCAGAGCCGTGGTCTTGGCGGCGGTGCGGTTGTGGACGGCCACGGTGAACCCGTTGCGCGCGAAGTTGCGGGCGAGGTTGCTGCCCATCACCGCGAGGCCGGTGACGCCGATCTGCGCCGTGCTGCTGCTCATGGGGTGCGCTCCTGAGTGCTTCGACAGTGCTGCTTCGACAGTGCATTCGATATGCGGAGGAATGCCGGAACACCGACGCTACATCGGGAGAGATCCTTACCGACCCCCTACTTTCGGCGGACGCTCAACTTCCCCTCGAACGTGTCTGGTTGTGCACCTTGTCATGTTCCGGTCGCAGCGTTACGGTGTGCGGTTCCTGCTGTCTTCGATGGGGGCTCCCATGGGTGTACGGGGCCGGCACCGCCGGTATCAGCCGAGCAGCATCAACCGGGCCTCGCTCGCCGTCACCGCCGGTGGCGCCGGGATCGCGCTCCCTCTCATCGGCGCCGGAGCCGCGCACGCCGCCTCCGTGGACACCTGGAGCAAGGTCGCCGCCTGCGAGTCCACCAGCAACTGGCACATCAACACCGGCAACGGCTACTACGGCGGGCTCCAGTTCAGCCAGAGCACCTGGCGGGCCTTCGGCGGCACCGCGTACGCCGCCCGCGCCGACCTCGCCACCAAGGACCAGCAGATCGCGGTCGCGGAGAAGGTGCTCAAGGGGCAGGGCCCGCAGGCTTGGCCGGCCTGCGGGAAACAGGCGGGACTCAGCCGGAGCGGCCCGGCGCCGGCCTCGGCGAAACAGATGCAACAGACGCAGCAGGCGCCGCAGGCCCAACAGGTGAAGGTCCAGGCGAAGGAGGCCAAAACGGCCGCTCCGCAGGGCACCGCGCCCCGTCCGACCGGGACTTCGGTCCTGCCCAACCCGTACGTCGTCGCGCCCGGCGACTCGCTCTCGGAGATCGCCACCGACCAGCACGTCGAGGGTGGTTGGCAGGCGCTGTACGAGACCAACCGGGCCACCGTGGGCGGCAATCCGGATCTGATCTTCCCCGGGCAGCGGCTCACCCTGCGGATCACCGCCGCTCCGGCCGCGCCCCCCGCCCAGAACCCCGAGAAGCCGCCGCGCACGGCCGAGCCGGTCAAGCCCGTGGAACCGGCGGCGGAAAAGCCTGCCGAGGAACCGGCTGAGAAGCCCGTCGAGAAACCGGCCGCGAAGCCGGTGGCCGAACCCGTGTCGACGAAGGAGGAGGCGCCCTCGGGCGGCTTCTCCGTGCCCGTGGACGCGGGCCTCGGCACCGCCTACCACGTGGCGGGCTCTTCCTGGGCCAGCGGCTACCACACGGGTGTCGACTTCCCGGTGGCGACCGGCACCGCCATCAAGGCCGTCGGCCCCGGCGAGGTGGTCTCGGCCGGCTGGGCGGGCGCGTACGGCTACCAGGTCGTCATCCGGCACACCGACGGCCGGTACTCCCAGTACGCGCACCTCTCGGCGCTCGGAGTCAAGGCCGGGCAGGAGGTCTCCGGCGGGCAGCGCATCGGCCGCTCCGGCTCCACCGGCAATACGACCGGACCGCACCTGCACTTCGAGATCCGCACGGGGCCCGGCTACGGCACCGACATCGACCCGCTGAAGTACCTGCGCGGCCACGGCGTCGACATCTGAGCCGGGAGCCCGCGAACCCGGACCGGCCGTACCCTCCGGGGCCTGCGGCCGGTCCGCCGTACCGCGCCTGACCTGCGGCGGAGCACGAGTTTGTCGTCCGCCGGGGCGGATCCGTACACTAGCCCTTTTGGGGACTTCCGTAGCAGGCGGACGCGGACGAGTGATCAAGGAACGGCAGCGGGTATGACGGTGACCGAAGACAGCCAGGAGCAGGGCCACGCCTTCGGGCCCGGCATCGACCCCGACCGCCTGGCCCTCTGCCTCAGCGTGCTCGACGAGCTGGACAAGATCGACGTCGACCACCCGGACGCCATCGCCGTACGCCGCGCGACCGCCGGCATCTACCGCACGGTGAAGCAGCGCCGCCGCCAGGACCGCCGCGCGGCCAAGACCGCCAACGACAGGGCCGTCACCGAATCGACCGCCACCGGTTCCGCCGAGCGCATCGACGACGAGACCGAGGGTCTGCTGCCCACTTCGGTCACGGAAGCCGGACGGATCGCCGGAATACTCCAGCGCCCGCGCTCCTGCTACATCTGCAAGACGCGCTACGTCGAGGTCGACTACTTCTACCACCAGCTCTGTCCGGTCTGCGCCACCGAGAACCGGAACAAGCGGGAGGCCCGCGCCGACCTCACCGGCAAGCGTGCGCTGCTCACCGGCGGCCGCGCCAAGATCGGCATGTACATCGCGCTGCGGCTCCTGCGGGACGGCGCCCACACCACGATCACCACCCGTTTCCCCAAGGACGCCATCCGCCGCTTCAAGGCGATGGAGGATTCGGCGGACTGGATGCACCGGCTGGAGGTCGTGGGCATCGACCTGCGCGACCCGGCCCAGTCGGTGGCGCTCGCCGAGCAGGTGGCCGAGGCCGGTCCGCTGGACATCCTGATCAACAACGCGACGCAGACCGTACGCCGCCTGCCGTCCGCGTACGCGGCGCTGGTCGAGGGGGAGGGCGCCCCGCTGCCGGCCGGTGAGCTCCCCGCCCACCACGTCATCGGAGCCTTCAACTCCGGTGCGGTCGACGGCCTGGCGGCCCTGCCCGTCGGCGTGAGCGGGCTCGAGGCGCAGAAGGTCGCCGACCTCGCGCTGGTCGCGGGCAACGCCAGCCTGGAGCGGCACCTCGCCGGAACCGCCATCGACGCGGGCGGCCTGCTGCCCGACGTCGTCGACAGCAACACCTGGGTGCAGACCATCGACCAGATCTCCCCGGTGGAGCTGCTCGAGACCCAGCTGTGCAACTACACCTCGCCGTTCATCCTGATCAGTGCGCTCCGGCCGGCCATGGCCGAGGCGGCCCGCAAGACCGACGGCGGCCGGGCCTACATCGTGAACGTCTCGGCGATGGAGGGCGTTTTCAGTCGCGGCTACAAGGGCGCGGGACACCCGAACACCAACGCGGCCAAGGCGGCGATGAACATGGTGACGCGGACCAGCGGCCAGGAGATGTTCCAGACGGACCGGATCCTGATGACCTCGGTGGACACGGGCTGGATCACCGACGAGCGCCCGCACTTCGACAAGCTCCGCCTCGCCGAGGAGGGCTTCCACGCCCCGCTCGACCTGGTCGACGGAGCGGCCCGCGTCTACGACCCGATCGTCCGCGGCGAGGCCGGCGAGGACCTGTACGGGGTCTTCCTCAAGGACTACGCGCCCGCCAACTGGTAGGTCGCCCACCCCGACGTACGGCGCCCCCGGCCCTCATATGAGCGGCCGGGGGCGCTTCGCGTTCAGCGTTCACCCCGTCCGGTCGTAGGCCCCCGCCGCGACCAGTTCCAGTACCGGCCGCCAGTCCTCCAGCACCCCCGCGTCCGCGTCCGCGTCCGGGCCCGTGGCCCGGCGGCCCGCTTCGGCAGCGTGGCACAGGGCGTCCGCGTCGAAGTCGGACTCCGGGGTCGGCGTGCCCGGCACGAGGAGCCGTACCAGCCGGGCCACCCGCTCGCCGAGCAGCGGCCGGATCGCTTCCGCGGGGTGGGCGATCAGCAGCCCCGCGACCTGGAGTTCCTTGTCGAAGGGGTGCGAGCGGCGCAGCAGCGCGGCGGTGCGCAGCCCGTGCCCGCCGCCGGGCCCGTCCCGCAGCAGGTCCATCAGCTCGTCGACGCTTCCGACGACCGCCGGCACCTCGGATCTCGCCACTGTCGTTCCCTCCGTCGCCCGACCGCGCATCACCCGTATGGCGCCGCCGAGCAGATCAGTCGCGTGCGACGTGTCACCGTACGAGTGACTGAACTCGTGGCGAAAACAAGTGGTCCAGCGTGGATTTTACCTTTCCATCGAGCAGGGGTCCGCTCATATGTGTACTCTGATGCCCATGAGAGCCCCACCCGGGCACTCGCTCCACCAAGGCGCCACCGCGTCCGGAACCCCTGACACCTGCCCCCGGTGCGCGGCTCGCCCGCCGGGTTACGCGACACAAAGGAGTGCGCGGTGACACCAGAACTGACGGAGACGGACCAGGCGCTGATGGAACGTACGGGGTCGCGGAGCAAGAAGCGCCCCGAGACGCTCGGCAACCTGGAGGTCTGGGCGCGGTCCGCCCCGATCCGCCTCGCGGGTTACGAGGACGACCTCGCGGAGCCGCACATCCTGCCCGGCATCGACTGACAGCGGCCCCGGAGCCCTGACTCCGGGACCGGCCCCGAGCCCCCCCCCCCCCCCCCCGCGCGGGGGGGCGGCCGGGTCCCGGGGCACCGACCCCCACACCGGCATCGCGCTGGGGGAACAGGGGTTTC
>NZ_JBHYVM010000002.1:0-19447 GCF_042750105.1 Streptomyces sp. NPDC059443 | reverse complement strand
GCCGGCGGGGGCCGCGGCGGCCGCCCGGCGCCCGCGCGCCCCGCCGCCCCCCCCCCCCCGGGCGGGCCCCCCCCCCCCCCGGTTCCCGTGGCACCTACGCCATCAGCGTCATCGCTCTGGGCGATCAGGGGTTACGCCGGGCCCCGGCCGCGGGCACGCTCACCCGCATGAGACTGCTGATGCTGGGTGGCACGGAATTCGTCGGGCGCGCGATCACCGAAGACGCCCTGGGCCGCGGCTGGGAGGTGACCGTCTTCCACCGCGGTCACCACGCACCCCCGTCCGCCGCCACGGCCGTGCACGGGGACCGCACGGCCCCCGGCGGCCTGGACGCCCTCGCCGAGGGGGAGTGGGACCTCGTCGTCGACACCTGGAGCGGCGCCCCCACCGTCGTGCGCGACAGCGCCCGGCTCCTCGCCGGCCGCACCGGCCGGTACGCGTACATATCCAGCCGCTCGGTCTACTCCTACCCGGCCCCGGCCGGCCTGGACGAGGACGGCCCGCTCGTCGACGGCTCGCCCGACGCGGGCCCCGTCGCCTACGCCGAGGACAAGCGCGGCGGCGAGCTCGCCGTGCTGGCCGCCTTCGGCGACCGGGCCCTGCTGGTCCGCGCCGGGCTGATCCTCGGCCCGTACGAGAACATCGGCCGGCTGCCCTGGTGGCTCAACCGCACCGCCCGGGGCGGCCCCGTACCCGCCCCCGGACCGCGCGACCTCCCGCTCCAGTACGTGGACGTACGCGATCTCGCGCGCTGGACCCTCGACGCGGCCGAAGCAGGGTGCTCGGGCCCGTACAACCTGGTCTCCCCGCCCGGCCACGCCACGATGGGCGGCCTCCTGGAGGCCTGCGCGGCCGTGACCGGCGGCGGCGCGGAGCTCCGCTGGACCGATCCGGCCCGCATCGAGGAAGCCGGGGTGCGGCCCTGGACCGAGCTGCCGGTCTGGCTGCCCGAAGGGGAGCAGCACGACTACATGTTCGGCGGCGACGTGACCAAGGCGCTGGCGGCGGGGCTCGTCTGCCGCCCGGTCGAGGAGACCGTCGCCGACACCTGGGCCTGGCTCCGGAGCTTGGGCGGGGTGGCCCCGCAGCGCACGGACCGGCCGGTCCCGGGCATGGACGCGGAGCAGGAGGCGGCGCTACTCGGTCCCTAGGGCCAGGCCCTAGGGCTCCGACCGGGCGGCCCGCGCGAGCTGGGTCGGCGCCAGGTACTCGCGCACCAGCGAGCGGTGCCACCAGGCACCCGTCTCGCGAAGCTCGCGCCAGGTCGTGAACCGGTAGCGGTACAGCCGCGCCCGGACGTAGCGCGGCGGGGCGTCCGGGAAGGGGTTGTACCGGATGAGCCGCAGCGTGTCCCGGTCCCCCGTGAGCAGCCGCTCCACGAACGGCCCGAACCAGTCCCGCGCATAGCCGGGGGAGAGCGCCGCGAACCACATCAGCCAGTCCAGCCGCAGGTGGTACGGGGCGAACTGGCGCGGGATCCGCCGCACTTCGCCCGGCTTGCCCTTGAACCCGTACTCCCGCCACTCGCCGTCCACCCGGGGCAGCGGATCGGCGCTGCCCTCCACGACGACCTCCTCGCGGATCCGGCCCACCGAGCCGAACGCCCCGTAGGTGTTGACCAGGTGGAGCGAGTCGAAGGACCGGTTCATCACCTGGCGGCGCGAGACCATGTTGGCCACCGGATGCCTGCTCAGCACCAGCACCAGCGCGGTCACCGCGCACACGAGGACCACGTACCAGAGCGGCCCGGTCCGCGAGGCGGCCCCGGGCGGCGGGCCCGCGAGCCCGGTGAACCTCGTGAACTCGACGGCGGGGAGGGCGAGCGTGATCGTCAGCCAGTTCAGCCAGGCGAAGTTCCCGGACAGCACCAGCCACAACTGCGTGGCCACGATGACGGCGGCCGCGTACGAGGACACCGGCTGCGGAGCGAACAGCAGGACCGGGACCACCAGTTGGGTGACGTGGTTGGCCGCGCACTCCACCCGGTGCAGGGGTTTGGGCAGGTGGTGGAAGAACCAGCTGAGCGGACCCGGCATCGGCTGAGTCTCGTGGTGGAAGTACAGACAGGTGAGCCTGCGCCAGCAGGGGTCCCCCCGCATCTTGATCAGTCCGGCGCCGAATTCGACCCGGAAGACCACCCAGCGCAGCAGCCACAGCACCATCACCGGCGGCCCGGCCCGCGCGTTGCCGAGGAAGACGGCCAGGAAGCCGGTCTCCAGCAGCAGCGATTCCCAGCCGAAGGAGTACCAGGTCTGCCCCACGTTCACGATGGACAGGTACAGCAGCCACAGCAGCGCCCACATCGCCATCGCCGCGCCCAGCGGCACGATGTCCCCGGCCCCGGCGGCGAGGGCCGCGGCGAACGCGGCCCCGGTCCAGGCGCAGGTGGCGAAGAGGCGGTCGGAGTAGCGCAGTTGGAACAGGCTCGGGGCGCGCCGGAAGGGCACGTACCGTACGTAGCGCGGTACGGGCAGCATGCCGTGCGCCCCGATCAGTGCCCGGAACTGCAGGGCGGCCCCGGCGAAGGCGAGCAGATAGACGCCGGCCAGGGCCCGCTGGAAGATCAGCCGCCCCAGCCAGTATCCGGGCGCCGTGAACCAGTCCATCCCCTCCAGTATCCGGCCGGGCCGGCCGCCGTGGCGACCGCAGCGGTCCCGGCGGTCCCGGCGGCCCGGTCGGCGTTCAGCCGGCTCCGGGCCGCTGCCAGGCACAGGAGCATTCCGAAACCGGCGGCCGCGGCCGCCAGGATCAGGCCGAGCACCACGATTCCGGTGGGTTCGCCGGTCACGACGACCTCGGAGGAGGTGGAGGACATCCACCCCAGGGTGATCAGTGCGGTGAGGGCCAGGGCGTTGCCCCCGATGAGGCCGCCGCCCCACTGGTGAAGCTCCCGCATCGTCAGGAGGGCCGCCGTCCACAGCCCGCCGGCCAGTACCACCAGGCCCGCCAGCCACGCCCAGGGGCCGGCGAAGTAGCCGAGGAGGGCGAGCGGGAGGCCGAGGGGAACGCTGTACGCCGCACAGCGCGCGAGGGCTCCGGAGGATTCCGCGCGGTGGACCAGCCCGGCCACCAGGACGCCGACGCAGCCGACGAACTGGAGGTGCCACAGGACCACCTGCAGGTCGGACGGATCGAATCCGAAGAGCCGGTGCCCGGTGCGCTCGGCTACCAGGGCGGCGGCGACGAGGGCCAGCGCGACCGGGGCGGCGCAGACCGCGATCTCGACGGACGCGGGCCTGGGGCCCTTCCCGGACACGAGCCGGGGCAGGATCCGCGGCAGCCGGGCCAGGGCCCGCACCGCGAGGGTCAGGGCGGCCGCCGCCGAGGTCGCGGCGAGGGCCGCGGCGAAGGCGCCGTGCGGCAGGAAGAGGCTCAGCGCCCCGGGCGCGGCGAACAGGGGCCGGAGCCGGGCCGTGCGGTGCGGGTCGGCCCGGTCGGTCAGGCGCAGGCTCAGCGGGACGACGTACAGCATGCCGAAGGCGGGCCCCAGGGTGAGGAGCAGCCAGAGCACCGCGACGAACTCACCCAGTGAGGTCACTTCCGGTTACCTCTCGTTGTGCCGCCGGTGGCGAGCCGCCGGACGAAGCGTCCGAGCCGCTGGGCGTAGGCCTGCTGGAGGAAGGGGATGACCGGCCCCCCGAGCCGGGTGTACCAGCTTCCCGGGCGGCTGAAGGCGTTGACCTCGAACCACACCGCGCCGTCCGCGTCCATGTCGACGACGAAGGACTCCTCGCCGCTCTCGGGGTGGCCGGCCAGGGTCCCGTAGGCGAACCCGATCCGCCGGGGCTCGTACGCCGTCCAGATCACCTCGCACGGAGCGTCGATCCGCAGCGGGCCGAAGCCGATCCCGACCACGACCCGGTCGCCGGGGCGGACCGGGCGGACGGGGCCCGCGGCGGCCTTGACGAGCATGCCCGAGCTGCGGTGCGCGTGGAAGGTGGTGACGGCGGCCCCGGCGGCTTCGAGGACGCCCCGCCCGTATCCGATCTGGGTGCGGTGGTGGGTGAGGTTGTATCCGGCGGGCAGCGGCCGCCGGGCCGTAGCTCCCCGGTCGGGGTAGTTGAAGGTGCTGCGGCCTTCGCCGATGAGGCGGGTCATGGTGTCAGGGTCTCCGTTCGAGCGGCCTGGTGTGGTGTGGCGGCCTGGGTGGCTTGGGCGGCGGTCAGCCGGCGCCAGGCGAGCAGCGAGCACAGGGCGAATCCGAGGGCGTTCCCAAGGCCGTGGGTCGCGGCCATCCAGGTCAAGGTGGGGTGCACGATCCCGGTGGCCTCGCCGAGCGCCCACCACAGGGCGAGCAGCATGGTGGCCACCAGGACGGCGGCCGAGGTCGCGAGCAGCAGGCCCGTGATCCGGTCGCGGCCGTGGTTGTCGCCGTCGCCGTGGCCGGGTTCGCGGGCCGTCGGGCGGATGTCCCGCCAGGTCAGCAGGGCCACCGCCCACATCCCGCCGGTCAGCGTCACCGCGCCCACCAGCTCGGCCCAGTCGTCCACGAAGTAGCCGAGCAGGACGAGCAGCGTGCCGGCCGGGACGCTGTACGCGGCCCAGCGCGCGAGGGCTCCGGTGGAGGGACCTCCGCGGCCCCCGTCCGCGCCCGCCCCGTCCCCGACGGCCCGGCACACCAGTCCGGCGACCAGGGCCGCGGTGAAGCCGGCGAAGTGGAAGTGGGGCACGGTCAGCGCGAGGATGTCGAGGTCGAAGCCGAAGAGCCGGTACCCGGCGCGTTCGCTGACCAGGGCGAGCCCGGCGACCGAGGGCGCGGCCAGCGCGGTGAGCACGGCCGCCTCGGCGGGCGGGAGCGGGCGGATCCCCCCGGACGGGGTCCGGGCGAGGGCCCGCAGCAGCCGGGCCGGGACCCGGGCCGCGAGGGTCAGGGTGGCCGCCGCGTAGAGTGCGGCGAGCGCCGTGGCGGGGGCGCCGCGCGGCAGCCAGAGGCATACCGCCCCCGGAGCCGCGAGCAGCGGCCAGAGCCGGGCGGTGCGGTCCAGCCGGGCCGGGTCGATCAGGCGCAGACCGGCCGGGACCACGTAGAGCATGCCCAGGGTGACGATCAGATTCACCAGTACCGTCACCGTGGACTCCCCTCCGACCGTCGAACGCTTTGAACGCGTTCAACTCACGGTCGTGAGCTTAGAGGGTCGATTGAACATGTTCAAGACGGGGTCGGGTTCTTGGTTCCCGGGTTGCGGGGACCCCGTACATACGGCAGACAAGAGGGAGCAACCGGGGCAAACAGGGAGATGCAACGTGTACGGACCGACACCTCGTCAGGCGCCGCGTCGTCACGCACCGGCCCGTGCGGCCCTCTTCGCGGTGCTCGGACTCCTCGCCGCGGCCTGCGGGGCCTCCGGAGACGGGACGCAGACCAAGGGGCCCGCCCCCGAGAGCCAGGACGTGCACCTCCAGCCCGTCGCCTCGGCCGGCCCCGACCCCTTCACCCTCTCCTCCGCCACCGGCGAGTCGGCTCCCGTCCAGCCACCGGTCCCCAACGCGACCGGCCAGGGCATCCGCACCGTCAACGCGGCCACCCCCGGCCTGTACGGCGGTATGCAGCGGCTCGGCAGCTGCGACGTGGAAGCGCAGGTCCAGTCGCTCACCGCCGACGACGCCAAGGCCCGCGCCTTCGCCGCCGCCTCCCGGGTGGACCAGGCGAAGATCCCGGAATTCCTGCGCGGCCTCACCCCGGTCGTGCTGCGCGCCGACACCCGGGTCACCAACCACGGCTTCGTCGACGGCGACCCCAGTGCCTTCCAGTCCGTCCTCCAGGCCGGCACCGCCGTCCTCGTCGACGACCACGGAATGCCCCGCGTCCGCTGCGCCTGCGGAAACCCGCTGCTCGCGCCGCGCACCGCCAAGGGCGCCCCGGTGCTCAAGGGCGACCCCTGGACCGGCTACCAGCCCAACCAGGTGGTCGTCATCGAGCCGACCGCGCAGGTGATCAACAACCTGGTGATCGTCAACATCGCCGACAACACCTGGATCGAGCGCAAGACGGGCGACAGCGGCGCCCAGGACCGCGCCCCGCAGAACCCGCCCCCGTACGACCCGGCCGAAGGGATCCCGGCCGGACCCGCGACCCCGCCCGGCACCTCGCCGGCCGATCCGTGCCCGACCCCGGACAACAACAGCCTCGCCCGCACCGTGCCGCCCACGTCCGGCGCACCGACTCCGAGCGCGAGCCCCAGCCCCGGTCCCAGCGCGAAACCGGCCGAATGCCCGCCGGGCTCCTCCGAGACCGTGCCGGGCACCCCGCAGGTCCCCACCGGGCCGAAGACCGCTCCGCCGCCCTCCTCGGACCTCCCCTCCAACGTCCCCACGGACATCCCGTCCGACCTGCCCGGCCAGACGCCGAGCGACCCCGGGACCCTGGTGGGCCCGGACGGAGCGTCGCCGCGGCCGAACGATCCGTACGCGCCCTACGATCCGTACGCGGACCCCTACGCGGACCCGTACTCCGTCCCCGGCCAGCAGCAGCCGACGCCGGCCACCGAAGCCCCGTACCTGGAGAGCGCCTGACCGGCCCGTGTGTCATGGTGGACCGGTGCCGACCGCCGTATCGCTGCCGGACGACTGGCCCGCACATCCGGACCGGTCGCTGGCACTGAATCGCATGGGCAGTTTCGACTGGGACCTGGTCACCGGTCTCATGCACATGGACTCCGCCGGCCTCGACGTCTTCGACACCACCCCCGAGGAGTACGACGGCCGGCCCGAGTCGCTCGCGCCGCGCGTCCCGCCCGCCGAGGCCACCCGGCTCGACGCCCTCGTCTCCTCCGCCCTCAAGAGCGGGGTCGACAGCTACGGCGCTTACTTCCGCATCCGCTGCCACGACGGCCGGCTGCGCTGGACGCACACCCAGGGCCGGGTCATGCGAGGCCCCGAGGGCCGCCCCTACCGGATCATCGGCATCGTCCGCGACGCCACCGAGGAACTCAGCCACTCGGCCGAACGCCTCGGACTCGACGAAGAGCGCCGCCGTCAGACCTCGGTGGTCGAGAGCACCACCGCCGCACTCGCGCACGCCCGTACCGTCCAGGACGTCATCGACGTCCTCGGCGACGCCCACGGCATGGAGCGGCTCGGCTCGATGGGCATGGTGATGGGCCTGGTCGAAGCGGGCCGGATCCACCTCGTCGCCGAGGGCCCGGAGGGCAGCTTCGTGCCCGGCACCCGGTACACCCGCATCGACGAGCAGTACCCGATGAGCGAGGTCGTCCGCTCGCTCCAGCCGCGGTTCCTCGACTCCGCGGCCGAGTTCGCCGCCGGCTACCCGGGGCTCTGGGCGAAGATCTCGTCCATGGACATCTCGGCGGCCGCGTACCTGCCGCTGATCGCCCAGGCCCGCCCGATCGGCGCGATCGGGCTGCTCTACCAGGACAAGGACGGCTTCACTCAGGACGAGCGCAACCTTCTCGTCGCGCTCGGCAGCAGCATCGCGCAGAGCCTCCAGAGGGCGATGCTGCTGGAGCAGGAGCACGATCTCGCCGAAGGCCTCCAGCAGGCGATGCTGCCGCGCCGGATCCCGTCCGTGCCCGGCGCCGAGATCGCCGTACGGTACCGGTCGGCCCGGATGGGCCAGGACATCGGCGGCGACTGGTACGACGTCATCCCGCTGCCCGGCGGCCGGGTCGGAGCCGCCATCGGCGACGTCCAGGGCCACGACACGCACGCGGCGGCGGTCATGGGGCAGCTGCGCATCGTGCTGCGCGCCTACGCGGCCGAAGGGCACTCGCCGGCCACCGTCATGGCACGGGCCTCGGTCTTCCTGCACGAGTTGGACACCGACCGCTTCGCCACCTGCACCTACGTCGAGGCCGACCTCGCGACCGGGGTGCTGCAACTGGTCCGGGCCGGCCACCTCGACCCGCTGCTGCGCACCCGGGACGGAGGCTGTGGGCGGCTCACCCTGGAGGGCGGGATGCCGCTCGGGCTGTCCGCCGAGTTCGGGCGGCTGGAATACCCGGTGACGACGGTGGAGATGGGGCCCGGGGAAACGCTTCTGCTGTGCACGGACGGCCTGGTGGAACAGCCCGGCGCCGACCTTGACGACGGCATCGAGCTCCTCTGCTCCCTCGTCCGCACCGGACCGGCGGACCTGGCCCGGCTGGCGGACCGGCTGTGCGAGGTGGTCGACGACCGGGGCGGCGACGACGACATGGCGCTGCTGCTCCTGCGCCGCGAGGCCGAGGACGTCCCGCAGGGCGGCGGCCGCCTCCAGCAGCACGTGGCCCCCGGAGACCCCGAAGCCCTGGTGTCGGCCCGCCACATGATCGGCGCGGCGGTCCGGGCCTGGGGCGCGCGGGACCGGGCCGACGAGATCGAGCTCGTCGCGGACGAGCTCATCGTCAACGCCCTCATGCACACGGACGGTCCCGCCATCGTGACGCTGCGGGTGCTGACCGGCCCCGAACGCAGGCTCCGGGTGGAGGTCGAAGACCGGTCCTCCGCCCTGCCGAGGCGGCGCGACGCGGGCGACTCCGGGGTCTCGGGACGCGGGCTGATGCTGGTGGACCGGCTGGCGGACGTATGGGGCGTGGAGCCGCGGGGGAGCGGCAAGTGCGTGTGGTGCGAGTTCGTGATGGCCTGACGCCTCGCCGGCGGACCCCTCCACGGCTCGCGCTCCGCCCGAGGGCGCGGCAGGCTGGGGGCATGCCCGAACTGCCCGAGGTCGAGGCCCTGAGGGAGTTCCTCGACGAACACCTCGCCGGGCGGGTGGTCGAGCGCGTCCTCCCGCTCGCCGTGAGCGTGCTCAAGACCTACGACCCGCCCCTGAGCGCGCTCGAAGGGCAGCCCGCCGGGGCCACGGCACGCCACGGCAAGTTCCTGGCGCTGCGGATCGGCGAGCTGTACCTCGTCACCCACCTCGCCCGGGCCGGCTGGCTGCGCTGGATGGACCACGTTCCGGACCGGCCGCCGGGCCCCGGGAAGGGGCCGCTCGCGCTGCGCCTCGTACTGGAGGGCGGCGGCGGCTTCGACCTCACCGAGGCGGGCACCCAGAAGCGGCTCGCCGTGTACGTGGTCCACGATCCCCAGGAGGTCCCCGGGATCGCCCGGCTGGGCCCCGACCCGCTGGCCGGGGAGTTCGGCCGGGAGGCCTTCGGCGCACTGCTCGCCGGTGAACGGCGTCAGATCAAGGGCGTGTTGCGCGACCAGAGCGTCATCGCGGGCATTGGCAACGCGTACAGCGACGAAATCCTCCATCAGGCGAAGGTGTCCCCCTTCAAACTGGCCGCCTCCTTCGACGAGTCGCAGGTGGACCACCTGTACGAGGCGGTCCAGGAGACCCTGCGCTCGGCCGTCGAACGGGCCCACGGGGTGGCCGCAGGGCGGCTCAAGGCCGAGAAGAAGAGCGGACTGCGGGTCCACGGCCGGGCGGGGGAGCCGTGCCCGGTGTGCGGGGACACCGTCAGGTCGGTGTCCTTCGCGGACTCCTCGCTCCAGTACTGCCCCACCTGCCAGACCGGCGGCAAACCGCTCGCGGACCGGCGGCTGTCGAAGCTCCTCAAGTAGAGCCCGCAGCCGCCGACTACGACCGGTGGGCCGGTGGGACCGCCCCCGGCCGGTGACACCCCTTAGACTCCGGCCATGGCCGACCCGCACCAGCCGCAGCCGCCCCGGCGGGAAGTGGTCACCGGGGTTCCGCGAGGCACCCGCCGCCCGCACGCGCACACCCCGGCCCGCTCCGAGATCTCCGAGCAGACCACCCTGGGCGCCACCTACGTACGCGCCCTCATGCGCAGCCAGCTCCGCGCCGGACTCTGCGCGCTGGCCGTGCTCGCGTTCCTCGTGGGCATGCTGCCCCTGCTGTTCCTGCTCCCGAGCGTCGCGTCGGGTCCGCTGGTCTGGGTCGTGCTCGGGGTGCTGGTGTACCCGCTGCTGTGGTTCATCGCCCGCACCTACGTGATCCGGGCCGAGCGCAACGAGGCCGATTTCACCGGGCTGGTCACCGATCCGGCCGAAGCCCCCGGGCCGCGCGGCACCGGCTGACCGTTCGGAACCCGGCTGACCGCTCAGAACAGGTGCATCGCCAAATGTCCGAGCGGCAGCCCCAGTTGCCAAGCCGGAGTCCATACCCGGGCGTTCTCGTCCAGCCCCGGCGGGGTGTCGGCGTGACCGTGGCGGCCCGGGTCGAGGTTGGTGGCGAACAGCTCCGTGTGGTCCAGCCAGCGCCAGGCCGCCCGGGCCAGTTCCAGGTCCGGGTCCTCCTCCGGTTCCTCGCCGGGGCCGCGGCCACGGGCGCGTTCGCGGGCTTCCTCGCCCAGCGCCAGGAACCGGGTGTGGACCCAGTCGCGCCACGGGTGACCGTACGCCGTCAGCGACATCCACTCGTCGAGCTGGGAGACGACCCGGATCCCGGAGAGCTCACCGGCCGCGTCCGAGAGGTAGATGGTCAGCGCGAGCGTGTCGCGCCCGGCGCGGAACTCCAGGGTGCTGACCGGGATCAGCCGGCCCGTGCGCAGCAGTTCGTCGGCGATGTACTCCGCGTAGAGCCACGCCATGGGCACCGCGAGCCCGCCGTCACTGGTGCCGTTCATACCCTCGGGCTGCACCGTTCCACCTTCTCCCGCACGCGTCGAGCAATCCCGCCGTCAGTCCAGAGCCTTCCTTGCGCGGCTCGCGGAACGGGGGATGTTTACTCAACTTGAACGGTCTGGTGCCGATTTCGATGCGGTTGATGTCCGGTCTGTGAGCGTTCGGGCCGCTCTTTGACGCGATTCGCGGATATCAGCGATTTCAACGATGTCGGCGATGTCGGCGATGTCGGCCTCACGCGCCGGACCTCACGCGCCGAGCCCGTACCCGTATCCCTGGAGGCCCTTGCGCAGGGCGCGCAGGGCGTAGTAGGTACGGGACTTGACCGTACCCGCCGGAATTCCCAGCTCCGCCGCGGCCTCGGCCACCGAGCGGTCCCGGAAGTAGACCTGCATGAGCACCTCCCGGTGCTCCGGTCCCAGGGATCCCACGGCCCGCCGGACGTCGATGGCCGTCACCGAGCCCGCCACCGCGTCCCCCGGCGCCGCCGCGTGCTCCAGCCCCTCCGGGTCCACCTCCAGCGGCCGCGACAGCCGCGCCCGCCGGGCGTCGATGGCGAGCCGCCGGGCCACCGTGAACAGCCAGGGCCGCAGGGACTCGTGCCCGGACGCCAGGACCTCCGGATGCTGCCAGAGCCGTAGGAGGGTCTCCTGTACGAGGTCCTCCGCGCGCTGCGCGTCCCCGGCCGTGAGGCCCAGCAGAAACCCGAACAGGGCCCTCCCGTGTTCGCGCTGGAGTTCGGCCAACGCCTCGGGTTCGGTGCGCCGCAGGGTGGGGGCGAGGGGCACGGGAGGCTCCTTCCGGGGGTGCGTCCAGGGTTCTTGTGGTGGTTGCGTCCGCGCTCGACGGATCCACCCTGACCTGCACGGAGCCCTCCGGGAACCGTCCGGCGGAGGCGGTGCGCCCAAGCACCCCGGTGATCCGGCGGGCGGCAGCGCGGGGCGGTGAACGGTCGAACGGCGCGCCGAACGGCCATTGGAGTGAGCGCGCGGCCGGTCCGCGGAGCCGCTCCTTGACTTACGGCGCCCTCTTCTATGAATTGACTGCTGATCAGGTAGTCATATTTATCTAAGGAGAGCTGGGACAGATGACCGCGCGCACCCGCCACGCCCTCGCACTCCTCGCCGCCGTCGTCCTGTCGGCCGTGGCCGGCTGCTCCGCCGGCGGGGAACCCGCCCCGGCCCGGCTCGCGGGCTCCCCGGCCCGGGCCCCGTCGGGCGCCCCCGGATCCACCACGGCCCCCGTAGCGAGGGGCTTCACCCTCGTCGCGAGCGGCGACGTGCTGCCCCACGAGTCGGTCATCCGGCGGGCGGCCGCCGACGCGGAAGGCGACGGCTACGACTTCCGGCCGATGTTCTCCGCCGTCAAACCGGTGGTCTCGGCCGCCGACCTGGCCATCTGCCACATGGAGACCGTCTACGGCGAGGACGGCGGGCCGTTCACCGGCTACCCCGCCTTCCAGTCGCCGCCCGAGGTGGCCGACGGCCTCAAGGACGCCGGGTACGACGGCTGCTCCACCGCCTCGAACCACACCCTCGACGGCGGCGCCGCCGGGCTGAAGCGCACGCTCGACAAATTCGACAAGGCCGGGCTGAAGCACGCGGGTTCGGCCCGCACGGCCGCCGAGGCGGGCACCGTGACGATGTACACGGCCGGCTCCGCGAAGGTCGCGCACCTCGCGTACACGTACGACACCAACGGCTACCCGATGCCCGACGGCCAGCCCTGGGCCGTCAACCTGATGGAGGAGGAGAAGATCATCGCGGACGCGCGGGCCGCCCGGAAGGCGGGCGCGGACGTGGTCCTCGTCAGCCTCCACTGGGGCACCGAATGGGAGACCGAGCCGGACGAGAAGCAGCTCTCGCTCGGCAAGGCGCTGACCGCCTCGCAGACCGGCGGCCGCCCCGACGTGGACATGATCCTGGGCACGCACGCCCACATCCCGCAGGCGTACGAGAAGGTCAACGGGACCTGGATCGTCTACGGCATGGGCGACCAGGTCGCCGGCGAGATGTTCAACCACACCGGCGCCCGGGACATGCGCGGCAACTACGGCTCCATCGGCCGCTTCACCTTCGCCCCGCCGGCCGCCCCCGGGCAGCGCTGGCAGGTCACCAAGGCCGAGTTCGTCCCGCAGATGATGGACCTCGGTGCGGGCCGGGTGGTTAACCTCCCCGCCGCCCTCGCCCAGCACCCCGGCCGCGAGGACTACGAGACCGCCCGGGACGCCATCACCGAGGCCGTACTCGGCCGTGGCGCGGCCAAGGACGGCCTGACGATGGCGAAGTAGGCGCCGGGCGACGGCTTGCTGGTTGCTGGTTGCTGGTTGCTGGTTGCTGGTTACGGGACCACGGTCACGGGCCAGCGGCCCGCCTTCACCAGGCGGACCGCCACCGAGCCCACGATCCGGTGCCCGGCCTGCTCCGAGGCGCCGACCACCACGGCGTCCGCCGTCAGGTCCTCCGCCGCGCTCACCAGGCCCGCGTACGGGTCGCCGCGGAAGGTGTGGAACTGCCAGCGGACGTCGTAGATACCCTTCAGGCGCTCCGCGTACTCCCGGATCTCGGCCACCAGCCCCTCCGCGATCTCCGCGGTGGCGTCGGCCACGGGCACGCCGAGCGAGGCCCCGGCGGGCATCACCGGCTGTACGTACACCAGCGCCAGCAGTGCGTTCTGCCGCCGGGCCAGCCCCGCCGCGTACGCCGCCGCGCGCAGCGAGGACTCCGATCCGTCCACCCCGGCGAGAATCACCTTGGGGCCGTCGGTACCACGCTCGAATCCCGTGTTCACGTGCTCTGTCACCCGTCCGAGGTTATCCCGTTCGGCGCGCGGAGGGCCGCTGCCGTCCCTACAGTGCGAACCATGAGTGCCACCGTGGAGGAGACGCGCGGGACCCGGAACCGCTTCCTGAACCGGGTGCCCGACGCCTTCGGCGCGTTCTTCGGAACGCTCGGGCTGGTCTGCGCCGTACTGGCGCTTTCCCCGACGCTGCGGCGGCTGCTGCGGCACCTGGTGCGCTTCCTCGACGACGTGGTGGTGCCGGTCAGCGCCAACCTCGCCTACGCCGTCTTCCTCTTCCTGCTCGCCGCGGCACTCGGCATGCGCAAGAAGGTCGCCTGGTGGATCGTCGTCACCTATTTGGCCCTGTTGCTCCTGACCGACGTGCTGATCATCGCCGACGAGGACTACTGGGTCGGCTTCTCCTCCCTGGCCATCACGGTCGCGGCCCTCGTGATCCTGATCGCCGCCCGCAAGGAGTTCTACGCGGCCTCCCGGCCGGGGGCCCTCTGGCGGGCCATGCTCGTGCTCGGCCTCGGACTGCTCGCCGCGGTCTTCCTCGGGTGGGGCCTGGTCGCGCTGTTCCCCGGGACCCTGCCCAAGGGGCAGTGGCTCGACTGGGCCGCCAAGCAGGTCTTCGGCGGGCTCTTCTCGGCCCGCCAGTTCGACGGCCACCCGCCCAGGCTCCTGTACTTCCTGCTCGGCCTCTTCGGCGCCCTCGCCCTGCTGAACGCCGCCGCCACCCTCTTCCGTTCCCAGCGGCTGACCGCCGCCCTCCACGGGGACGAGGAGCCCCGCATCCGGGCCCTGCTCGGCGCGTACGGGCGCAACGACTCGCTCGGCTACTTCGCCACCCGGCGCGACAAGGCCGTGGTCTTCGCCCCCAACGGCAAGGCCGCCGTCACCTACCGGGTGGAGGCCGGAGTCTGCCTCGGCAGCGGCGACCCCGTCGGCGACCCGGCCGCCTGGACCCCCGCCATCGACGCCTGGCTGGCCGTCGCCCGCCGCTACGGCTGGCAGCCCGCCGTCATGGGCGCCTCCGAGGAGGGCGCGACCGCGTACGCCCGCTCCGGACTCGGCGCGCTCCAGCTAGGCGACGAGGCGATCCTGCACATCGCCCACTTCGACCTCGACGGCCGCGACATGCGCGTCACCCGCCAGGCCGTGAACCGGGTCAAGCGCACCGGAGCCACCACCGTCATCCGCCGCCACTCCTCCCTCTCCGAGGACGAGATGCAGCTGATCGTGGACCGGGCCGACAAATGGCGGGACACCGAGACCGAACGCGGCTTCTCCATGGCCCTGGACCGGCTCGGCGACGCCGCCGACGGGGACTGCCTGCTCGTGGAGGCCTTCGACGCCAAGGGCGAGCTGATCGCCCTGCTGTCCTTCGTGCCCTGGGGCAGGGACGGCATCTCCCTCGACCTGATGCGCCGCGACCGCGCGGCCCCCAACGGGGTCATGGAGTTCATGGTCGCCGAGCTCTGCGCCGCCGCTCCCGGCCTGGGCGTGCGCCGGATCTCCCTCAATTTCGCCGTCTTCCGCTCCGCCTTCGAGGAGGGCGGCCGGATCGGGGCCGGCCCCGTCCTCAAGCTGTGGCGCAAACTGCTGCTCTTCTTCTCCAAGTGGTGGCAGCTGGAGGCGCTCTACCGCTCGAACGTCAAGTACGGCCCCGAGTGGTACCCGCGGTTCCTCTGCTACCAGGACGCCGGCTCGCTCGCCCGGGTCAGCCTCGCCTCCGGCATCGCCGAGGGGTTCGTGTCCGTGCCGAGCATGCGCACCCTGTGGGGCAACGGCCACCCGCGCGGACTCACCGCCCCCGCCACCACCGCGGGCCTGCCGCCCATCGACTCCCTCGGGCTGGAACTCGTAGGACAGGAGGGCGACGCTGCCCCGGCCGAGCGGCTGCCCGAACAGGTCCGGGTCCGGCACGAAAAGCTGGCACGGATCCGGGAGTCCGGCACCGACCCGTACCCCGTCGGCATCCGGCAGCGCACCCACACGGTCGCCGAGATGAAGGCCGCGCACCCCGGCTACCCGGCCGGCGCCCGCACCGGCTCGCCGGTCACCCTCGCCGGACGCGTGATGGTCGTGCGCGACCTCGGCGGCGTGGTCTTCGCCGTGCTGCGCGACTGGTCCGGCGACGTCCAGCTGATGTTCACCCGCGACGAGGCGGGCACCGAGGTGCTCGACACCTTCACCACCCAGGTCGACTTCGGCGACCACGTGGTCGCGAGCGGGGAGGTCGGCGCCAGCAAGAGCGGCGAACTGTCCCTGGTGGTCGAGTCCTGGCAGCTCACCGGCAAATGCCTGCGCCCGCTGCCCGACAAGCGCAAGGGCCTGGCCGACCCCGAGGCCCGGGTCCGGCGCCGCTACCTCGACCTGGTCGCCAGTCCCGAGGCGCGCGACGTCGTACGGGCCCGCTCCAGTGCGGTCCAGGCCCTGCGGCAGGGGCTGCTGGACCGGGGCTACCTGGAGGTCGAGACCCCGATGCTCCAGCAGATCCACGGCGGCGCCAACGCCAGGCCGTTCCGCACCCACATCAACGCCTACGACCTCGACCTGTACCTGCGCATCGCGCCCGAGCTGTACCTGAAGCGGCTGTGCGTCGGCGGCATGGAGAAGGTCTTCGAGATGGGCCGCACCTTCCGCAACGAGGGCGTCTCCTACAAGCACAACCCCGAGTTCACGATGCTGGAGGCCTACCAGGCCTTCGCGGACTACGACGTGATGCTCGACCTGACGCGCGAGCTGATCCAGAGCGCCGCCACCGCCGCCTTCGGCTCGCCCATCGCCCACAAGGCCGGCCCGGACGGGAAGCTGGTGGTCCACGACATCTCCGGGCCCTGGCCGGTCAAGACGATGTACGGGGCGATCAGCGAGGCGCTCGGCGAGGAGGTGGACGCCGACACCGAGGAGGCCGTCCTGAGGAGGCACTGCGACCGGGCAGCCGTCCCGCACACGCCCGAGAACACGCGCGGAGACGTGGTGCTGGAGATGTACGAGAGGCTGGTGGAGGAGCGGACCAAGCTGCCCACCTTCTACAAGGACTTCCCGACCGACGTCTCGCCGCTCACCCGGCAGCACCGCAAGGACCCGCGGCTCGCCGAGCGCTGGGACCTGGTGGCCTTCGGCACCGAACTGGGCACCGCGTACTCGGAGCTGACCGACCCCGTCGAGCAGCGGCGCCGGCTCACCGCGCAGTCGCTGCTGGCGGCGGGCGGCGACCCGGAGGCGATGGAGATCGACAACGACTTCCTGGACGCGCTGGAGTACGCGATGCCGCCGACCGGCGGGCTGGGCATCGGCGTGGACCGGCTGGTCATGTTCCTCACGGGTCTGACGATCCGCGAGACGCTGCCGTTCCCGTTGGTGCGGCGCGGCTGACCGACGGGACTGTGCGCTGAGCGGGTGAGCGCGGCGGGGCGCGTCCGCGCCTCTCGACATCTGCGGCGATGTCGTTGATACGTAGTAGTAATGAAAAATGACGAGCCGACAGTAGGGCGACGCGTGCTCCTGCGCTCCGCCGTTTTCCTCGGAGTCGCCGCCGCCGCTGGACTGCTGACCGGTGGCGAGACCGGCCTGCCGGGCTCCGGACGGGCCGCCGGCCCCGGAGCTCCCGGGGTTACGGGGGCCGGGGGGCCCGGGGCCCTTGGCGAAGCCGGGTTCGGGCCGGGACCCGGCGGAGCCGCCGGGCCGGGGCCGCTGGCCGGAGCCCCGGGCGTCGCCGCGCGGCCGCAGAGCCCGCGCGGGGCCTCGTACCGGCTCCAGCCGATGACCGCCGAAGGCACTCCGGAGCGGCCGCCCGCGGCGAAGCCCGCCGTGCGCACCCGGCCCATCCTGGAACTCCCGGAAGAGGCGCGGACGGGCGGCGCCATGGTGCTCACCTTCGACGACGGGCCCGACCCGCGCTACACCCCGGGCATCCTCGACACCCTGGGGCGCTACGGCGTACGGGCCGTGTTCTTCGTCTGCGGGGAGATGGCCGTCGACAACCGGGACCTGCTGCGCCGGATGGTCGCCGAGGGCCATGTCATCGGCAACCACACCTGGACGCACCCGCTCATCCCCAAGCTCAGCCGCCCCGCCCTCGCCGACGAGATCGGCCGCACGAGCGAGGTCGTACAGCAGGCGGTGGGCGAGGCGCCGGTCTGGTTCCGGGCGCCCTACGGGGCCTGGAACCGGGCCGCCTTCGAGATCGGTGCGGAGCTCGGCATGGAGCCGCTCGCCTGGACCGTGGACACCCTGGACTGGAAGGAGCCGGGCACCGCCACGATCGTCTCGCGGGTGCTCAAAGGGGCCGCGCCGGGGGTGATCGTGCTGAACCACGACGCGGGCGGCAACCGTTCGCAGAGCGTCCAGGCGCTGGCGAGCTACCTGCCGCAACTGCTCGGGCGGGGCTACCGGATGACGCTGCCGATGTGGCCGCCGCGCTGAGGAATCGTTCCCCCGGCGCGGCGGCGGTCAGCGGGCCTCCACCATCCGTGCGAAGACGACCACGTTCCCGTCGTACCCCTTCGCCTTCGAGTAGCCGCCGCCGCAGGTGATCACCCGGAGTTCAGGGTGCCCGGTGTCCCCGTACACCCGGGCTCCGGGGAAGGTCTCCTTGGAGAAGACCTCCACGCCGTACACCTCGAACACCGCCGTGCGCCCGTCGTAGCGCGACACCTCGATCTGACTGCCCTTGCGGACCGAGCCCAGGCCGTAGAAGACGGCCGGGCCCTGCGCGTTGTCCACGTGGCCCACGATCACCGCCGACCCCTGTTGGCCCGGAGAGATGCCGTTGAGGTACCAGCCGGCCAGGTTCTTGTCCTGCGGGGGCGGTGCGTCGATCCAGCCCTGAGCGTCCAGCCCGACCGTCATCACCGGCGCGTCCACGCTGATCGACGGGATCCGGATGCGCTGCACCGACGAGTGTTCCAGCACCTCCATGTCCGGCGGCGGCGTGGGCGCCTGAGCGGCCGACTGGTCGTTCGGCGCCCCGACCGCGGCCCCGGACGGAGCGGCGACGGCCGCCGCGGCGGCGGGCTGCGGGGGCCCGGCCCCGACATCGGCCCCGTTGCGCATCATGGCGAGGCCGGTGAGCATGACCAACGCGATCGCGCCCCAGGGGGAGCGTCTTCTCGGTGGCCTCTCACTCTCGTCCTCGGTCATGGTTCTCCCTTCCCGACGCGGGGGTCCCGACCCGCGTTCTTGTCCCACCCCTTCACGCCCTACTTCACGCACGCTAAGGCGGTGCGCGCGGGACGGCGATCGGGGAAGGGCGAACGGGTGGTGGGGCCGGAAGGGGTGCGCCCATCCAGGTAATCGTCACATAAATGCCTGACGGGTCGTGACCTGCGGATCCGTCAGCGAACGCGCCCGCTCCTCGGCGTGTCGCTCAACCTTGCGGCCCAAAGCCGGAAATGCGCTGGTTGCGGACCGCCCGGAGGGTTCGTGATGGGAGGCGTTCTCGTCGATCTGCCCGGGCCACCGCTCCGGGGCGCTTCCCGCTGGAGGTTCCACATGCGTGTTCTCCGCGCTCTCACCGTGGCCGCGGCGGCCTGCGCCGCTTTCGGCCTCAGTATTCCGTTCGCCGCAGCGAACCCGGCGGGTGGTCCGCCGTCGGGAGGAGGCGGTGGGCCAAGCAACGTGACGGTCAATCCGTACTCCGTGCACCAGGGCTCCTCGATGCAGGTCAGCGCGGCGGGCTGCGGTCACGGCGGCGTCGTCTTCTCCCAGGGCAACTTTCCGCAGACGAACCTGTCGGCAGGCTCCATCGGGTTCGCGACCGTCCGGATCTTCAACCACGCCTCGCCCGGCCACCACACGCTGTCGGTCAAGTGCCACGACAACAGCCTGGTCGCCACCCACCGCTTCACCATCCTGGAGGGCAACGGCGCCCAGGGCGGCATCGGCGGCTCCTTCGGCCCGTCCGCCACCGAGACCGCCATCGGCGCGGGCCTCGTCGGCGCCGCGGCCCTGGGCGCCGGCGCCCACGTGATGCGTCGACGCCGCCCGCTCCGTGGCCGGGCCTGACAGGCCGACCTCCCCGGTCAGCCCGGACAACCGCCGGGGGGGGGTGGGAGGGGGGGCTGCGGGCGCGTGTCAGAGCGGCTCGTGGGGTGTGGGGTGTGTGGGGCGGGGTGGGTGGGTGGGG
>NZ_JBHYVM010000001.1:332348-361939 GCF_042750105.1 Streptomyces sp. NPDC059443 | reverse complement strand
TGCACACGCACTTAGAGCGGGACAGTCATGTCGGAATAAGACCGACCGTCCACTGCGTCCTCGCTGTGTAATTGCCTGCAAGCATCACAGCCGAAGCCGCGACCCCACAGGTCTTTTTCAAAGGAACCTCATCCACCGAAATGGACGGGGTATCAACTTTTGGCGTTGATTTTTGGCACGCTGTTGAGTTCTCAAGGAACGGACGCTTCCTTTGTACTCACCCTCTCGGGCTTTCCTCCGGGCGCTTCCTTCGTTCTTGTGTCTCCGACTCTATCAGACTCTTTCGGGCCTGACTCCCAGTCAGCGGGGTTTGTCTTCCGGGCTGTTGGGCCCTTCCGACTCCCAGAACTCTAGTGGATTTCCCGGGCGATTCATAATCGACCTTCGGAAATGAATTCGGGCATGCCGAATGCGTTCCCAGTGGGAGATCGTGCAGAGTTGGGTGCCGCAACGAGGCGGCGGGATTCGCTGTCTCCGAAACCTTTCGGCTCAGAGGCAACTCGAAGAACCTTACGGATCCGTGGGGTCCGTGTCAACCCCACGTCAACTCCGTTTCCATCAGGGCCGAGGGCCCGGGCGGAGAGGGGACTCAGCTCGGGGACTGCAGGGCCTCTACGCGGTCCAGGAGGCGGGTGAGCATGTCGCCCAGCTGCCCGCGCTCCGCCGTGGAGAGGTCCTGGAGGAGGTCCTCCTCGAAGAGCGTGGCCGCGCGCATGGCGTCCAGCCACTTGCTGCGGCCCTCCGCCGTGAGCTCCACGATCACGCGCACGCGGTTGTTCTCGTCCCGCTCCCGCGTGACCAGTGCTTCGGCCGTCATGCGGTCGATCCGGTGGGTCATCGCCGCCGGCGTGAGCCCCAGCTGCTTCGCGAGCTCGCTCGGGCCCATCCGGTACGGGGCTCCGGAGAGGACGAGGGCCTTGAGGACCTCCCACTCCGCGTTGCTGATGCCCAGGGCCGCGGTCTGGCGGCCGTAGGCGACGTTCATCCGTCGGTTCAGGCGGCTCAAGGCCGATACGACCTTCTCCACCTGGGGGTCGAGGTCCTGGAACTCGCGCTGATAGACGGCGATCTGTTCGTCGAGGCTCGGCTCGTGGACGGGCGCAGTGCCGTCGGCGGTATCACCCATGGTCGAAGTATGGCACGAGCCCGTTGGCGTCTAACTCCTTCGATGTGTAGAGTTAAGGATCGAACTTTAGGTATGAAGTCTTGAGGCTTCAGCAATCAAGGTGGTGAGAAGTGACCAAGGTGATGGGCGCTGCGATGCGGAGGATCCAGGCCGGGAACGCGTTGACCGCGTTCGGTATCGGCTTCACGGTTCCGTTCCTCTACGTCTACGCGGCGAAGGTGCGAGAACTGGACCCCATGTGGGCGACCGGTACGTTCATGGCGTTCGCCCTCGGTGCGCTCCTCGCGCTGCCCTTCACCGGGCGGGTGATCGACCGGCGCGGTCCGGTCCCCGTCGTCATCGGTGCGGCTCTCGTGGCCTCGCTCGGTGCGCTGTCGCTCGGCCTCTCCACGGGCGTGGTCGCGATCCTGCTCTCCGCGCTCGCCCTGGGCGCCGGCCAGGCCGTCATGCAGCCCGCGCTGGCCACGATGATCGTGCGCTGCTCCACCCCGTCCACCCGGACGCGTGCCTTCGCCCTCCAGTTCTTCATGCAGAACCTGGGTCTGGGCATCGGCGGACTCATCGGCGGACTCATCGTCGACGAGAGCCGTCCGGGCAGCTTCACCCTGCTCTTCGGCATCGAGGCCGTGATGTTCCTGGTGCTGGCCGGGGTCATCGCCACCGTGCGGATGCCGCAGGTGCCGGCGATCAGCAACGCGCTGGCCAAGGACGCCGCGCAGAAGGGCGGCGGCTGGAAGCGGCTCATGGAGCACAAGGCGATGGTGCAGTTCTGCATCCTCGGCTTCGTCCTCTTCTTCGCCTGCTACGGACAGTTCGAGTCGGGTCTCGCCGCCTTCGGTACCGAGGCCGCCGGGATCACTCCCTCCACCCTCGGTTTCGCGCTCGCCGCCAACACCGGCGCGATCGTGCTCGCCCAGTTCGTCGTGCTGCGGCTGGTCGAGAACCACCGCCGCTCGCGGGTGATCGCGCTCGTCGGCCTGATCTGGACCGGCGCGTGGCTCATCGCCGCCTTCTCCGGTCTGGGACACGGCAGCGCGGTCATGGCCGCCGCCGCGTTCGTGACCACGTACGCGCTCTTCGGCATCGGCGAGGCCATGCTGTCGCCGACCCTGGCACCGCTGGTGGCCGACCTGGCGCCGGAGGGCTCCGTGGGCCAGTACAACTCGGCCTTCGCGCTGGTCAAGCAGATGGCTCTGGCGCTCGGACCGCTCGGTGTGCCGCTCGCGGCGGGTCTGCCGATGCTCTACATCGGCGTCTTCGTCCTGGTCTCGCTCGGCATCGCCGGGCTGGCGCTGCGGCTCGGCAAGCAGCTGACGCCGGTGCAGGACAACCCGTCGCTGGCCCCGAGCACGGTCGTGGCCGGGTCGGCGGAGCAGGCGAAGGCCTCCGAGCCCGTGCCCGCGTAAGTGCGGGCGTATAGACGTACAGGCGTACAGGCGTACGTGTGAAGGCCCCGGTCCGGTGACCGGGGCCTTCGTCGTGTCCGGCTACTTGTCCTTGTCGCGGTCCTTGTCGGGGAGCGCGAACTCGCACCAGACGGCCTTGCCGCCGCCCGGGGTGCGGCGGGTGCCCCAGGACGAGGCGATGGTGGCGACGATCGAGATGCCGCGGCCGGTCTCGTCGGCCGGCTCCGCGCGGCGGCGGCGCGGGAGGTGGTCGTCCCCGTCGGTGACTTCGATGATCAGGCGGCGGTCGGTGCGGCGCAGGCGCAGGCGCATCGGTGGGGTGCCGTGCTGGAGGGAGTTCGCCACCAGTTCGCTGGCGGCGAGGACGCCGAGGTCGCACAGTTCGGCCGGGAAGCGCCAGGAGGCCAGGACTCCCTGGGCGAAGGCGCGGGCGCGCGGGGCGGCCTCGACGCCGCCGAGGAGCTCCAGGGCGGCGTTGTGGAAGAGCTCGGCGTCGGCTCCGGTGCGGGCGGGCTGCTGGAGGACCATCACGGCGACGTCGTCGTCGTGGTCGGCGTCGACCCCGAGGGCGCGCATCAGGCGGTCGCAGATGACGGCGGGGGTGCCCTGGGCGCCGGAGAGGGCGCGCTCCAGGGCGGCGACGCCTTCGTCGATGTCCTCGCCCCGGCGTTCGACCAGGCCGTCCGTATAGAGGACGGCGGTGGAGCCGGGGCCGAGCGCGATGGTGCCGGAGGTGTGCAGCCAGCCGCCGGTGCCGAGCGGCGGGCCGGTGGGGTCGGCGGCGCGGCGGACGGTGCCGTCCTCGTCGCGGACCAGGATCGGGAGGTGGCCGGCGGAGGCGTAGGCGAGGAGGCCTTCGTTGGGGTCGTGGACGGCGTAGACGCAGGTGGCGATCTGGCTGGCGTCGATCTCGGCGGCGAGGCCGTCGAGGAGCTGGAGGACCTCGTGGGGCGGCAGGTCGAGGCGGGCGTACGCGCGGACCGCCGTGCGGAGCTGGCCCATGACGGCGGCGGCGCGGACGCCCCGGCCCATGACGTCGCCGATGACGAGGGCGGTGCGGCCGGCGCCGAGGGTGATGACGTCGTACCAGTCCCCGCCGACGGCGGCCTCGGTGCCGCCGGGCTGGTAGGTGGCGGCGACGCGCAGGTCGTCGGGCTGTTCGAGTTCCTGCGGGAGGAGGGAGCGCTGGAGGGTGACGGCGGCCTCGCGCTGGCGGCGCTCGCTGGCGCGCAGCCGCTCCACGGCCTCGGCGTGGTCGGTGACGTCGGCGAGGTGGATCAGGACGCCGGTGTGGTGGGGGCCGTCGTCGTCCGGGTCGGCGGTGTGGCCCGTTCCCGTGCCGGTCGCCGTGGGTGTGCCCGTTCCCGTGCCTTCGTCGGTGTCCGGCGCGGGCTTGGGGAACTCGACCGGGGTGCAGGTGACCGTGTACGAGCTGCCGCCGCCCGGCGCGGTGCGGTTCTTGGCGGTACGGGACTTCCCGCTGCGCTGGACCTGGTCGAGGAGCGGCAGCAGCCCGAGCTCGCCGAGCTCGGGGAGGGCCAGGTGTGCGGGGGCGCCGGGGGCGCGGGCGCCGAACCCGGCGGTGTAGGCGTCGTTGACGTAGGCGACGCGGTGCTCGGGGCCGTGCACGAGGGCGACGAGGGCGGGGAGGCGGCCGAGGACGTCCCGTACGGAGAGCTCGTCGAGCGAGGGGGCGGGGCCGGCGGGGGCGCCCGTACCGGCCGGCGCGCCCGCTGCGGTGGTTCCCGTCCCGGTGCCGCGGACGGTGGGGTCGGCGGGGCCGCCGTCGGGCGCGGTCCCGGAATGGCCGGCGGCGCCGCGGGCGGCCGGGACCGAGCCCTCGCCCCGTTTGGCCTGGGCGGCGGCGTGTTCGGACCGTGCGGCGGCGCGGCGCTGCGTTCCGGGAAACCGGGCGCTCCAGCGCGTGAAGTTCACTGCTTTCCAGCCTCGTGGTGTCGCTCGTGGTCGCTATGTCACTCGGTGGCAATCGGGTGGCACTCGGATGTCACTCTGTGCAGGTGTGAGCCCACCTATGGTCACACGTCCGGTGGGGCCGACGGCACTGCCGGCTTCAGCCCGCGCGCTTCTTCGGGGGCTCCTTGGGACCTCCGCCCGCGGCGAGTTCGAATTCTGCTCTGGGGTGTTCGAGTGATCCCAGGGAAACGATCTCTCGTTTGAAGAGACCGGAGAGCGTCCACTCGGCGAGCACGCGCGTCTTGCGGTTGAGGGTGGGGACGCGGCTGAGGTGGTAGGCGCGGTGCATCAGCCAGGCCGGGTAGCCCTTGAGCTTGCGGCCGTAGATGTGGGCGACGCCCTTGTGGAAGCCGAGGGAAGCCACGGATCCGGCGTACTTGTGGGCGTACTCGGTGAGGAGTCCGCCGCGCAGGGACGAGACGAGGTTGTCGGCGAGGACCTTGGCCTGGCGGACGGCGTGCTGGGCGTTGGGGGCGCACGGGACGCCCTTCTCCGCTGCCGTGATGTCGGGGACGGAGGCGGCGTCGCCGGCGGCCCAGGCGTGCTCCACTCCCTCGACGGTGAGGAAGGAGGTGCAGGCGAGGCGGCCGCGGTCGGTCTTGGGCAGGTCGCTGGCGGCCAGGATCGGGTGCGGTTTGACGCCCGCGGTCCACACGACGGTACGGGTGGGGAAACGGGCGCCGTCGCTGAGGACGGCGACGCGGTTCTCGCAGGATTCGAGGCGGGTCTCCAGGCGCAGGTCGATGCCGCGGCGGCGCAGTTCGCGGATCGTGTACGTGCCCATCTCGGGGCCGACCTCGGGGAGGATCCGGTCGCTGGCCTCGACCAGCACCCATTTCATGTCCTCGGGTTTGACGTTGTGGTAGTAGCGGGCCGCGTAGCGCGCCATGTCCTCCAGCTCGCCGAGGGCTTCGACGCCCGCGTAGCCGCCGCCGACGAAGACGAAGGTGAGGGCGGCGTCGCGGATGGCGGGGTCGCGGGTGGAGGAGGCGATGTCCATCTGTTCGATGACGTGGTTGCGCAGGCCGATGGCCTCTTCCACGGTCTTGAATCCGATGGCGTAATCGGCGAGTCCCGGGATGGGGAGCGTGCGGGAGACGGAGCCCGGGGCGAGGACGAGTTCGTCGTACTCGATCTCGACGGGGCCGGCGCCCTCCTCTTCGGTGGCGAGGGTGACGACCGTCGCGGTGCGTTTGGCGTGGTCGATGCGCCGGGCCTCGCCGATGACGATGTGGCATTTGGCGAGGACGCGGCGCAGCGGAACCACGACGTGGCGTGGGGAAATGGAGCCCGCGGCCGCTTCGGGGAGGAAGGGCTGATACGTCATGTACGGCTCGGGAGTGACCACCGTGACCTCGGCCTCGCCGGTTCTCAGCTTTCGCTGGAGCCGGAGTGCCGTGTACATGCCTACGTAGCCGCCGCCGACGATCAGGATCCGCGAGCGGGGCGGGGTACCGGGGGCCGCGCCCCGGGAGTTAGCAGCCTTCACCATCCCATGACGCAACGTGGCCGGGAGTTTGTCCACAGGCCCGACAAATTGTGTGACCGGGCGGGGTGCTGGGACAGGGGTGTCGGGGGGTGTGGGTTGAGGTGAAGGTGTGCAGGTCAGGTAGTGCGGAAGGGGTGATTCCGGAGGCTTGGAACGGAAAAGTGAGGGTGAATGCTCCGATCGGGCGGTGGTCCGTCCGGGGCTGCCTCTTCTGAATTGACTCTGGCTCAACTATGTTCGTATCTCGTCGAGGAGTAGGACCAGGGCCCTCATGACCGTGGCCCCCCTCGAACGAAGGCGGGGAGTGTCTCCGGGGGGAGACAAATGATTACCGGGGGATACATATGAACATTTCCGATTTCCATGCTTCTGCGACCGCTCTGTCGTCCGCCACGTCCTCTTCGGAGAGCAACGGGCGGCTGATGGCGAGCGGCGCCACCACGCACGGCGTGGGCCGTTCCACGCCGCTGCGCGTCGACGCCCAGCGCAATCTCGAACACGTACTGCGCGCGGCCCGCGAGGTCTTCGGCGAGCTGGGCTACGGGGCTCCGATGGAGGACGTCGCCCGCCGTGCGCGGGTCGGCGTCGGCACCGTGTACCGGCGGTTCCCGAGCAAGGACGTCCTGGTCCGACGGATAGCCGAGGAGGAGACCTCCCGGCTGACCGAGCAGGCACGGACCGCGCTCGGCCAGGAGGAAGAGCCGTGGCAGGCGCTGTCGCGCTTCCTGCGCACCTCCGTGGCCTCCGGCGCCGGGCGGCTGCTGCCGCCGCAGGTGTTGCGGGTCGGCGGGCCCGGCGAGGACGAGGCGGACGCCGAGGCCGCGCGGGTGCCGCACCAGCGTCAGGCCGTCGCGGCCGGCGGGGTGCCCGAGCTGCGGGTGGTCGGCGCGACGCCGCGGGGCGGCCTGGACGACGAGCCCTCGGACGACGCGGGCGCGGGCGAGCTGCTGGAGGTCGTCGGCCGTCTGGTGGACCGGGCCCGGGAGGCCGGTGAACTGCGTGCCGATGTCACGGTGGCCGATGTCCTGCTGGTCATAGCCACGGCGGCGCCCGCGCTGCCGGACGCGGCGCAGCAGGCGGCGGCTTCGGCCCGGCTGCTCGACATCCTGCTGGAAGGGCTGCGCTCCCGGACGGTGTAGTGCGGGTCCGCTCTGCTCCGATCCGCTCCGATCCGCTCGTACGGATGGTCCTGTGTGGGCCGTCCGTGCGGGGCGGCTCGTGCGGGGCCGCTCGTGGACGGGTTTGAACAGGCCGTCTCGTGCAGGCGTGCGGCGGGCATTCGCTCGAACGAGTGGGGTGGCGTACGGCAATTCGCCGGATTGTGCCCGGATGAGTGGATCGTGTGGAGACGGTCTCGGCGCGGGTCCGCCGTGTGACACGCTGGATCGGTGTACCGGTTGAGTGTGTCGTGCGGGGGCTTCCGCGATGAGCGTTGACGGGCGGGAAGAGCCACGCGGTGGTGCCGGTGGCGAGGTCGAGGCGGGCAGCCTGCCCGCGCGGCAGGTACCGGCGCAGCGCGAACCGGGCGGGCGGCACGCCGCCGGGGCGAGCGGTGAGCTGCCGCCGTCCGACGGGGACTTGATCGCGCGGATGCGCGGCGGCGACGACGGTGCGTACGAGGAGCTGTTCCGCCGGCACGCCGACGCCGTACGCCGCTACGCCCGCACCTGCTGCCGCGACGGGCACACCGCCGACGATCTGACGGCCGAGGTGTTCGCGCGCACGCTCCAGGCGGTACGGGGCGGGGCGGGTCCGGACCAGTCGGTGCGGGCCTATCTCCTGACCACCGTGCGACGGGTCGCCGCGGCCTGGGCGAAAACGGCGAAGCGGGAGCATCTGGTCGAGGACTTCGCGCTGTTCGCGGAGCAGGCCTCCGTGTCGTCCGGTGACGGCGCGGTCGGGCTCACCGGGGACGACACCCTGGAACTCGGCGCCGACGTACGGGCGATGCACGAGGCCGAGCAGTCGCTGGCCATGCAGGCCTTCCGGAGCCTGCCCGAGCGGTGGCAGGCCGTGCTCTGGCACACCACCGTCGAGGAGGCTTCGCCGAGCGCGATCGCCCCGCTCTTCGGGCTGAGCGCCAACGCGACCGCGGTACTGGCCAGCCGGGCCCGGGAGGGGCTCAAGCAGGCCTATCTGCAAGCCCACGTGAGCACCGCGCTGAGCTCCGGCGGGGACTGCGCCCGGTACGCCGACCGGCTGGGGGCCTATGCCCGCGGCGGCTTGCGGATGCGGGCCGAGCGGGGGCTGCGCAAGCACCTGGAGGAGTGCGCCCGGTGCCGGGTCGCCGCCGGGGAGCTCAAGGACGTCAACGCGGGCATTCCCGCGCTGCTGCCGGTCGCCGTCATCGGGTGGTTCGCCGCCGGGTACGCGGCCAAGGCGGCCGGAGTCGTGGCCGGTGGGGCCGTCGCCGCGGGCGGGGCCGGGGCCGCGGCGGCCGCCGTCGGCGGGTCGACCGCCGGGGCCGGGGCGGGTGCCGGGGCTGGGGCTGGGGCTGGGGCTGCTGGGGGTACCGCTGCGGGTGGGGCCGCCGGGTCGGGCGGGGCTTCCGGGGCCGGCGGAGCGCTGGCTTCGGAAGGGCTGGGGCTTCCGGCCAAGGCCGCCATCGCCGCCGGGGTCGTGGTCGCCGCGGCGGCCGGGGTGGTGTTCGCCCTGACCGGCGAAGACACCGAGCCGCCCGCCCGGGCGCAGCCCGCTCCGAGCGTGGCCGCGCCGGTCGTGCCGGTGCCGCGGGGTTCGAGCCCGGCCGCGCAGGAGCCGAGCCCGTCGGGGGCGCAGCCGCCGGCCGCGCGAGGCCCCGTCCCGGCGGCGGCGGCGGCGCCCCCACCGCCTCCGGAGAGCGTGGCTCCGGCCGCGCCGGCGGCCTCGCCGAGCCGGGAGCGGCCTTCGCCGAGCCCGAGCCCGAGTCCGACCCCGAGTCCGAGTGCGAAGGTGACTCCGAAGCCGAGCCCCACGCCGCCGCCCTCGAAGGCTGCGGAGCCGTTCCGGCTCGCGGTGCTGGACCAGTCCGCCTGGGGGGATCACGAAGGCCCCGAGATCGAGACCTGGCAGAGCAGTTGGGTGTGGCAGCGCTGGGGGCCGAAGATCGGCGGGCAGCGCTACGCCCACGGGATCACCGTCTCCCCCCGGTCCTCCGTGGAGATCGCCCTCAACCGGCAGTGCACGAACTTCTCCGCGCGGGCCGGCGTGGACGGGCTGGCGCTGCACACGGACGGCGAGGTGCGGTTCTCCGTGTACGGGGACGGGCAGCGGCTGTGGCAATCCCGGGCCCTGGGCTACGAGGACCCCGCGGCGAGCGTGTCCGTATCCCTGTCCGGGCACAAGACGCTGCGCCTGGTCGTGGAACGTGCCGGGGACGGCCGACTGCCGACGCTGGCCAGCTGGGCGGACGCCGTCATCAGTTGTCGGTAGGTGGGGTTGAGGGGGCTGCGGCTCTCGTGACCAGGGCCGCTACCTCCGGTGGGGTGAGTGCCGCGCCCGCCGCCGCCTCGCGGGCGTGGTCCCCGGGGCCGAGGGCGGCGCGGGTCCGGGCCGGGAAATCGGCCAGGGCCGTCTCCTCCGGGACCGAGCGCGGGTTGCCCGCGCGCCAGGCGGTGGCGGCCGCGAAGACCCGTACCGCCTCGGCCGGCCGGCCCGCGTCGGCCAGCTGGCCGGCGGCGGTCTCGGCGAGGGCGGCGAGGACCCGTTCCGCGCAGTGCCCGGCCACCGCCGCTTCCAGGGCGGGCGCGATCAGGGCCAGTCCGGCCGCCGGGCCCTGCGCGCGGGCGGTCAGGACGGAGTCGATGTTGTCGAGCCCGGCGGTGAGCTGCGGCGGCCCCGTGACCTTCACGGCCTCGGCACGGGCCAGCCCGGACTCGGTGCGCGCCCGGTCGAGGTCGCCCCGGAAGAGCGCGAGCAGCGAGGAGACCAGCCGGCTGTAGGCGCGCACGTCGTGGGCCACGCCGTACTCCTCCGCCTCCCGGTCCGCCTGCGCCACCAGCCGCTCGGCGGTGTCGAAATCGCCCGCGCAGAAGGCCGTTTCGGCGATCCGGATGAGGGCGAAGGGCGCCTCCACGTAGGCGCCGACCTCGCGGGCCAGGCGCAGGCACTCCTCGTACTCCGTGCGGGCCTGGTCGTACCGGCCCCGCGAGAGCGCGAGCTCGCCGGCCGCGCTCGCCACCGTGGAGCGGGTCCAGCGGTCGCCGACCCGGCCGGCGATCTCGCGCAGTTCGGCGAGGTCCGCGTCGACGGTGGGCAGGCCGCCGGTGATGTCGATGGCCACGTGGGTGCGGAGCATGAGGGTGATGCCGAGTTCCCAGTCGCCGCCGTAGCGGCGGCAGCTCTCGACGGTGGTGTCGAGGTGGGCGTGGAAGTCGAGGGCGCCGCCGGTGAGGTACGCGACCATCGGCCAGAGCATGCCGGGGAAGCGGGCGGTCTCGGGGGTGCCCCGGCGGAAGGCCTCGGTGATGCGGGTGCGGAGGGCGGCGTACTCCGGGGTGTGGAACTTCTCCATCTCGCGGCCCTCGGCGAGCAGGAAGACGCGCAGGACGTGCAGGCGCAGGAGGCTCCAGTACGCCGGGGAGCCCTCGGGCGGGTCGGGCGGGGTGACGGCGAGGACCTCGGTCGCCCACTCGGAGCCCTCGTCACGGTAGTTGCGCAGCCACCAGAACCAGCCGAGGGCGAAGACGAGGCGGTGGGCGGTGTCGCTGTCGCGGTGGGTGACGGCGGTGTGGAGGGCGGCGCGGAGGTTGTCGAGTTCGGTCTCGATCCGGCGGATCCAGGGGAGCTGGTCGGCGGAGCGGAGGTGGGGTTCGGCTTCTTCGGCCAGGGCCGTGAAGTGGGCGGCGTGGCGGTGGGCGGGCGTTTGTTGGGTGGGGGTGCGTTGGGCGGCTGTGTGTTCCGCGGCTCGTTCGGTGGCGTACTCGTGGATGGTTTCGAGCATGCGGTAGCGCATGCCGGCGGGGCCGGCCGGTTCGGCCAGGACCAGGGATTCGTCGACCAGGGAGCCCAGGAGGTCAGCGACGTCCAGGTCGTCGTCGTGGGCGCAGACGGCCTCGGCGGCCGTCAGATCGCAGCCGCCCGCGAAGACGGACAGCCGCCGCAGGACCGTGCGCTCGGGCTCGTCCAGGAGGTCCCAGGACCAGTCGACCACGGCCCGGAGGGTCTGCTGGCGCGGCAGGAGCGTGCGCGAACCGCTGGTCAGGAGCCGGAAACGGTCGTCCAGGCGGTCCGCGATCTGCCGCGGGGTCAGCAGCCGCAGCCGGGCGGCGGCCAGTTCGATCGCCAGCGGGAGGCCGTCGAGGCGGGCGCAGATCTCGGCTACGGCGGCCGGGTCCTCGGCGGGGGTGAAGCCGGGGCGGGCCGCGGCGGCGCGGTCGGCGAAGAGGCGGTGCGCGGGGGCGGGTGGGAGGGGCTCTACGGGGCGGATCGTTTCACCGGGGACGCCGAGGGGCTCGCGGCTGGTCGCGAGGACGCGTACGCCCGGACAGTGCGCGAGGAGGCGGTCGGCGAGGTCGGCGGCGGCCTCGATGACGTGCTCGCAGTTGTCGAGGACGAGGAGCAGGCGGCGGTTCGCGCAGTGCTCCATGAGGAGGGTGGTCGCGTCTTCCGGGGCGGCCTTGTCGCGAGCGGTCTTCTCGCGGGCGGTCCTCTCGCGAGCGACGAGGCTGCTTTCGCGGAGGCCGAGGGCGCTGAGGACGGCTCCCGGGACGGCAGCGGGGTGGTCCAGGCGGGCCAGTTCCACCAGCCAGACGGGGTCGGGGTGTTCGGCTGCCGCGTGCTCCGCCAGGCGGGTCTTGCCCGAACCACCGGGGCCGGTGAGGGTGATGAGGCGCAGGCGGGGCAGGTCGGCCTGGAGGGCTGCGAGTTCGGGTTCGCGACCTACGAAGGAGGTCAGGCGGGGGCGGAGGTTTCCCTGGGGGGTGGCGGCGGAGGTGGGGGTGGGGGTTCGGGGCTTCCGCTGGAGGAGTTCCGCGTGCAGGGCGGCCAGTTCGGGGCCGGGGTCCGTGCCGAGGGCGTCCGCGAGGGTGCGGCGGGTGCGGTCGTAGGCGGCGAGGGCCTCGGCGGGGCGGCCGGCCGCGCGGAGGGCGCGGAGCTGCTGGGCGCGGAGGGGTTCGTCGTACGGGTGCTCGTGGATCAGCGCTTCGATCTCGGGGAGGAGCGTCGCGGGAGCCGTGAGGCCGGAGCGCAGGTCGGCCTCGATGCGGTCGCGGAGCGCGGCCCTGCGGTGGGCCTCGGCGACGGCCGCGTGGCCGGTGCGGGCGGGCTCCGCGAGGTCGGCGAAGGCGGGGCCGCGCCAGAGGGCCAGGGCGGAGCGGAGGGTTCCGGCGGCGGTGGCGGGATCCTGGCCGGCGGCCAGCTCCTGGGCGCCTTGGCGGGCGAGCCGGGTGAAACGGTGCAGGTCCACCTCGTCCGCGGTGGCGACGGCGAGGCGGTAGCCGCCGGCGGGGTCGGCGGGGACGGTGTCCCTGCCGCCGAGGGCGCGGCGCAGGCGGGCGACCAGGGCCTCGAGCGCGGCGGGGGCGTCCCTGGGCGGGTCGTCGCCCCAGACTTCGTCGATCAGGTCGGGGACGGAGGCGGGGCCGGGGCCTTGCCCTTGCCCGGGGCCGGGGCCGGGGCCGGGGCCGAAGCCGGGGGCTGGCGTGGGAGTGGCGGAGCGGATCGCGAGGGCGGTGAGGAGGGCGCGGAGGCGGGGTCCGCCGAGGGGGAGTGGGGTGTTCGTCCCGTCGCGGGCCTCGGTGTTGCCGAGGATCAGGTACAGCACGGGGTCATTCTGCACAGGTGGTGGGGTTGGTGCGGGGCCGTTTTTTCCGGTGGTGGCCTTGCGGCCCGGAACTGCCGCGCCGTTCTCGGCTGCGGCGCCGTGGCCGCGCCTCAATAGCCGGCGGGGCTTGATGTGGTGCCGTGCCGTTGCCCTGGTGCGGGACCGCCCCCGAGCCCCGACCTTTCCCTTTCAGCCCGTCCAGCGTTTGAGGACCGGGTCCGGGCGGAGCCCGGGAACGGGCGAAGGGTGGGGCGGGGTGGGTGCGGGCGCGGGGGTTAGGAGAGGGCCGGGCGGCGGGTGGGCAGGCCCTTGGGGACTGCTCGGCGGCGGGGGGTGGAGGTGCCTGTCCAGCAGGTGCCGCGGCGGGACATCAGGCGGCCCAGCCACAGTTCCATGGAGACGAGTTCCGCGAGGCCGTCCAGCGGGACCGGGCGGCCGTCCGCCGCGTCGAGCAGGGCCTGGCGGACGACCCTGGCTTCGATCAGGCCGGCGTCCGCGAGGAGGGGGGTGGCGAAGAGGGAGAGGAGGGCCGGCAGGGCCGCGCTCAGGCCCAGGCGGGTCGCGGATTCGTTCGGGGCGTTGGCCGTGGCGCCCCAGCCGGGCGGGAGTTCGCGGACCCCGGCCGAGGACAGGACGCTGCGCAGGATCGCCGCCCGCGCGCCGGGCTGGACGCGCAGGGATTCGGGGAGGGCGCGGGCGGCCCGTACGACCTGGTTGTCCAGGAAGGGCGCGTGCAGGCGCTGGCTGCGGACCTCCACGGCCTGTTCGAAGACCCGGTGGTCGGCGGCGTGGCGGGCCAGGACCGCGCGGGCCCTGGCTTCGCCCGGCCGCAGGGAGAGGGGAGGGCGGCCCGCGGCGGCGTGGAGGCGGATCGATACCTCGGCCAGGGCTTCGCCCGTCAGCCAGGCCGCCGCCGGACCCGGGCGGGACCAGGTCAGGGCCGCCAGCGCGGCGTCGACCGGGGAGGCTCCGCCGCCCGTGACCACGCCTTCGCGCAGGCGGGCCGCTGTCTGTTCCATGCCCGCGCGGTACGGCGTACGGGCCAGGCGGCGGGCCGCCGAGTAGATGGAGAAGGGGACCAGGAGGGATTCCCCGGGGGTGGAACGGGTCAGGGCCGCGACCGGGCGCAGCAGGTGGCGGCGACGGCGGTCGAGGAGGAGGTCGGCCAGGCGGGCCGGGTGGGCGTCGAGGACCTGGCGGGCTCCGTGGCCGGTGAAGTGGTCGGCCGAGCCGGCGGCCAGGCGGCGGCGCTCGCGGGCGGCGGAGATGAGGGAGGGGCCGGGTTCGTCGGTGAGGGGGCCGTCGAGGTCGGCGTACGGGAGTGCCTCCTCGGCGGCGGCCACGACCACGTGGTGCAGACGGGGGTTGGCGGCGATGGCGTGGGCGCGTTCCAGTTCGGCCTCGCGGCCCTGGGGCGTGGCGAGGTCGTTGAAGGTGACGGCGAGGAGCCGCTCGCCGGATTGTCGGACCACCGTGCCGGGGGCTCCGGGCAGGCCGGCCGCGAGGAGCGCGAGGGTGGCGGAGGCGCTGCCGCCGGAGAGGTCGGCGCCGACTCCGGGTACGGGAGCGGGGGCGCCGCGGGCCGCCCGCCGGTCGGCGGGGCCCATTCCGGGCACCGGCCCGGGGTCGTAGGGCAGGGTGTCGGGGGCATGGCGGGGAGCCGTGAGCCGGGCGCGCACCGCGTCGACCAAAGCTTCCCGTACGCCCTCCACCGCGCGCTCGGGGTCGGCGGTCGGGGCGGCCACCGCGAGGGAGGCCACCGGCTCGTACCCGGTGATCTCCCGCGAGCCCTCGCGCAGGATGAGCGCGTGGCCCGGCGGGATGCGGCGTACGCCGACGTACGGTGTGCCGTCGCCCAGCGCCTCCGGGCTGTCGGGGCAGGCCAGCAGGGCGGCGAGGTGGCCGATGTCGAGCTGCGCCTCGATCAGGTCGGCGAGCGGGAGGGCGGCGGTGGCGTACGCGGTTCCGCTCGCCCAGGGGGTGTAGAAGACGGGCCGGGCGCCCGCGAGGTCGCCGACCACGGTGATGCGGCGGCCGGCCTGGACCACGGCGGTGTAGCTGCCGGGCCACTGGGTGAGGTGGCGCAGGGCGCCGCCGCGGGCGGCGTAGAGGGCGCGGCGGAGTTCCTCGTCGGTGGCCCCGCAGCAGCCGAGGACCGCGATCCGGGTGAAGGGGTCGGCGGGGTCGGCGGTGAGGGTGCGGATCTCGTCCGGGCGCCAGTCGCCGACGGCCCACAGGGGGTCGGGGTCGCCCCACAGGAGCTGGGCGCCGACGGGGACCACGGTGCGGTCGGCATCGGCGGCTCCCGGCTCGTCGGGGTGGTCCGCGTCGGCCAGGCCGCCTCGGAGGGGGGCGTCGCCCCAGCCGTCGGCCCAGCCGGCGCCATGGCCAGTGCCGGGGCCGGGGGCGGAACCGTTGCCGTACGCCGAGCCGTTTCCGTACGTGGAGCCGTATGCCCCCTGGCCGGAGCCTTGCGCGGCGTTCTGCCCCGCGACCCTTCCGGCCGTGCCGAAGCTCGCGGCGATACTGCTCCAACCCACCAACCAGCGCACCGCCGCCTCCACAGCCCGTGGGCACCTGACCGGGGTGCGAACCGCGCGGTCGGCGCTACTGGGCGCGGCCGGCGGGACCCCGGGTGGCTCGGGGTCCATGCTGCCACGTGACGGGCGTGCGAGAGTGGTTAAGGGGGGCGCACATGCAAACGAACACGCCCCGTCCATGCGGTATTTGGCGTTCCGTTCCCACCGCCCCATAGGTCGGTTTCGGCCATTCTTCGACCGTACTGCGGTCGTGCCGAAACCATCCTGCGGCCGTACCGAGGCCGTACTCCGGCCGAACTCCGGCCGTACCGAGGGCTCCCCGGGCCCGGTGCGCGGAGCGCGGTCCGGGAGGCGGGATCCACCCCCCGGACCGTTCCGCCACCCGCGGGGATTGAGGCAGCGGCATCCCCCGGTCCGCCGGATTCACGCAGCGGGCCGACCCACGCACCGCCATCGAATCGCCGGGCCGGTGGAGCGGCCAGAGCGCACGGCCGGGCGCACGGCCACACGGGCGGAGCACGCGCTGAGACGTGCGCCCCGGGCACGGGACCCCGCCCGACTGTGCATACGGACAACAATCCCGCCATACGGAACTCGGGGCCTTAACGCTTGGGAGGCGGGGAACTACGCTGGGTTTACGAAATGCCGGGCGCCTATGCCCCGGCGGCGTCTGCGTTCCGCGTGTGACGAGGGGTGGCGCATGTCCAGGGAGCTCCGCGAGCCCAATGAGAAGCTCGGCGCCGTCCTCGCCCTCGCGGGCATCAGCAACGCCGGGCTGGCCCGCCGGGTCAACGACCTCGGCGCGCAGCGCGGCCTGACGCTTCGGTACGACAAGACGTCGGTGGCGCGGTGGGTGTCGAAGGGGATGGTGCCGCAGGGCGCCGCCCCGCATCTGATCGCGGCCGCCATCGGCGCGAAGCTGGGCCGGCCCGTACCGCTGCACGAGATCGGTCTCGCGGACGCGGATCCGGCGCCCGAGGTGGGGCTGGCCTTCCCGCGCGACGTGGGGGCCGCCGTGCGCTCGGCGACCGACCTCTACCGGCTCGACCTCGCCGGACGGCGCGGTGGTGGCGGGATCTGGCAGTCGCTCGCCGGTTCCTTCTCGGTGTCGGCCTACGCCACACCGGCCTCGCGCTGGCTGATATCTCCGGCCGACGGCTCCGTGGCGCGCGAGCCGGGGCACGTGCAAGGACAGGGGCAGGGACAGACACAGAGGCAGGCGCACGGGCAGGCGCAGGGACAAGGGCAGGCGCACGGGCAGAGTCAGCGCCGCGGAGCTCCCGCCCACGCGACCGCCCCGTCGCGCGAACCGGTGCCGGGCGCGGCCCCGCCGGAGGGCCTTCCGGCGCCGCCGGGCGTCCTTGTCGGGGGTGTGCCCGCACAGCCTTCCGGTGAAACGCCCGCGCCCGCCGTCCCCGAAGCCGGTCCGCAGCGCGTGGGCCACAGCGACGTGACCAAGCTGCGCGAGGCCGCCGAGGACGCCCGTCGCTGGGATTCCAAGTACGGGGGCGGCGACTGGCGTTCGTCGATGGTCCCCGAGTGCCTGCGCGTGGACGCGGCGCCGCTGCTGCTCGGCTCCTACACCGACGAGGTGGGCCGCGCGCTCTTCGGCGCGACCGCCGAACTGACCCGGCTGGCCGGCTGGATGGCCTTCGACACCGGCCAGCAGGAGGCGGCCCAGCGGTACTACATCCAGGCGCTGCGCCTGGCCCGCGCCGCAGCCGACGTACCGCTCGGCGGGTACGTGCTGGCGTCGATGTCGCTGCAGGCGACCTATCGGGACTTCCCGGACGAAGGCGTGGACCTCGCGCAAGCCGCCGTCGAGCGCAACCGGGGCCTGGCCACCGCCCGCACCATGAGCTTCTTCCGCCTCGTCGAGGCCCGGGCGCACGCGAAGGCGGGCGATTCGGCGGCCGCCGGTTCCGCGCTGCGGGCCGCCGAGGGCTGGCTGGAGCGGGCCCGGGAGGGCGACGGGGATCCGACCTGGCTGGGCTTCTACTCCTACGACCGCTTCGCGGCGGACGCGGCCGAGTGCTACCGCGACCTGAAACTCCCGCGACAGGTAAGGCGATTCACAGAACAGGCACTTTCGCGGCCGACGGAGGAGTACGTACGCTCGCACGGGCTGCGGCTCGTCGTGAGCGCGGTGGCCGAGCTGGAGTCGGGGAACCTCGACGCGGCCTGCGCGGCCGGTACCCGGGCGGTGGAGGTCGCGGGCCGGATCTCGTCGGCGCGGACGAACGAGTACGTACGGGACCTGCTGCACCGGCTGGAACCGTACGGGGACGAGCCGCGCGTCGCCGAACTGCGCGAGCGGGCCAGGCCTCTGCTGGTGACCCCGGCATAGGCCCCGCGTGGCCTCGTTGTCAGTGGCGGGGTGCACTATGCAGGGGTGGGAGGTGTCAGCGTGGGCGGCTTGGGCAGCATGGGCAGAGTGGACTGCGACGTGCTGGTGATCGGCGGCGGAATCGTCGGCCTGTCGACGGCGCATGCCCTCGCCAGGCTCGCGCCGGGGACCCGGGTGGTCGTCCTGGAGAAGGAGGACGGCCCCGCCCGGCACCAGACGGGCCGCAACAGCGGTGTGATCCACAGCGGCATCTACTACAGGCCGGGCTCGCTCAAGGCGCGCTTCGCGGTGCGCGGGGCGGCTGAGATGGTCAAGTTCTGCGCGGAGCACGGCATCCCGCACGAGGTGACCGGCAAGCTCATCGTCGCCACCGAGCGCGACGAGCTGCCGCGCCTGCACGCGCTCGTACAGAGGGGCCGGGAGAACGGCATCCCGGTGCGGGAGCTGGGGCCGACGCAGATCGCGGAGTACGAGCCGGAGGTCCGCGGGCTCGCCGCGATCCACGTGGGGACCACCGGGATCGTGGACTACGGGCAGGTCACCCGCCAGCTCGCGGAGTCCTCGGGCGCGGAGATCGTCTACGGCGGCGCGGTGGACCTGATCTCGCGGCGGGACTCCGGGGTCGCGGTGCGGACGACCAGCGGCCTGGTGGTGCGCTCCCGCGTACTGGTGAACTGCGCGGGGCTCCAGTGCGACCGGATCGCCCGGCTGGCCGGGGACGAGCCGGGCATGCGGATCGTCCCGTTCCGCGGCGAGTACTACGACCTGGCCCGGCCCTCGCTGGTGCGCGGGCTGGTCTACCCGGTGCCGGACCCGGCGTTCCCCTTCCTCGGCGTCCACCTGACCCGGGGCATCGGCGGCGGGGTCCACGTCGGGCCGAACGCGGTGCCGGCGCTGGCGCGCGAGGGGTACGGATGGGGGGTCGTCCGGCCGCGGGACCTCGCCGACGAGCTGGCCTGGCCGGGATCCTGGCGGATGGCCGCGCGGCACTGGCGGTACGGGGCGGGCGAGATCCGGCGGTCGGTGTCGAAGCCGGCGTTCGTGGAGGCGGTACGGAGACTGCTGCCGGCGGTGACCGAAGCGGATCTGGTGCCTTCGTCGGCCGGGGTGCGGGCGCAGGCCGTGCTGCGGGACGGGACGCTGGTGGACGACTTCCTGATCCGGGAGGCACCACGGACGGTGCACGTCCTGAACGCGCCGTCGCCCGCCGCTACCGCTTCGCTGCCGATCGGGCGGGAGATCGCGGCCCGGGCACTTACCGCGCTGCGCGCGGCGTAGCCACCGGGTCCGCCCGTCGGTGGGTCCGGGGACTGCCGCTGCGCGGGGCTGGGTCCCCTACCCGCCCTTCCACCGTTCCCCGGGGCTCCGCCCCGGACCCCGCGCCTCAAACGCCGGCGAGGCTGGTTGGTGCGGCGGGGCTGGAGGGAGTGGCCGGGCTGGGTTTGCCCGGCGGGGCTGGATGGGAGCGGCCCGCGTAGAATCGGCGCATTGTGGCTGACTCTCAAAACCCCCCGCACCCCGCCCCGGAAAGCGCGGAAACCGCGCCGGCGGCGACCCCGTACGTGCCCCCGAAGTGGCGGACCGAGCCGCGGTTTCCCGACGGGCCCGCGCCCGATCCGGCCGGCTCGCACCACGAGCGGCGGATCCGGAGCTTCCAGCCCCGGCGCAGCCGGGTGACCACCGGGCAGGGCGAAGCCCTCAAGCGGCTCTGGGGGACCTGGGGCCTCGACATCGACGGGCATCACGTCCTCGATCTGAAGGAGATGTTCGGCGGGCTTCCCGTCGTCCTGGAGATCGGCTTCGGCATGGGCGAGGCCACCGCGCAGATGGCCGCCGCCGATCCCGGCACCGGGATCCTCGCCGCCGACGTGCACACCCCCGGGCAGGGGAACCTGCTCGCCCTCGCCGAGCGGGGCGGGATGACCAATGTCCGGGTCGCGAACGGCGACGCCATCATCCTGCTCCGCGAGATGCTGCCCCCGGACTCCCTCGCCGGGCTCCGCGTGTACTTCCCCGACCCCTGGCCGAAGGCCCGCCACCACAAGCGGCGGCTGATCCAGCCCGAGTTCCTCGCGCTGGCCGCGACCCGCATGGCGCCCGGGGCGATCCTGCACTGCGCGACCGACTGGGAGCCGTACGCCGAGCAGATGCTCGAAGTGCTCACCGCGCAGCCCGAGTTCGAGAACACCCAGGCCGACGGCGGCTACGCGCCCCGCCCCGACTTCCGTCCCCTCACCCGGTTCGAGGGGCAGGGCCTCGACAAGGGCCATGTCGTACACGACTTGTTGTTCCGCCGCACGGGTAACGCGGAGAACTGACAACGTCACTCCGTGTGTCGGGTCCGCTCGGTAGAGTCATCATGTGTACCGAGCGACCCGACTGTTCCGTGTGCTCCGTGTGCTCCCCATGCCGCGTCTGCGTGTGTACGTACTCGTGGTGCTGCTCGCCGCGTCCGGCGTCGCGATCCTGGAGCTCGTACGGGAGCAGACGGGCACGCCCGGGTTCCTCGTCGGTCTCGCCCTGGCGCTGCTTCCGGTGCCGCCGCTCATGGCGGCGTTCCGGTGGCTGGGCCGGGCCGCGCCGCATCCGTGGGCGCAGCTGCTGTTCTGCTTCGGCTGGGGTGCCTGCGCCGCCGCGCTGATCGCCATACTGGCCAACAGTTTCGCCACCCAGTGGATAGCCGCGGCCACCGCCGATCCCTCCGATGCCGATCAGCTCGGCTCGGTGGCCATCGCTCCGGTGGTCGAGGAGACCGCCAAGGCGGCGGCCCTGCTGCTGGTGTTCCTGTTCCGCAGACGCCAGTTCACCGGCCCGGCCGACGGTTTCGTGGTGGCCGGCTTCACCGCCGTCGGCTTCGCCTTCACCGAGAACATCCTCTACCTCGGCAACGCCTTCGACGAGGACGCCACCAACGGCACCGAGGTGCTGAATTCGGTGACGGCAGCGACTTTCTTCGTCCGGATCGTCATGTCCCCGTTCGCGCATCCGCTGTTCACCGTGCTCACCGGCCTCGGTTTCGGCGCGGCCGCGCTCAGCGTCCGCCGGGCCCGCCGGATCGGGCTGCCGCTGCTGGGGCTGGCCCCGGCCATGGGGCTGCACGCGCTGTGGAACAGCTCCTCGGACCTCGGCGAGTCCGGTTTCTACGTGGTCTACGGCTGTGTGATGGTCCCGGTCTTCGGGCTCCTGGTGTGGCTGGCCGTGTGGCTGAGACGGCGCCGCCTGCGCACGGTCGCCGCGGAACTCGCGGTGTACGCGGCCGCCGGCTGGCTGGGCCCCGCCGAGGTGCCCGCGCTGGCTTCGATGCCGGCGCGTTCGCTGGCCCGCGCGCTGGCCCGCGGGGCGGGGGGCCGCCCTGCCTCCCGCGCGGTCGCCCGGTACGAGGCGGACGCGGTGGCCCTCGCGCTGCTACGTCACCGGGCGCGCGGCGGCGGCCCGGCCCGCGAGCCGGATTTCGCGCTCCGGGAGCGGGAGTTGCTGCTCCGCCTCTGGCTGCGCCGTGCGACGGCGGGCCCGGCGCTGTCCCGGGCGGCGGTCCTGGAGGAGCTGGTGCCGCCCTCCTTCGACGCCCTCGGCTCGGCGGACCGGTTCGGTACGGCCGAGCCGTTCGGTACGACCGGAACGACCGCCACCCCGGCCGTGGACCGGCCCGCGCTGGCCGGCGGGCCCGCGCTGGCCGGCGTACCGGCTCCGCGGGGGCCGTACGGCCTCAGACGTTCAGGCCCCTTGCCGTCAGCCACGCCAGCGGGTCCACCGTAGAGCCGCCTTCGCGCACTTCGAGGTGGAGGTGGGGGCCGGTGACGTTGCCGGTCGCGCCGACGCGGCCGATGGTGTCGCCCGCGGCGACGGTGCCGCCGGTCACCGACATCGAGGACAGGTGGCAGTACCAGATCTCGGTGCCGTCGGGGAGTTCCAGCACGATCCGGTAGCCGTACGCGCCCGACCAGCCGGCCGAGGTGATCTTGCCGCCGCCGACCGCCTTGACGGGGGTGCCGGTGGGGGCCGCGAAGTCGAGGCCGGTGTGGTGCCCGGAGGACCACATGGAGCCGGAGTCCCCGTAGTGCGAGGTGAGGGTGTAGGCGGAGGTGGGCAGGGAGTAGCTGCCGGCCGTAGCGGCGGCCTCCTGCTTGGCCTTGGCCTCGGCGGCCGCCTTGGCCTCCTCGGCCTCGCGCGTTTCCTTGGCGGCCTGTTCGGCCGCCGCCGCCTCGGCCGCCTTGCGCGCGGTCTCCTGGGCCTCGCGCGCCTCCTTGGCGGCGGCCTCCTGCGCGATCCGCTCGGTCTCGGCGCGCTCCTGGGCCGCGGCGGCCTCCTGCTGGGATCCGGCCTGCTGGAGGATGCGGCTGCGCAGGAGTTCACCGGCGTCGGCGCTCCGGTCGGCCTGGCGCGGAATGACCCCGGTCCGCTGCGCGGCCGCGGCGTCCGCGTGCCCGTCCGCGTGCCGCACGTCGCCGTCGCCCCCCAGCGCCGAGGGCAGGGAGGGGAGGGAGGGCAGCGACGGCAGGGATATGGCCACCTGGGGGCGGTCCTGCGCGGTGGCGATGCCGCCCGCGCCGACCGCCGCGATGACGCCGACCCCGAGGACGGTCGAGGAGCGGGCGAGTCCCCCGCGCTGCTTGAGCACGCGGTGCTTCCCGCGCGGCGGCCGGGCCGAGTCCTCGGTCGGGTTCCACTCGCCCCAGGCACCGGCGGTGGGCGGCTCCTGGACTTCGATGCCTTCAGGGGCAGGCGAGTTGGAGGCCACCGGGGCACACTCCTCATGGACGAGCACGCGCACGGTGCCGTCTCTTGCGACGGCTGGGACGACCGCGCTGCGTTATCGAACGGTAATAGAAGAAGGGGAGTGATTCCAAGCAGTTGCGATTGATCGTTAACGACAATCAGCCACCCCCCGAACAGCTCTGGCCAGGACTTTTACCCACACTCAGGTATCAACTCGGGCAAAAATTGGCCGACTCTCCCACCCCTTCCGCCACATCTTCACATTGACGGTCCGTCAGTCACCTTGCTGAACGCGCACTTTCGGTCACGTTCAGTGGTCCCTCGGCACCACCGGCACCGTCCGCCGCCGGTCCCGCTGCCGCTCCCCCGGCCGCGCCACCGCCAGCAGCGCCATGTCGTCCGTGGCCTCGCCGCCCGTGTGACGGCGTACGTCGCCGCCGAGTGCGGTCAGGAGTTCGTCCGGCCCGGGGAAGACCCGCCCGCGCAGCCGGGCCGCCGGATCGTAGAAGGTCCCGGACCCGTCCCGGGCCTCCGTCAGCCCGTCCGTGTACAGGAGCAGCGTGGCCCCCGCCGGAAACGGCCACTCGTCCACCCGGTCCGGCCAGCCGCCCAGGTCCCCCATGCCCAGCGGCAGCGCCGGCTCGGCGGGGGCCAGCACCGCGAGGCCGCCGTCCGCGTACAGCAGCAGCGGCTCGGGATGGCCCCGGTTCACGAGCCGCAGCACGCCGCCGCCCGGCGGGATCTCGCCGAGCACGCACGTGGTGAACCCCTCCACCGCGTCCAGGCTGTCGCGCCGGTTGCCCTCGCGGGCCAGCGCCCGCTCCAGCCGCTGCGCCACCGCCTCCAGCGAGGGCTCGCTCTCCGCCGCCTCCCGGAACGCCCCGAGGACCACCGCCACGGCCTCGACCGCCCCCAGCCCCTTCCCCCGTACGTCGCCCACCGCGAGGCGCACCCCGTACGGGGTGTCCTGCACGGCGTACAGGTCGCCGCCGATGAAGGCGTCCGCCTGCGCGGCCTCGTAGGAGGCGGAGACGTGCAGCCCCGCGATCAGTTCCGCGGGCGTCGGCAGCACGGCGCGCTGCGCGGCCTCGGCGATCCCCCGCGCGGAGGCGAGCTGCGCTCCGCTGCGCCGCACCACGGTGTTGATCAGCGTGGCCAGCCCGGAGACGGTCAGCACGGTGGCCAGCTCGGTCAGGGACTCCACCTGCCAGGTGGTGCCGTTGTAGACGTGCAGCAGGAGCACGGCGACCGTGGACAGGGCCCCGATCAGCATGGTGGAGCGCAGGGAGAACAGCGGGGCGGCGATCAGCGGGGCCGCGGAGAAGAAGGGGGAGCCGGTGAAGCTGGGCGGGGTCAGGAGGTCGAAGAGGAGACCGAGGACGATCAGGGTGAACGGGAGCGCGCTGACGATCCGTCGGACCACGGGGCTGCCGGCGGCCGCGCCGAACACGCGCCCGCCCCTGCCCTGCCGGCCCAGCCGCACCACGCTGCTCTCCTGCCGCCCGGTCCCTCGCACGGGTGCGGGCCCGCCGCCGCCTCGCTCCCCAAGGCTGGCCGCACGAAGGCCCGTACGGCGACCCGGACGGGACCGTTCGGGTGACGGGCGGGGATGCGCGCATGTGCGCGGGGCGCAGGGTGCGGTGCGCGGGGCGCAGGGTGCGGGCGTACGACGAAGGCCCGGTCCCCCCAAGGGGACCGGGCCTTCGTACTGAGTAGCGGGGGCAGGATTTGAACCTACGACCTCTGGGTTATGAGCCCAGCGAGCTACCGAGCTGCTCCACCCCGCGTCGGTAAACCCAACTCTACGCCATCTGGGGGGAGGCCTCCGCCAATTAACGCCCGCACCGCCCCCAGGAGGGCATCACCGCAGGTCAGAGGGGTGAAGACGACTTGGCGCCCCGCCCGGCCGAAGCCGGGTGGGGCGCCAAGTGGCGGGCCAGAGGGGTCAACCCCCGCCCGCGAGCAGTAGGCCATGTCGGACTCGAACCGACAACCAACGGATTAAAAGTCGACGAGCCCGAGTGATATCGGCTGGGGCCCCGTTCCTGTCCATGCCGTTCCGGCTGGTCAGAACGGGTGCCCCGGCCACCCGACCACCGGCCCGTATCACTCCGTCCGTAGGCGTCCGGGCTCACAGCGGGCTCACTTCGTACACCCTCTGACCTGCTCGTCTGGCTGCTTCCGCCGGTGCCGGTGACGACCTCTACGCAGCCTCGGGTACCGGCTGTGCCGCATTCGTGTGAGGTGTGGGAGAACGCTGCGTCGGTTGCTCCGTTCGGGCCTAGGGTGGGCCGCGATTCGGCCGGGGCTGCTGCGCCCGGTCTGGCACAGCTCGGCCCGGAGGACGCATGGAACACCTGCGGCTGCTGCGACGGCGGCCCGTACTGGTGCTGTGGCTCGCACAGAGCCTCTCGGTCCTCGGGGACCGCCTCTATGCCCTCGCGGTCATGTGGGTCGTCTACGCCGCGACGGGCTCGGCGTCACTCATGGGCTTGGTCGCCGTGGCTGAGTCGCTGCCGTACATCGCCCTCGGCACCGTGGGCCGGCGGATCGTCTCCCGCTTCTCCTCGTACCGGGCACTCGCATGGGTCGACGGGGCGCGGGCAGCGGTCGCGGTCGCGCTGCCGTTCCTGTGGTCGCCCGACGCGCGGGGCATCGCTCTGCTGCTCGCCGGTGTGCTGCTCCTCGGCACGCTCGGGGCGCTCTTCGATCCCAACCTCGGCGCCCTGGTGCCCGATCTCGTCGAGCCCGAGCGGGTGCAGCAGATCACGGGTCTCCTCGACCTCACGGGCCGCATCGCCCGTATCGCGGGCCCGGCCAGTATCGGCCTGCTGCTGCTCTTCGTCTCCGAGGTACAGCTCTTCGCCTTGAACGGCGCAACGTTCGCGGTGTCCGCCGTGGCGCTGCGCTGGCTGGCTCGCCGCTACGCGACCTCGGCAGGTGGAGCTGCCGAGCGCCCTGGGGGCAGGGTGCGGTCGTCAGTCCCGGCGGGGCCGGTGCTGCGTGAGCACCCGCGGGTCGGACTGGCGATCGGCCTGCACGGGGTAGCGCTGTTCTGCTCGGCCGTGACTGCCATCGGTATGCCGGCCCTGCTCGCCACCCGGTACGGGGCGGGCGCCGCGGTGTACGGACTCGTCACGGCGGCCGTGGGCGTCGGGGCGCTGCTCGGTAACCCCCTCGCGAGCAACCGGCGCTCGGGCGGCTGGCTGACCGTCTACTGCGGTGCGTGGGCGCTACAAGGCGCGGCGACCGCCTGCATGGGTCTGGTGCTCGATCTGCCCGCGCTGCTCCTGCTCGCCCTGCTGACGGGCATCGTCACCCCGGCTACGAGCGTGACCCTGCGCGCGCACCTCGGCGCGTTCGCCCCGGCGGAACGGCTGCGCCTGATGTCCGTCGATCAGACGATCATCCGGGCCGGCGGCACGGCCGGAATGCTCGTGCTGCCGTTGCTGGTGGACGCTTCACCGCGAGGGGCCTTCGTCGCGGGCGGGGTCATGGTCACAGGAACGGCGCTCGGCGCGTTGCTGGCAGCCTCACGACTGCGGCGGCGGGATGCGGCCCTGCCGGCCCTTTCGACGGCTGGCCGATGAACCGTGGTGCTCAAGATTGAAGGGCGGGGCGGCCGGATTCGAACCGGCGTCCTCCTCCATGCTGTGTAGGCGCACTACCTCTGTGCTACGACCCCGCTTGCGGTGATCATAGGCAGCCCGCCCCACCACGGGGCCAGCGATTTTCCCGGGGCTACGCGCCTCACCCCCCGCCGGTGGTGCAGGTCCGGCGAGGGGCGAGGCGGGCGGAGAAGCGGCGGTTACGCCGCGGGCGCTTCCGGCTTCCACTCGGCCGCGTCGAGCGCGAGCCAGTGCTCGACGGTCACGTTCTCGAACGGGACGCCGATCTCCTGGTAGATGCGGGTGTGCATGGCGCCGAACCAGGCGCCCCGACGGTCGTCGAAGAACGCGCGGTCGTACCAGGCGACGCCCAGCAGGACCGTCCCGCCGCCGTTCTCGTTGTCCGGGTCGGCCTCGAAGTACGTGCACTCCCAGTCCCAGAGCATCTGCTCGTCGGGGCGGGAGCGCAGCCGCTCGTCGCTGGCACGCAGGTGCTCGATGCACCGCTCGACGGTCGCGGCGTCGGGGCAGTAGTACCGGCAGTCGCTGAACGCCACGACGCTCTTGCTGCCGCGCCGGGCGGGGTCGACGTCCTCGCCGGTGAGCACCCGGACACGGGTGATCGGCGGAGCGCTGGTTTCGAGGATGGTCACGGTGGTTCTCCTCTCGTTGCCGATGGTGCGTTGCAGGTGGTGCGTGATCACCAGCTCGACCCGGTCAACGGGTACAGGCTGGGGCTGTGGGGGCCGCTCGACCGGATGGCACCGGGAGCGACGTAGCGGATGTTCAGGCCGATCCGGGCGCCGGCGGTCGTGTTGCTGTCCGAGCGGTGCAGGAGCCGGACGTCCATCAGGCATGCCTGCCCGGCGTCGAGCGGCAGCCATAGGCCGTGGTCGTGCGGCCCGTTGGGCATGCCCTGCACTCCGAGGGCTCTACCTCGGCGGGCGCTGCTCGCCTCGCGGTCGTTGCCGAGGTAGCCGCTGGCGTGTGAGCCGGGGATGACCTGCAAGCATCCGTTGGCGGTAGTCGCGTCGGTAATGGCGAGCCAGGCCGCGACCGAGCGGGCGGGGTCGAGCTGCATCCGTCGGTTGGTGCCGTCCTGGTGCCAGGGCACGCGGAACTCACGGCCAGGCCACTTGATCATCAGAAAGGTGTTCTCGACGGCGACCGCCTCGCCGATCGTCTCCTGCACGGCGGCGAGCAGTCCGGGGGCGCGTACCGCGTGCGCGGCCCACTCGGACCGCAGGTGCGCGTCGAGCACGACCTCGGTCCGCTCGGCCCGGTGCTCGGCGATGACCTCGGCCGCTCGGGCGCGGGCTCGGCTGTTGGTGTTCCACTCCAGCCCGGTCCGGTATCCGTCCTCGCCGAGCGGGCTCGGCCCCGTGTAGCTGATGGTGAGGGGCGCGCTCATCAGGCTTCGCCCTTCGGCCGGCAGCGGGTGCACTGGCAGGGAGGGAAGGCGAGGGAGTTCATGGGCGGGCTGTCCCGGATCCCGGGCCCGACGACCACCTCGGCACGCTCGTGGACGACCTCTCCCGTCTGGCCGTTGACGTCGTACACGCGAATGGTCATGGGCATGCGCACTCCCGCTGCTCAGGGGCGTTGTGGTTCGGTGTGTCACCAGTGCACCGCTTGAGAGGGCGTCATGGGCGAGCGGGCACCGGACGTTTGGGCGGACGTTTCCACGCCCGAGTCCGGGGCCAGATCACTACGGTGGGTGCACGACCCGTAGCTGCGAGGGGGAAGCGCATGACGGAACAGGAGTCGGGCGGGCTGGCACGGTTACGGCGGGCTGCCGGCCACACGCAGGAGACGTTCGTCAAGGCGTTCCGGCAGGAGTCCGCCCGCCTCGGCGTCGCCGCCGCGGTGAGCGTCCGCCAACTGCGACGGTGGGAGAGCGAGACGCCCCCGCCCCTGCCGCACCCGGGCCAGCAAGCCGTACTTGAAGCCATGTTCGGCATGCCCCTCGCCGAGATGGGGTTCGACGTCCCCGGTCATCGCGTGACGGTTGCGGCACCGATCAGCGACGCTGGAGAGGTGAAGAGGAGAACGTTCGTCGCAGACGCGGGCGCCCTCGCTGCCGCTGCTCTGCTGCCCGCCGCGCCGGGCCCACGCATCGGCACGGCCGATCTCGGGCGGCTGAGGGAGCGCCTCGACGGGCTCTACCAGACAGACCACACCGCGGGCAGCGTGCCGGCGAGCACGCAGGCCGAGCGCATCGAGGCGGAGATCACGCGAGCCCTGAGCGGCGCCTCGTACACCGCCGGTGTGGGCCGTGAGCTACAGACGATGCTCGCCGAACTGCACGGACACCGGGCCTGGTACGGCTACGACGGCGGACGCATCGCGGAGGGCCGCGCCGCCTGCATGGAAGCCCTCGCCGCGGCGCAGCTCGTCGACAACCCGCTGCTACAGGTCTCCGTGCTGGAGACGCTCGTACTCCTCGCGGTCAAGGCCGGCCGGTCCTGGGAGGCTGCGAGTGCCGTCGAGAACGCCTACCGCCTCGCGACCCAAGCAGGGGCGGGTGCGACGGTGCACCTCGTGATCGCGCTCCGCGACGCGAACGTCGCCACACACGCCGGGGACCTGTCGGGTGCACGCCGCGCCCTGTCCCGTGCCGTCAGCTACCAGGGGCGCGCGGACGCCGACACGGACGTGCCCAACTGGGCCAAGTTCGTGGGTCCGTTCGAGGTCGACTACGCCACGGCGGACATGTACGTACGAGCAGACCAGCCCAAGCGCGCCGTGCCGTTCCTCCGGGCGGCCGTGCGCGGTATTGGCGGTGGGCTCGCCCGGAACAGCGCCTCGTACCGCGTCAAGCTCGCCGGTGTCCTCCTTGCCGCGGGGGAGGTCGACGAGGCGTGCGCCGAGGTGGGCGGCGTGCTGGATACCTGGGGAGGCATCGCGTCTCCCCGGCTGCTGGGCAAGGTGCACGATTTCCAGCGGACGGCCGGGGTAGTCGACAGCCCAACCGCTCGCGAATGCGTGGCACGTATCCGCGAAACCGTGTGAAAGGGCCGCCGGATGAGTCAGTCAGCACAGGCCAGCGTCGAGCAGCTCGACGGGCCGGCCGCCGCCAGGGCCGAGGAAGCGTTCCGCCTGGTTTACGCCGAGGCGTTCGCCGAGCCGCCCTACGACGAGACCGAGACCGACGTCGCAGCCGCGTTCCGCCGCTTCCGGTCCCAGACGCGCAAGACCACCTTTCGCGGCGCCCTGGCGAGCGCCTCGGACGGTGAGGCCGTCGGCATGGCGTACGGCTACCCCCTCGGGCCGCAGACGGGCTGGTGGGACCAACTGACCGTGCCCGTGCCCGACGAGATGCGGCGCGAGGACGGTCGGCGGACGTTCGGCCTGATGGAACTCGCCGTGCGTGCCGCATGGCGCAGGCAGGGCATCGCCCGCCGCCTGCACGATGCCGTCCTCGACGGCACCGAGGCCGAGCGGGTTCTGCTCAACGTCCACGCGGACAGCAAGGCGGCCGTGTCCGCGTACCGGGCATGGGGATACCGCAAGATCGGCGAGGGGGGCGCCCCGGGGGGGGGGGGGCCCCCCCCCCCGGGGGGGGGGGCCCCCGCCCGCGGCGTGACCGCGCCCCCCGGGGGGCGCCGCCCCGGCGGGGGGGCGCGCACACCAAAACCCCCCC
>NZ_JBHYVM010000001.1:320908-332338 GCF_042750105.1 Streptomyces sp. NPDC059443 | reverse complement strand
CTCTACTACCCCTCTATTTTGGGCGGCTGCGTCTTTGTTTTATACGAGACGGGGCGGGCGCGGACCTGCACGACGTGATGCTGCTCGACCTGCACTGAGCTGCTCCCGCGCGCGTATGGCGCAGCGACCGGTCGCGGGAGCCTTCCACCAAGCGCGCCGCCTATGCGCGCGAGGGAGGGGGGAACCGGGTGCGCGCCGACGTTCGAAGGCTGTTGTCAGTGCCCTGCGGTATTCGCGCGCGCCCGCGCACAAGGCGCGACCGGTCGCGGTGCGGACAAGGTCCCACGATCCCAGGGGGACGCAGGGGACGATCTTCGCGCCGTCCCCTCCCCTTCCCTCTTCCTTCTCTGGGTGAGACAGAGGGGAGAGGGGTTGGAACCGTCCCCCTCGTCCCCCAATTGGTCCGCGGTCTCGTTCCTGCTCGGGTGGGAGGGGGACGACTCGCGACCGAGGAGGCGTACCCGTCGTCCCCCGTGCGTCCCCCGCACATGGAAGCGCCCCGGGCGGCGGTTGCCGTTCTGGGGCGCGTGTCGGGGGCGGGGTCATGAGACGGGATCGCGGGTGACGGCGTAGACCTTGCCGTTCTTGTTGCTGCCCGACGTGCGCGCCACGAAGATGCCTCGGGCACGGAGGGCCGGGGCTACCTGTCGGATGCGGGCGCTCAGCACGGCAGGAGTCTTCGGCCAGCCATCGGCAAAGCCTCGGCCGTCGCTGCTGAGCTGCCGTTGCAGCTCGCCCATGGTTCCCTGCCATCCGCCGGGCGGGAAGGCAGGAGAGGCTGTCCAGTCGCGCAGCGCGCCGGCAACCGGATGACCGTCGAGGACGGCATCGTTCAAGGCGTCCTGCGCCCCGTTGAACGCATCGAGGCTGCGCCAGCCTGTGACCCTGTCGAGTGCGTGCAGCAGCTCGGCGAAATCGGCGAGCCGAGGCCGTTCGGTGAGGTCGGCGGCAGCATGGGGGAGGTCGGCCCATACCTCGGCGGCGAGGTCGAGTAGGGCGCCGAGGATGCGGGGGTGCGCCTGCTCGTAGGCGGCCCACAGGGCCCCTGCGGTGCGGCGCTGGTCTCGGCGGATCGGCTGGAGTTCGAGCGGCATCATGCGCTCGGCAAGGTCGTTGCGGAGCGCCCCGAGGTCGATGCCGGTCAGCAGTACGGGCCGCTGGTAGGTGAGCACGTTCACGTCGTCGTCGGTGTAGAGAGCGCGGGTCACCTGCGCGTCGCCGGTGACGATGCGGCACAGGGCGTCGGACAGCCAGCCGGGCAGTCCCGAAAGGTTGTCGAGAGCGAGTACCCATCCGGCCGCGGTGGTCGGGCCGAGGTCGCGCAGGTTCTCGGGCGCCTGCCGCAGGGGCGCGCGGGCGCCCTCGATGATCCCGGTGAGCATCTGGCCCGAGGTGCTCTTGCCCGTGCCCTGCTCGCCGGTCAGGTACGCGATGGGGCGGGGCATCCCGGGGCGCAGTGCGGCTAGGAGCCAGCCGATCGCGAGCGGCAGCGTCTCAGGGGTGAAAGGCAGCAGGGCGGAGAGTTCGCCGATGCCCTCGCGCCAGCCACCGGCGGGGCGGTCGGGGCGGGGCAGTGGCCGAACCAGTTTGGTGCGGCGCCAGACCGGACCCGCCTCGGGGTCCGGGCACGTCAAGGTCCACCCGTCCGGGGCGATGCGGACCGACTCCCCGTCGGGACGACCGAGGTCGAGCCAGGACACCGCCGTGTCCTCGGGGTCTGCACCGACGCGCAGGTGCAGCTCGGTCTCGGGCACGCGCATGGCGAGGGCGTCGAGCGTGGCGACGGCATCCGCGAGTGCGGTCTGCGAGGGGGTGCGGTCGTGTTCGGTGACGTAGATCCGGGTGAGGTGCTGCCGCAGGCTGCCGGTTCCGGTGTGCGCTGCTGCGCGCAACGGCACGGCGACGGCCGGACCGTCGTACGGGACTGCGTACGGGGCACCGTTGTGGTGCAGGTACCGGAACCGGTTCTGCCCGAGGACGCGCAGCACCTCGGCCTGCGGGGGCTGCTTCTCCTGCTTCGCGCTGCGCGGCTGCTCCCCGCCCTGCTCCGCCCGCGGAAAGGGGACGACGGAGCGGGCGGCGGCGATCGGGTCAAAGGCCGAAGTGCTCATGCGGCGGCCCCGGTATGCGTGCGCGGGTGCCGCTCGCCTGCGGTGAGGCCGGAGCGAATCGCAGCCTCGGCCTCGCGGTCGGACAGCCCACCGTGCCGAGCCGCGTCGAGCAGTACGTCGACGAGCTGCCCGCGGTCGAGTCGGCCGGCCGCGCAGAGGGTGCCGAGGTTGAAGGAGGCGCGGTTGAGCGTGGCGTTCCGAGTGCCGGGCTGCGCCTCGGCGACAGTCCGCAGCTCGGCCTCGACGGCAGCCGCGGCGTACCCACTGCCCATGGGGCGGGGGCGCCAAGGCAGCACGGTACGGGGCCGCTCGGGGCGTACGCGGTGCCCGGTGCGGTCGAGGTCGCGCGCCAGCCAGACGGGCAACTCGGCGACCGCGCGGCAGTCACCGAGCGCGGTGTACGTACCGGCGCGGGTGACCGTGCCCGGGGCCACGGCGTACGAGGCTCCGGCGCGCACGTCGAGCTGCCAGCCCAGTGCGCCGGCGAGCGGGCGCCATGTAGTACCGGCCGGGGCACGGAACCAGTAGTGCAGTCCGCCGGAAGGGGTGAGCACGGTCAGTGTCTGCGGACCGCAGCCGGGCAGCGTCGCACGTCGCGCCTCGACGAGCAGTGCGAGGGTGTCGCGGCCGTCGGCGATGCTGCCGGGGGCGACATCCTCGGGCAGGTCGACGCCCGGGAGCAGCTCGGACTGCTCCTCGGGAGGCTGTCCGCCGTGGCAGTCCACATCGAGGATCACCAGGCCGGACGGCCCCGCAGCTACGCCGACGCCGGCGGACGGCATCCGGGCCCACCATGCGGCGATGCGCTCGGCGTCGATGGTCGCGGCGAGCACGCCGTGACAGGGGCGGCCGGCGGCGATGCACTCGCAGCCGTGCCCATCGTGCGGGACGTGGTGAGGGTTGGGACGCTCCTTGGTCCCGGCTGCACAGCGGTCGCAGCCGCGCACGGGCAGCTTGGCACCCGGGGCGAGCGGGTGCACCGCGTAGCCCTGAGAGGCAAGCCACAGGGCCACGCGGAGCGGGTCAGGGGGCGGGGTCGTCAAGTCGTCACCGCCCCAGCAGGGATGCGAGGGTGCCCACCACGGCAGCGAGCCCGTGCGGATCGGTGCCGTGCACCCGATAGCCGGCGGAGTGCGCCAGGACAGCGGCGAGCGTCCGGGCGGTGTGCTCGTCGATGTCCCGCGCACCCCCTATGGAGAGGCGCGCACGGAACCCCGGGGGTGTCGCCATCAGGCCACCCAACTCCTTCGTGGCGTCGGGGAGTACCGCCCACCCGTGCGAAACGGGCAGGCGGTAGTTCATCGTCGGCAGGGCGGCCGAGCGGCGGTAGGTCCGGACCGGGGTGCTCACGCGGCGCCCGCCTCGGCCCGCTCCTCGCCCTGAAAGCCGAGGAACCGCAGAAGGTCGTATCGGGTCACGCGGTACTGCCGCCCGAGCCGCAGGACGCGCACCGGGTACTCGCCGCTCTTAGCGAGGGCATAGCCGGTCGTCCGACCGAGCGCCAAGGCTCGGTTCGCGGTGTCGAGGTCAAAGCTGACGGGCAGGGCTACCAGCTCGGCCGCCGCCATCCCCTTCACGTTCTGATCTTCAAGCGCGCTCAAGACATCCCCCTGAGGGTTAGCAGGTTCATTCGTCTTGAGCATGATCCCTGAGATCGACTGGTGTCAACCCCACCCGGGGTGTAGCGTCCATTCCCGTGGAGAATGAACAGGGATCAGGAGCGACCGTCTGGAGCTACGGCTATGAGCCCGAGAAGGCTCTGGGCGAAGCCCTGCGCGCGCATCGGACAGCCCGCGGACTCTCGCAAGAGGACGTGGCCGCGATGATGAACCGGAGCGGGTTCTCATGGCGGCAGACAACGGTCGCGAAGACTGAGGCCGGTTCTCGCCCTGTGCGGGTCAATGAGGCCGCCGCGCTGGCTCTGTGTTTCGGAGTCTCGGTCAACGAACTCCTCGGCGGTCAAGCAGAGAGCGCTGAGCAGTCGATCCTCGAATCGGCGTACCGCGTGTCGTTCTCGCTGTACCTGAGCACACGGCTCCGCACCGAGGAAGCGCTCCGGCGGAAGGACGCCGCGGAGCGCGAGTACGAGGAAGCCCTCGATCAGCTCCACAAGATGAAGCAGTCGTTCGAAGAGGCGAGCCGAGTGTTCAACGAGGCGTTCCTCGAACCGCTCGGCGAGGGGGAGGAGAAGGATTGACCGGCTCGACCTTCAAACGGTGCGCCTGCCGCAACCCGGAAACGGGCAAGCAGTACGGGCAGTCGTGCCCCAAGCTCACGCAGAAGCGCCACGGTCTGTGGAACGTCCGGCAAGAGCTGCCGAACGACAAGGACGGCAAGCGCCGCACCTTCCGCCGCTCGGGCTACGCCACGAAGAACGAGGCGCAGGGCGACCTCGACCGACTGCGCGCGCTGCTCGGCATCCCGGGTGAGGACGACCCCGACGGCCGCTTGCTGATCGGCGACCTCCTCGAAACCGTCGCCTCCAAGAAGGAGGCCATACCCGACTACGAGGAGACGCAGCGTCGGTTCCGCACCGGCCAGTCCCTCACTGCCCGGCTGACCGTCGGCGACTGGCTCGACCAGTGGCTCGCCGGCAAGCGGCGCCGCGACTCCACCCTCGACGGATACGAGTCGCACATCCGTGTCCACTTGAAGCCGCACATAGGGCAGCACCGCCTCGACCGGCTGAACGTGGGCCACCTGGTCGAGCTGTTCGACGCCATCGAGGAGCACAACGAGGAGATCCTCGTCGAGAACGCCAACCGGCGGGCACAGGTCGCGCTGAGCAAGCCGACCACACCGGGGCGACCGCTCCCCGCCGAGCGCGAGCGGATCGCCGCCGAGCGGGCCAAGCTCGCCGCGATGAAGCCGTTCCGAAAGGTCACCGGGCCGGCGACTCGACAGCGCGTTCGGGCGACCCTGCGTGCGGCCCTGAACGATGCCATCGCGCAGCAGCTCATCACCTTCAACCCGGCGTCACATGTCGAACTGGAGACCGGTAAGCGGCCCAAGGCACTCATCTGGACCGAGGAGCGCATTGCCCAGTGGAGGCGGACGGGAGACAAGCCGTCGCCCGTCATGGTCTGGACGCCCGAGCAGACGGGCGCGTTCCTCGACCGCGCGGCGAAGCACCGCCTCTACGCGCTCTACCACCTGATCGCCTTTCGCGGCCTGCGCCGAGGCGAGGCATGCGGCCAGCAGTGGACCGAGACCGACCTCGGGGCCGGTCTGCTCACCGTCGCCACTCAGCTCGTACAGCGCGGCTGGAAGGTCGAGGAGTCCGCGCCCAAGACGGACAGCGGCGAGCGCGTGGTCGCCCTCGACTCCGAGACGGTGAAGGTGCTCGCGAAGCACCGCAAGCGGCAGATGCGGGAGCGCCTCGCGTGGGGCGAGGCGTACGCCGACACCGGCCGCGTGTTCACGCAGGAAAACGGCGAGTGGCTCCACCCGGCGTGGGTGACCGACCAGTTCCGGCGGCTGGCTGCCGAGGCGGGTCTGCCCCCGATCCGGCTGCACGACCTGCGCCACGGCGCGGCAACCCTCGCCCTCGCGGCCGGCGCCGAGATGAAGGTCGTACAGGAGATGCTCGGCCACTCCTCGATCACCATCACCTCGGACACGTACACCAGCGTCCTGCCCGAGGTCGCGCGGAAGGCTGCCGAGGCCGCGGTAAGGCTGGTCCCGCGGCAGGCCATTCGTACCGCCGGGCTCACCTCGGGCTCACATCAGGCCACCGGACGCCCCGGGCACAGCAAAGCGCCCCACCCGAAGAAGTTGGATGGGGCGCTAAGGCGCAGGTCAGAGGAAGGTTCCTCCGCCTCGCGAGCAGTAGGCCATGTCGGACTCGAACCGACAACCAACGGATTAAAAGTCCGCTGCTCTGCCAATTGAGCTAATGGCCCGTGGCGTGCTCACCCCAGAGCATAGCCGGAGAGGGCCGGGCCACCGATCGCATATCGGCTTGTCCGGGCCGGAGCATGTCGGTTGGGGCCGCCGGGGCTCCGGACGGGACGCGAACGGGGCCCCTACGACGGTGTGTCGTAGGGGCCCCGCTCACAACATTCGGCTCAGTGCCGTGGATCAGCCGTTGCGCTTCCAGCGCGGCTTGTCGTCACGACGGCCGCCGAAGGAGGAGCCGGTCGAGCCGGAACCCGAGGGGCCGTGCTCGTCACGACGGCCGTACGGGCGGTCGCCGCCACCGGAGCGGAAGCCGCCACGGTCGCCACCGCGGTCGTCACGGTTGAAACCACCGGACGGGCGGTCGTCACGACGGAAGCCACCACCGGTCGGACGGTCGCCACCACCGGAGCGGAAACCGCCACCGGTCGGACGGTCGCCACCCGAGCGGAAGCCACCGGTCGGACGGTCGTCGCGGCGGAAGCCACCACGGTCGCCACCACGGTCATCACGGTTGAAACCACCGGACGGGCGGTCATCGCGACGGAAGCCACCACCGGTCGGACGGTCGCCACCACCGGAGCGGAAACCGCCACCGGTCGGACGGTCGCCACCGGAACGGAAGCCACCGGTCGGACGGTCGTCGCGGCGGAAGCCACCACGGTCGCCACCACGGTCATCACGGTTGAAACCACCCGAGGGGCGGTCATCGCGACGGAAGCCACCACCGGTCGGACGGTCGCCACCACCGGAGCGGAAACCGCCACCGGTCGGACGGTCGCCACCCGAGCGGAAGCCACCACGGTCGCCACCGCGGTCACCGCGGTCGCCACGGTCGTCGCGGCGGAAGCCGCCACGGTCGCCGCCACGGTCACCACGGTCGTCGCGACGGTTGTCACGGCGCTCGAAGTTGCCACGCTCGTCACGGCTCTGGAACGCGGGGCGCTCCTCGGCGACCGGCGCGGCCGCGACGGCAGCCGCGACCTCGGCCACAGCAGCCTCGGCCACCTCGGCGACAGCGGCCTCCGGGTCCTCGCCACGCTCACGCGCGGAGCGGGCGACGAGGCGGTCGGCCTCCTCGCGCAGTTCCACGGCACGGCGCGACAGGCGCTCCAGCTGCTTGGTGAGGTCGGCGACCTCGCGCTCGGCCTGCTTCGCGGCGTTGTTCGCGGAGTCGGCCTGGACCTCGGTCAGCGAACGCGCACCGGTGATCTCGGCGACCTCCGGGTCGAAGGCGCCGACGCCCTGGACGATGTGGCGCGTGGCGTCGACGCCCGCGTCCTCCATCAGGCGGAAGATCTGGCGGCGCTGGTGCGGAAGCGCCAGCGAGACGACGACACCGGACTTGCCGGCGCGGGCGGTACGGCCCGAGCGGTGCAGGTAGTCCTTGTGGTCGCCGGCCGGGTCCACGTTCAGGACCAGGTCGATGCCGTCCACGTGGATGCCGCGGGCGGCGACGTCGGTGGCGACGAGCGCGTTGACGTAGCCGTCCTTGAAGTCGGCGAGGACGCGGGTACGGGCGCCCTGCGTCATGCCGCCGTGCAGCGCGTCGGCCTTCACGCCGGACTCGATGAGCTGCTCGGCGATGCGGTCGGCGCCCAGCTGGGTGCGGACGAAGATGATGGTGCGGCCCTTGCGGGCGGCGATGGCGGCCGTGACCGGCGCCTTGTCCTTCGGCTTCACGACGAGGACGTGGTGCGTCATGGTCGTGACGTTGCCCTGCGCGCTGTCGACCTCGTGCGTGACGGGGTTGGTCAGGTAGCGCTTGACCAGGGTGCCGATCTCGTTCTCCATGGTGGCGGAGAAGAGCATGCGCTGGCCGCCGCCGGGGATCTGGTCGAGCAGCTCGGTGACCTCGGGCAGGAAGCCCAGGTCGGCCATCTGGTCGGCCTCGTCGAGGACCGCGACCTGGACGTTCGCCAGGGAGCAGGCGCCGCGGTTGATGATGTCGCGCAGACGGCCCGGGGTGGCGACGAGGACGTCGACACCGCGCTCCAGAGCGAAGATCTGGTTGCTCATGGAGGTACCGCCGCAGACGACCTTCATCTTCAGGCCGAGCACGTCGCCGTAGGGCTGGAGGGCGTCCGCGACCTGCATCGCGAGCTCACGCGTCGGGGTCAGGATGATCGCGCGGGGCTTCTTCTTCTCGGTGTGACCGCCGGCCAGCGAGGCCAGGGTCGGCAGACCGAAGGAGAGGGTCTTGCCGGAGCCGGTGCGGCCACGGCCGAGGATGTCCTTGCCGGCCAGGGCGTCCGGGATGGTCGCGGCCTGGATCGGGAAGGGGGCGGTGACGCCGTTCTGGGCGAGCTTGCGCACGATCCCGTCGGGCAGACCGAGGTCGCCGAAGGTCAGGGTGGGCTCGGCGTCGGCGTCGTCGTCGGACGCAGCCTCGTCGTCGAAGTCGGTGGTGGAGTCCTCGAAGGACTCGCCGGTCGTCACGTCGGCCTCAAGAGCCTCGATGATCTCGTCGGCGACTACGGCCTCGATGGCCTCGGTGACCGCGAGGGTCTCGGCGTCGACGATCTCGTTGGAGTCGTTCTCGGGCATGACGGAACGGTCAGAACTGGAAATGGACATGCGAAATGCGAAACCTTCCGGAGTCTCGGCACGCGCCCAAACTCCGTGAATCGCAAATCGACCGCCTCAATGCGGTCAGCCACGGTTGGGGAGAGTACGCGCCACGCGGCGCTCTTCGGAGTCGGCGCCGGGCAATGGGATCAAACGATCTATAACCATACGCACCCTCCCCCGGGTCTGGCAAGTCGCTCCCCCGAATACGTCTCTGACCTGCGGAAATACCAACTGGGAGGGCAGCGGACACCGGCGGGTCGGAGGCGCACGGACGGCGGAACGCGCCGGTCCGGGGCCTACGACGGCGCCCCTGGCACCCCGCTCGGCTCCGGCGACGAGACCACCGGACTCGGTGTGGGTTGCGTCACGGGCGAAGCCGAGGCCGGCGGAGCCGGGGGCGACGGCTGCGGGCTCGGCGAAGCCGGCTGCCCGCCTGCGGAGCCGCCCGCTCCGCCGGAACCTCCCGCCCCGCCGGAGCCCGGACCGGAGCCGGAGCCGCCGCCCGAGGGGTGCTGGCCGCTCTGGCCGCCCGCACCGCCGCCCGGCCCCGCCGAAGGCGAGGGAGCCCCGGGCGGGCCGGCCGGGGCTCCCGGGCTGGGGGAGGCCCCGGTCGCGCCGGAGGCCTTGCCGGGCTCTGCGGCCTTGCCGCCCTGGTTCCCCGTACCGTCCTTCGAGCCGTGTCCGCCGGCGTGCGCCCCGGAGCCCTTCCCGGACGAGGAACCGCCGGACTTCCCGCTCTGGAGACCCGCCGAGGAGGCGGGCCCCGGCTGCGCGGCGTCCTCGCCGACGCTCATGCAGCCCGCCGTGGAGGCCGTCGCCGCCACCGCGAGCGCGGCGACGACCAGCCGGAGCGGGCGGCGCGAGGGACGGCGGAAGCGGAGGGAAGCGGACAACTGGCGCACGGGGCACCTCCGGAACACAGAACAAGAGTCCGCGGTGAGCGGGTCAATGTGCCCAACTCCCTTTGCCCCGTAAGAGACACGCCCCAGCGGAGAGCGGGGCCGTACCCCGTCGGGCGAACCATCGGGCGACCCGTCGGGCGACCCGTCCGGCGACCCGTCAGGCGAACAGCTGTCCCGCCACCTGGTAGCCGAGCGTGACCCCGCCGAGCCCGACCAGCACCGACGCCGCCACATTGGCCGCGGCGAGGAACTTCCAGCCCCGCTCGGCCAGCCGCAGGGTCTCGTAGGAGAAGGTCGAGTACGTGCTCAGCGCCCCGCACAGCCCGGTGCCGATCAGCAGGTTCAGCCGCGAGGAGGCGGCCCCGTCGAACACCGCCCCGGCCAGCGCCCCCAGCACCAGGGAGGCGGTCGCGTTCACCACGAAGGTCCCCCACGGGAAGACCGAGTCGTGGCGCATCTGCACCGCGCGGTCCGTCAGGTACCGCAGCGGCGCCCCTACGGCCGCGCCCGCCATGACGGTCAGCCAGTTCAGCCAGTTCACCCCTGCCCCCGCGACTGCCCGTGCCCGTGTCCGGGTCCGTGTTCGTCGGCGACCGCGCGCCGGGTGATCACGGCGGCCGCCCACACCGCGACCAGCGCGCCGGCCACCGTGAGCCCGGCGTAGGCCAGCGCGGTGCCCGCCTCCCTGGCGTCCAGCAGGTGTTCGAAGTCCACCGCGTACGTGGAGAAGGTGGTGTAGCCGCCGAGCACCCCGGTCCCGACGAAGGGCCGTACGAGGGGGTGCGCCGACCGGCCGCCCTCGCTGACCAGCACCATCAGCACACCGATCAGCGCGCAGCCCGTGACGTTCACCCAGAAGGTCCCCCACGGGAAGGCCCCGGGCACGGTCGGCCACAGGAGCGAGACCCCGTACCGCGCCGAGGCGCCCACTGCTCCACCGGCCGCCACCACCGCCAGCACCCTGCGTTGCGGTTCGGCGCGCTGTGCCGGGACATGCAGGTCGACGTCCGGGTCGATCGCCTCGGCGCCCTCCACCGGCCGGGTCATCCGCGCCCCTCTTCGCATCTCGCCACGCGGCCATTCTCGCGCGTCGCGTCCGGGCCCGCCGGAACGGGCGGCCGTCCCGGAGAATGGGCGTGTGCTGGAGATGACGCGTGACGCGTTCGAAGAGCTGGTGGCCGAGGCGCTGGACTCGATCCCCGAGGAGCTGACCCGGGTCATGGACAACGTGGCCGTCTTCGTGGAGGACGAGCCCGCCGCCGACGACCCCGAACTGCTCGGCCTCTACGAGGGGACCCCGCTCACCGAGCGCGGCGAGTGGTACGCCGGGGTCCTGCCGGACCGGATCTCGATCTACATGGGCCCGACCCTGCGGATGTGCGAGACCTCGGAGGAGGTGGTCCACGAGGTGGCCGTGACCGTGGTCCACGAGATCGCCCACCATTTCGGCATCGACGACGCGCGGCTCCACGAGCTCGGCTGGGGCTGACCTGCGGTCCCTCCCGACAGCCTCCCGACAGCCGGTGACCCGCCCGCGGAAACCGTTTTGGCGATCGCCGCCGGGATCCCATATGCTTCTCACGTCCCCGACGCACTCGAGAGTGCACGGCGGGCCTTTAGCCCTCATCGTCTAGTGGCCCAGGACGCCGCCCTTTCAAGGCGGTAGCACGGGTTCGAATCCCGTTGGGGGTACGCATTACCGTGTGCGAGACTTGTTCTCGCACATTGCAAGGACCTGTGGAGCAGTTGGTTAGCTCGCCACCCTGTCAAGGTGGAGGTCGCGGGTTCAAGTCCCGTCAGGTTCGCTGAGACCGGAAACGGTTTCGTGGCTGGGTAGCTCAGTTGGTACGAGCGATCGCCTGAAAAGCGATAGGTCGCCGGTTCGACCCCGGCCCCAGCCACCAGAGGATCAAGAAGGGCCCGTCCATCGGACGCGGGCGATTTGGGTT